>JAQGOC010000248.1 GCA_028293805.1 Gammaproteobacteria bacterium
TGAAGGAGCTGGTGCTCGCCGGCCTGTTTCTGGCCGCACGCAACATCTGTCCCGCCTGGTCGTTTTCGCGCGCGCTGAGCGGCGACGATCACGCGATCGACAAGGCCGTCGAGGAGGGCAAGAAGAAGTTCGTGGGATTCGAGATGCCCGGCCGCACGCTGGGCGTGGTCGGTCTGGGGGCGATCGGTGTCGAGGTTGCGAACTCCGCGCTGGCTCTCGGCATGAAAGTGCTCGGCTACGATCCGCAGATCACCGTGCAGCGCGCCTGGCAGTTGTCCTCCAATGTGGAACAGGCGCTCTCGCTCGATGACCTGTTCGCGCGCTCGGACGCGGTCACGGTGCACGTACCGCTCAACGATCACACGAAAGGGCTCGTGAACGAGGCGCGCCTGAAGCTGATGAAGAAGACCGGCATCATCCTCAATTTCGCGCGCGCCGCGATCGTGAATGACGCGGCCATCGTCGCGGCCCTCGATGCAGGCCGCCTGCACGCCTATATCTGCGACTTTCCGAACAACGTCCTGAAGGATCACGCCAAGGTCGTGACGCTGCCGCACCTCGGCGCCTCCACCGGCGAAGCGGAGGAGAATTGCGCGGTCATGGTCGCGGACCAGGTGCGCGACTTCCTCGAGAACGGCAACATCAGGAACAGCGTCAATTACCCTGAGGCAGTGCTGCCGCGCGCTCCAAACACCACGCGGCTCGTGATCGCCAACAGCAACGTCCCCAACATGGTCGGCCAGATCTCGACGTGTCTCGCGACGGCGAAGATCAACATCGCCGAGCTTCTGAACAAGTCGCGGGGCGAGTACGCCTACACGCTGGTCGACGCGGAAGGCGCGATCGGGGATGACCTGTTGACGAAGATCCGCGCAATCGGCGGGATTCTATCGGCGCGGATGGTCTGACGGCGAACTCACGAACACCACGCGGCAAGCGGCCGCCTGCGAGCACTTCGATGGCCCGAAAGAAAACCTCGCGCAAGCAGTCGCTGCGCAGACCGTCGCGCTCGGCGGGCCGGGCAGTGGGCGAGGCCGCCGCCGCGCCGCCTCCGCGGCTGAATCTCGAGGAAGTGCGCGGCAAGATCGATTCCATCGACGAGAAGATCCACAGCCTCATCAACGACCGCGCGCGCCTGGCGCAGCTCGTCGGCATCTCGAAAACCCGGGACGGGCGCACAGTCGACTTCTATAGGCCGGAGCGCGAGGCGCAGGTGCTTCGAATGGCGCGCGAGCGCAACTCCGGCCCGCTGCGCGATGAAGAGATTCTGCGGCTCTTCCGCGAAATCATGTCGGCGTGCCTGGCACAGCAGGAGCCGCTCAAGGTGGCCTTCCTGGGCCCCGAGGGGACCTTCACGCAGACAGCGGTCCTCACCCACTTCGGCCATTCCGTGCGCGCGCTGCCGCTCGCCTCCATCGATGAAGTGTTTCACGAGGTGGAGGCCGCCAGCGCCGACTTCGGCGTCGTGCCGATCGAGAACTCGACGGAGGGCACGGTCAACCACACGCTCGATCGCTTTCTCATGTCGCCGCTGAAGATCTGCGGCGAGGTCGAGCTGCGCATCCATCACAATCTGATGGGTCTGATGAGCTCTCTTGGCCGCATCGTGCGCCTCTGCTCTCATCCCCAGTCGCTCGCGCAATGTCGAGTCTGGCTGGACGAGCATCTGCCGAACGTCGAGCAGGTTCCGGTCTCCAGCAATGCCGAAGGCGCGCGGCGGGCGCGTGACGAGAAAGGTACCGCGGCCATCGCAGGCGAGACCGCGGCGGAAGTCTATGGCCTCAAGGTGTTGGCAGCGCAGATCGAAGACCGCACCGACAACACGACTCGCTTTCTCGTCCTCGGGCGTAAGCTTTTCACTCCGAGCGGGGAGGATCGCACGACGCTGCTCGTATCCGTGGGCCACACCGATGCTCCCGGGGCCCTGTCCCGACTGCTCGAACCGTTGGCCGAGTACCGTATCAGCATGACCCGCATCGAATCGCGGCCTTCGCACCGGCGTAAGTGGGACTACGTGTTCTTCATCGATTTTGAGGGCCACGCGGACGAGCCGCATGTCGCCAAGGCGCTCGCCGACCTCAAGCAGCGCTCGTCGTTGTTTCGTGTGCTCGGCTCTTATCCCCGGGCCGTGCTTTGAGCGCGGCGAGCTACGCATGAGTAAATCACGCTACGTGGCGGGCCCGGGTGGGAAAGTCGAGGGCGAGCTCACGGTGCCCGGCGATAAATCCATCTCGCATCGTGCGCTGATGCTCGGCGGAATCGCCGAAGGCGATACCGAAATAACCGGCTTCCTCGCCGGAGAAGACTGCCTTGCGACGCTGCGCGCTTTGCAGGCACTGGGCGTGCGAATCGAGCGGCCGGAGGCACAGCGCGTCCTGGTTCATGGAGTGGGGCCCGACGGTTTACGCGCTTCCGCTACCCCGCTCGACATGGGTAACGCCGGGACGGCCATGCGGTTGTTCATGGGATTGCTCGCGCCGCAGCGCTTCGCCTCGACGCTGATCGGGGATGAGTCCCTGATGCGGCGGCCGATGGAGCGCGTGGCGACTCCATTGCGACTGATGGACGCGAACATCAAGACCCACGACGGCAGGCCGCCGGTTGAGATCAGCGCCTCCGCGGGACTGCGAGCGATCGACTACACGCTGCCCGTGGCCAGCGCGCAGGTGAAATCGGCCGTGCTGCTCGCCGGGTTGCAGGCATTCGGCCGCACTCACGTGACCGAGCCCGCGCCCGCGCGGGATCACACCGAAAGAATGCTCGGCGCCTTTGGAGTTGAGTTGCTGCGGGACGGCCCCAGTATTGCGATCGAGGGGGGGCAGACCTTGCGCGGCACCCCTATCCACGTTCCGGCGGATTTCTCCTCCGCGGCTTTCTTCATCGTGGCCGGCTGCCTCGCCGCGGAAAACGGCCTGCTCCTGCGCAATATCGGTGTGAATCCGACCCGCACCGGCCTGCTCGAGATCCTGCTGCAGATGGGGGCCGACATCCGGGTGCATCCGCACGGTGGCATCAACAGAAACGATGACCAGAACGTGGAGCCGATGGCGGACATCGAAGTCCGCAAGAGCCGCCTGCGCGGCATCAAGGTGCCCGAGTCGCTGGTCCCCCTGGCGATCGACGAATTTCCGGTCTTCTTCATCGCCGCGGCCTGCGCGGAAGGGGAGACGCTGGTGCGGGGCGCCCTCGAGTTGCGGGTGAAAGAAAGTGACCGGCTCGCGGCCATGGCTCAGGGGCTCACGACGCTGGGGGTCGAGAACCACCTGCTGGCAGACGGCCTCTGGATCCGGGGCGCGGACGGGTTCGGCGGGGGCACGATCGACAGCCACGGGGACCATCGGATCGCAATGGCCTTCGCCATTGCCGGGCTCAAGGCCCGCGGTCCCATCGAAATCCTGGATGTGGCCAACGTCGCCACCTCCTTTCCCGGCTTCGTCGAGACGGCACGCACCGCGGGCTTGCAGATCGATGCGACCTGACGGAGGCTGACCGGCAAGATGCCGCAATCGCCGCTTACACCATCGGGCGCCACCCGGATCGTCACCATTGACGGTCCCAGTGGCTCGGGCAAGGGGACCATCAGCCGTGCGGTCGCCAAGCACGCCGGCTGGCACCTGCTGGACAGCGGGGCGCTCTACCGCCTGGTGGCCCTGGCCGGCCTGCGGGCCGGAATTGCCCCGGATGACGCGGAGGGGCATGCCCGTCTCGCCGCCACGATGGATGCGGGATTTGGCATCGGGCCCCATGGAGAGGAGCTGGTGACCCTGGGCGGACAGGACGTGACCGGCGATATACGGTCCGAAGTGGCCGGGCAGGGGGCATCCCGAGTGGCCGCCTGGCCGGCGGTCCGCAAGGCCTTGCTCGAGCGGCAAAGGGCGTTCGCGGCCCCTCCGGGGCTCGTGGCGGACGGCCGGGATATGGGCACCATCGTCTTCCCGCAGGCCGACCTGAAGATATTCCTCACGGCCACCCCGGAAGAGCGGGCCCAACGCCGCTATAAGCAGTTGAAAGACAAGGGGTCCGATGTTAGCCTTCCCGCCCTTTCGCGCGAGATCACCGAGCGGGATTTGAGGGATACGACCCGAGCGGTCGCCCCGTTCAGACCCGCGCCTGACGCCCGAGTGATCGACTCGACCGGACTTTCGATCGAGGCGGTTGTCGGCCGTGTACTCGAAATGGGTGCCGGCCGCCTGTGGGCATGAGGAGAGTGGCTCCGGTGCATCCCGTCGCGATGCGGAAGTAGTTGAAGTTGGCGCGCGCAGGACGTGCGTGCCGTTGTTATTTGCCTGGGCCGTAACGGATGAAGGTCCAGTACATGCACGGTCCCATACCGTGCGAGTGAAGGTATGACAGAAAGTTTCGCAGAGCTCTTCGAGCAAAGTCTCGCCAACCAGCGCATCCGCCCGGGCATGATTCTCACCGGGCTCGTCGTCGACGTAACGAGCGATGTCGTCATCGTCAACGTCGGCCTCAAGTCGGAAGCCGTCATCCCCCTCGAGCAGTTCAAGAATGAACGCGGCGAGGTGGAGGTCAAACCCGGCGATAACGTGGAGGTCGCACTCGACTCGGTCGAGGACGGCACCGGCGAGACCCGCCTCTCCCGCGAGAAGGCCAAGCGCGCCCGCACCTGGACCCGGCTCGAGGAAGCATTCAACAAAGCCGAGATCGTCACCGGCGTCATCACCGGCCGCGTCAAAGGCGGCTTCACGGTGGAAATCGAAAACGTCCGCGCGTTCCTGCCCGGTTCGCTCGTCGACGTGCGCCCGGTGCGCGACACCTCGTATCTCGAAGGCAAGCCCCTCGAGTTCAAGGTCATCAAGCTGGACCAGAAACGCAATAACGTCGTGGTATCGCGCCGTGCGGTCGTCGAGCAGGAATTCTCCGCGGAGCGCAGCGCTCTGATGGAAAACCTCCAGGAAGGCGCGGTCGTGCGCGGTTCGGTCAAGAACCTCACCGACTACGGCGCGTTCGTGGATCTCGGCGGCATCGACGGCCTGCTGCACATCACCGACATGGCCTGGAAGCGCGTCAAGCACCCGTCGGAAGTCGTCAAGGTCGGCGACGAGATCGACGTGCGCATTCTCAAGTTCGATCGCGAGCG
>JAQGOC010000288.1 GCA_028293805.1 Gammaproteobacteria bacterium
CCGCCGTGCGGTAGCCATGCTTCTCGAGCGCCTTCTGCATCACGTGCACTTCGGTCGGCGAATCGTCCACGATCAGTATCAGCGGCATTCCATTATCTCCCGATATGCGTCTCGATCGCGCTCAGGAGCTCGTCCTTGGTGAACGGCTTGGTCAGGTAGTGCTCCGAGCCGACGATGCGGCCCCGTGCGCGATCGAACAGGCCGTCCTTCGAGGACAGCATGATGACCGGTATGGAGCGGAATACCTTGTTGTGCTTGATGAGGGAACAGGTCTGATAACCGTCGAGCCGCGGCATCATGATGTCGACGAAGACGATGTCAGGCTGATGATCGGCGATCTTCGCCAATGCATCGAAGCCGTCGATCGCCGTGAAGACTTCGCAGCCTTCTTTTGCAAGCAAGGTCTCCGCGGTACGGCGGATGGTCTTGCTGTCGTCGATGACCAGTACCTTGAGACCCTGGAGTTTCGTGTTGCTGCCGGTCACGGTCAGGCAACTCCTTCCTTAACAGCCTAAACAACGGGCCACGCTACGGGTGGCGGTACTAGAGGCAAACGCAGCGCGGGTTTTAACATATCGGTAGACCCCCCGCTACGCAACGCGCGTCACGTTTTTCGAAGGTAGCGTCGGCGAACCTCCCCCGCGGTGTCGTGGTCGGACATATTCGTGCCGTACCGAGCATAATCACCCCATCAGGGCGCGCCGCTGCGCGCTGCTTCAAGGAATCAGTGTGTCCGAACGATTTCGTCTCGGCGTCGTCATGGATCCCATCGGCGCCATTAAATTCGCCAAGGACTCGACGCTTGCCATGCTGCTCGCGGCCCAGGACCGCGGCTTCGAGTTGGCCTACCTCGAACAGCACGATCTGTTGCTCCGTGACGGGGTGGCTTTCGGCCGGGTACGGCCACTGACTGTCAGGGCCGACCCGAAGAACTGGTTCTCGCTCGGGGAGCCCCGGATGGAGCGGTTGGGCGATCTCGACTGCATTCTGATGCGCAAGGATCCGCCTTTCGACATGGAATATATCTACACGACCTACATCCTGGAGCGCGCGCAGGAACAGGGCGCCCTGGTCGTGAACCGTCCGCAGGGGCTGCGGGACATGAACGAGAAGGTCTACACGGCGTGGTTTCCGCAGTGCTGCGCGCCCACGCTGATCACCCGCGACATGAGTGAGATGGAGGCCTTCCTGAAGGAGCATGGCCGGATCGTGTGCAAGCCGCTCGACGGGATGGGCGGCCGCTCGATCTTCGTGCTCGAGCAAAACGACAAGAACGTGAATGTCGTATTCGAGACACTCACGCAGTACGGGCAGCGCTTCGCGATAGCCCAGCGTTACATCCCGGACATCGTGACAACGGGCGACTCGCGCGTGCTCGTGATCGACGGTGAGCCGGTTCCCTACGCCCTCGCCCGCATCCCATCACCTAACGACAATCGGGGCAACCTCGCCGCCGGGGCGCGCGGCGTCGGCCGTCCGCTCAACGAGCGCGATCGCTGGCTCGTAGGCCAGATCGGGCCCGCTCTCGCGGCCAAAGGCATGCTGTTCGTCGGGCTCGATGTCATCGGCGGGTACGTCACCGAAATCAATGTCACGAGCCCCACGGGCATCCGGGAGCTCGACAAGCAGTTCGGTATCAGCATTGGCGATCTGCTGATGCAGGCCATCGAGCGTCGCCTCCAGGCCTCACCCAGACCTCCTAGAGCGGCGCGCAGTGCATGACAAGGGCACTGGCACTGCGTGAAGGCAAGGCGCCGGTGCGGGACCGGCTGCTCACGATGCTGTTTCTGGCCGCGCTGCTGCATGGGCTCCTCATTCTCGGCGTGACATTCAATGTCGCCGCCGGGGATAAGAGCAGCGCTCCGGGCCTCGAGGTGCTGCTCGTCTCGGATGAGGTCCCGGAAGCGGACCGCAACGATTCGGCCACCTATCTCGCCCAGAGGACACAGCTGGGGTCTGGCAATACGCGCGACGCCGTGGCGCCTCGCAACCGCGCCTCTTCGGTACCCATACCTAAACAGGACGGCGTTGCCGACGGAAGCGTCTTGGGGCCCCAAGGGGACGTCGCGGGAAGTGAGGACGAGCGTGTGCTCACCACCACGGGCTGGAACGTGCACGTTCAGTATCTCGCCGACGACGGCAGCAAGGGCAGCTCGCATGATCGGCCCCTGCTCCTGGATCAGCAGGCGGCGGATCAGCCCGGCCCGGAAGAACAGCAGGGACCGGCCACGTTGCGCGGGCCGAAGCGCGACGAGCTCTGGATCACCCCGGATACGAAGGCGGCGACGCTGGCGCCCTACCTTGATGGCTGGCGCCACAAAGTGGAGCGCATCGGCACTCTCAATTATCCGACCATTGCCAGGACTCTCGGGGTCAGAGCCAGCCCGGTGGTGGAAGTGGGCATCGCGGCGGACGGCACGCTCGACAAGGCGGTCATTCGCCGCTCGAGTGGCTACCCCGAGCTCGACGATGCAGCGCTCGCTATCCTCAAGCTCGCCAGCCCGTTCGACCCTTTCCCGCCCGAGCTCGCTCACGAGTACCGGGTGTTGCGCTTTGCGTACGAGTGGCAGTTCGTCGGCGGCCGGGTGGAAACGGGCGGAGTGACCGCTGTTCCTTGAGCCCGTCGCCGGGCATCCCCATACTTACGGGCATGGGCGGTAAAAGCATCAGTACAGCGGGAGCCACGGGAATCAGCGGGACGCCTTTTGCCGAAGCGATCCCGGGGAGCCTCACGAATCATCTGCTGATCGCGATGCCCTCGCTTGCCGATCCGAACTTCTCCCAAACGGTGGCCCTCATCTGCGAGCACACGGACAAGGGCGCGCTGGGCATCGTGCTCAACAAGCCGCTACCGATGAAGCTCTCCGACGTCCTCTCGCAGATGAAGCTCGAGCCCACCTCCGAGATCATCGCCGCGCAGCCGGTGCTGCGGGGTGGACCCGTTCATACGGACCGTGGCTTCGTGCTGCATCGTCCGGGCGGGAAGTGGGACCATACTCATAAGGTATCCGAGACTATTCAGGTGACGACGTCCCGTGACGTCCTCGCGGCCATGGCGCGTGGCGAAGGTCCCTCGGATGCCTTCATCGCGCTCGGGTATGCGAACTGGGATTCGGGGCAGCTCGAGCGTGAAATGCGCGAGAACGCCTGGCTTACCGTCCCCGTCGATGCGCGGGTCGTGTTCGACCTCCCCTTCGAGGAGCGCTGGACCGGAGCGTGGCGGCTGCTCGGGATCGAGCCGGATCGGCTCAGTCCCGTGGCAGGGCATGCTTGAGTTGGTGTGTGGCGACTGCCGGGTCACAATAGGTGAGCAACACGCGGATTCACTCACCCTTGCATGAGTGACATCAAAACCGTTCTCGCTTTCGACTTCGGACTCAAACGTATCGGTATTGCCGCTGGAGACACGCTCACAGCGACGGCCGCACCGCGTCCCGCAGCGGCGGTTCGTCACAGCGGCCCCGACTGGGACACGATCGGGCGCGAAGTTCGTATGTTGAGTCCGCGGCTGCTGGTCGTCGGCGCGCCGTATAATGCGGACGGTACCCCGGGCGCGCTCGCGCCGGCTGCACGCCGCTTTGCGGCCGAACTCGAGCGTCGTTTCGGCCTTCCCGTGAACATGGTCGATGAGCGCTGGTCGTCTCTCGAGGCGAGTGCGGCGCTGAAGGCGCGGCGCGCCAGTGGCGAACGCAAACGACGCGTGCGGAAGGAGGACATCGACAGCGCGGCGGCGGCGGTGATTCTCGAGCGCTGGCTCGCGGGCGAAGGAAAGTGAAATATTTTCATGCGCGGCGGCGGCCGCGTTGGGGGATGTGTGACTGATCAGCTCCGCGCCGACGGTAGTCTTCGGCATCTGTTGACCCTGGAAGGCCTGCCTGGCGCTGATATCGAACGGCTGCTCGATCGTGCGCAGGGTTTCGTTCGGCCGCTCGGTGCGAAACCGCCAATGAGCGGCGCGCTGGCTGGCATCACCGTTGCGAACCTGTTTACCGAGCCCTCCACTCGCACACGCGTGTCATTCGAGCTCGCGGCAACGCGGCTCGGCGCCACCGTCGTGAATCTCGAGGTGCAACTCTCATCCCGCGTGAAAGGCGAGAGCATGTTGGACACCGTGTATACGCTGCAGTCACTGCACGTCGACGTCATGGTGATTCGTGACCCGGAAGCCGGCGTGCCGAATCTCGTGGCGGCGAACGTGGCTCCTCATGTGAGCGTGCTATCCGCCGGTGAGGCGCATGTGTCGCACCCAACGCAGGGGCTCCTGGATGCCTTGACCGTGCGGCAACACAAAAGCCGATTCGATAAATTGGGCATCGCTATCGTGGGCGATATTCGCCACTCGCGTGTCGCGCGTTCTGCGTATCACGTGTTCCGTACATTGGGGGTTCCGGATCTGCGCATCGTGGCGCCGGAGTCCCTGATGCCGGCGGCCCAGGAATTCGCCGGATGCACGCGGCATACCGCTCTCGAGGCGGGAATCAAAGATGTCGATGTCGTGATGATGTTACGGATTCAGAAAGAGCGCATGGGTCAGGTGGACCTGCCGGATGCGGATCGATACTTCACTCTTTATGGCCTGACGCCGGAGCGCCTGGGGCTCGCGCGGCCGGATGCCATCGTGATGCATCCGCAGCCGATGAACCGCGGCATCGAGATTGCGTCCGACGTGGCGGACGGCAAGCAGTCGGTCATTCGAGACCAGGTGCGCAATGGGGTGGCCGTACGCATGGCCGTCCTGGCAGAGGTGATTGGGTCACGGGCTGCGTGCAACGCATGACCAACAGTAACCGAGGCACGATCCACCTTGAAGACGCGCGGGTTCTGCAGCAGCTGGCGTACGACGGCGAGCAGTTCGTGTTGCGTGTCGAAGCGCCTAAATGCGCGGCTCGTGCCGAGCCCGGAAGCTTCGCGCACGTTACATGCGATCCGTCTATTCCGATGCGGCGGCCGCTCTCCATCATGCGCGCGGATGCGCAGGCCGGGTGGATTGAGATGCTCTACAAGGTCGTGGGGCCGGGATTGCAGGCCCTGGCCGCAAAAAAGAAGGGCGCTACGCTCAGCGTCCTGGGACCCATCGGTCGGCCGTTCACCGTTCATCCCGAGCGTCCGCGCACGCTGTTGATTGGCGGAGGCGTCGGGATTCCGCCGATGGTGTTTCTGGCCGAGCGGCTGCGTAGCCGCTCCGACGCTTCATGGAAGCCTCTGGTGCTCATGGGGTCGGAGATTCCCTTTCCCTTCCGAACGCGGCCCTCGAGCATCATTGTCCCCGGCATACCCACCAGCACGATCGCGTGCATGCCGCTGCTCGAGGAATGGGGCATCGCGAGCCGGCTCGCCAGCAAATCGGACTTTCCGGGGTGCTTCGACGGGTTCGTGACTGCGTTGGCGGACGCCTGGCTAGGGTCGCTGGGACCGGCGGAGCTGGCGGAGGTTGAGATTTTCTCGTGTGGTCCCACGCCGATGTTGGAAGCCACCGCTAAAGTGGCGCGGCGCTATGGCGTACCGTGTCAGGTGTCGCTCGAAGAGTTCATGGCATGCGCGGTGGGAGGGTGCGCGGGATGCACCGTGCGCGTGCAAACGCCGGAGGGGCCGGCGATGAAGCGTGTTTGCGTCGATGGTCCGGTGTTTGACGCGTATACGGTCTTCTAAAAAGGGCCTTCCGCACGCGGCCGATCGCCCGTACAGCCAATCCTTCTACGGGAGTGCCCGGGGCTGTCTCGCTCGATGGCCGGCCAAATGAGGTCGACGTGCCGGGGGCCTAGCCGAAGTTGATTTTTGCTTCGAGGTTCGCGCGCGAATCAGCGTTGACCAAGGCTTCCTCGAGCTCGATGCGGTTTTGCTTGTAGAGGTCGCGGAGGGCTGTGTCGAAGCTTTGGATGCCGCGCTCGCCGCTGGCGGAGATGGCTTCCTTGATGCCGACGACGTCGCCTTTCTTGACGAGCTCCTGGATGTGCGGCGTGTTGAGCATGACTTCCACGGCGGCACAGCGTCGGTTGTCCTTCCCCAGGACGAGCCGCTGCGCCAGGATGGCGCGCAGGTATTGCGACAGGTCGAGGAAGATCTGGTTGTGCTGCTCGCGGGGGAACATGTTGATGATGCGGTCGAGGGATTCGGCGCTGTTGTTCGCGTGCATAGTCGCGAGCACGAGGTGCCCGGTGCCGGCGAGATGGATGGCCGCTTCCATGCTCTCGCGGTCGCGGATCTCACCAATCAAAATCACATCGGGCGCCGCGCGAACGACGCCACGCAGAGCGCGAGCATACGATTTCGTGTCGAGCCCCACTTCGCGCTGGTTGACGATGGAGCGCTTGTTCGTGTGCAGGAACTCGATGGGGTCTTCGATCGTGACGATGTGATCGGAGCCGTTCTCGTTGCGGAAGTTGATCATCGCTGCGAGCGTCGTCGACTTGCCGGAGCCGGTGGCGCCCACCATGAGGACGAGGCCGCGCTTGAGCAGGACCAGGTCCGTCAGGACATCAGGCAGGCCGAGGTTGTCCATCCGCGGCATGTCCGCGGTGATGTAACGCAGAACCATGGCCGGGTAGCCGCGCTGCATGAAGACGTTGACGCGAAAGCGCCCCAGGCCGGGCTCCGAAATCGCGAAATCGAGCTCGTACTCGTTGATGAAATGCTCGCGCTGCGCGTTGCTCATGAGCGCGTAGGCGGTCTGCTTGACCGTTTCGGGCGTCAGCACCTGCTTGTTGACCGGCAGGATCTGGCCTTCGATCTTGATCTTGATCGGGGCGTTGGAGGTGAAGAACAGGTCGGAGGCCTTTTTCTCCACCATCAGCTTGAACAGGGGTTTGGTGTTGAGCGTCAGGTGGGGCCCGCTCCCCAGCACATCGGCTCCCGACAGCGCCGGCTGCGGGCCCGTGGCCGACAGGCTCGCGTCCGCCGGTAGGCCGGCCGTCCCTTCTTTCCCCGCCGTCATGGTCTGCTGCACCTCAAAAATGAACCTACAGGTTGCGTCCCTGCTCTTCCTCGACAATGTGCAGCGCACCGCCGTCGTCGATGTTCTTCACTTCGCGCTTGCTCTCGAGCTTGATGCGCAGGCGCAGCTCGTTTTTCGAGTCGGCGTTGCGCAGGGCATCCTCGTAGGAGATGAAACCGGTCTCGTACAACTCGTAGAGCGACTGGTCGAAGGTCTTCATGCCGAGCCGGGTCGAGCGTGCCATGACTTCCTTGATCTTGGCGACCTCGCCTTTGAAGATGAGGTCCTGGATGAGCGGCGAGTTGAGCATGATCTCCATCGACGCGATGCGGCCCGAGCCGGATTCGCGTGGGATGAGCCGCTGCGAGATGAGCGCGCGGATGTTGAGCGACATGTCCATGAGGAGCTGCTCGCGGCGCTCGTCGGGAAAGAAGTTGATGACACGGTCGAGCGCCTGGTTGGCGCTGTTCGCGTGGAGAGTGGCCAGCACGAGGTGGCCCGTCTCGGAGAACTGAATACCGTACTCCATGGTCTCGCGGTCCCGGATTTCGCCGATGAGGATCACGTCCGGCGCCTGGCGCAGCGTGTTCTTGAGGGCGGCCTGCCACGAGTCGGTGTCCACACCCACTTCACGGTGCGTAATGACGCAGCCCTTGTGCTGGTGGACGTATTCGACCGGGTCCTCGATCGTCACGATGTGGCCGCGCGTCTTCTCGTTCCGGTAGCCGACCATGGCGGCGAGGGACGTGGACTTTCCGGAGCCCGTGCCGCCCACGATGATGACGAGACCGCGCTTCGAGAGCACCACCTCTTTCAAGATGGGCGGCAGTTCGAGCTCCTCGAACGTGGGGATCTTCGCGTTGATGAGGCGGATGACGCAGCCCACGGCCCCCTGCTGCACGAAGGCGCTCACGCGAAAACGGCCGATGCCGGGGGGCGCAATCGCGAAATTGCACTCCTTCGTGGCGTCGAACTCCTTGGTCTGACGATCGTTCATGATCGCGCGCACGAGCGTGGCCGACTGCTCGACGGTCAGGGCTCGCTCGCTCTGCGGGCGGATCTCGCCGTCGAGTTTGATGGCAGGGGGAAACCCGGCGGTGATGAACAGGTCCGAGGCTTTCTTCTCGGTCACCCGCCGCAGCAGGTCCTGCATCAGCTTGATGCCTTGATCGCGATCCATTTTAGGTGCTCACTTTGCGTGCCTCGCAGGCAGCAGGCCAACCCGAGCGACCCAGGCGCCCGGGCCGCATGCTCATACCGCGTCCTTGTTTTGCGCCTTGTAGCGCGCCTCTTCCTTGCTGATGACGCCCTTCGAGACCAGCTCCGACAGGCACTGGTCGAGGGTCTGCATGCCCGCGGCCTGGCCTGTCTGGATGGAAGAATACATCTGCGCGATCTTGCCTTCGCGGATGAGATTGCGGATCGCGGGCGTGCCGATCATGATTTCATGTGCCGCGATGCGGCCGCCGCCGTTGCGCTTCAACAACGTCTGCGAAATGACGGCGCGCAGCGATTCCGACAACATGGAGCGCACCATGTCCTTCTCGGCCGCGGGAAACACGTCGACGATCCGATCGATGGTCTTCGCGGCGGAGCTCGTGTGTAGCGTGCCGAATACAAGGTGGCCGGTTTCGGCAGCGGTGAGCGCGAGGCGGATGGTTTCGAGGTCGCGCATTTCTCCGACCAGGATGACATCGGGATCCTCGCGCAGCGCCGAGCGCAGCGCCTCGGTGAAGCCGAGCGTGTCCCGGTGCACTTCGCGCTGGTTCAGCAGACAGCGCTTGGATTCGTGCACGAACTCGATCGGATCCTCGATGGTGATGATGTGATCCGGCCGGTTGTCGTTGCAGTGGTTGACCATGCCGGCCAGCGTCGTCGACTTGCCCGAGCCGGTGGGGCCCGTGACGAGGACGAGTCCCCGCGGCAGCATGCACAGATCGCGGAAGATCTTCGGGGCGTTCAGGTCATCGAGCGAGAGGATGACGGAGGGAATATTGCGGAACACGGCGCCGGCGCCGCGGTTCTGGTTGAAGGCATTGACCCGGAAGCGCGCCAGCTTGGGAATCTCGAACGAGAAGTCGGTCTCGAAGAACTCTTCGTACGCCTTGCGCTGCTTGTCGTTCATGATGTCGTACACCATGCTGTGCACTTCCTTGTGCGACAGGGGCGGCATGTTGATGCGCTTCATGTCGCCGTCGACACGGATCATCGGCGGCACGCCCGCGGACAGGTGCAGGTCGGATGCGTTGTTCTTGACGGCGAACGCGAGGAGTTGCGCGATGTCGACGGCCATTGATGCTCCCTTGGGGGCGACTAAGGACTCGAAGAGCACGCAGGCCGAGCGCGAGCGCGTAACTGCTTCCTCAAGTACGCGGGAGTATAACGGAGGGGTTCTACATCCAATATGTTAATGGGTCCGCAGAATTTGCCGGAACGCCTCAAAGAGGTGTGCGATCGCATGGCGGCGGCGGCCTCGAGTGCCGGCCGGCCTGTCGACTCCGTCACACTCCTGGGCATCACCAAGGGGCAGCCCGCGGATCTCGTGCGCGCGGCCGCCGGCGCGGGGCTGCGGAACTTCGGCGAGAGTTATCTGCAGGAGGCGCTCGAAAAGATCGCCGCAGTCGGCGCTCCCGAGCTGACCTGGCACTTCGTCGGGCGTCTGCAGGCCAATAAGACCCGGGCCATCGCCGAGGGCTTTGCCTGGGTGCATGGGGTGGATCGTCTCAAGATCGCCGCGCGGCTGTCGGAGCAGCGACCGTACTACGCTCCTCCTTTGAACGTCTGCTTGCAGGTCAACGTTGCCGGTGAGGAGAGCAAGGGCGGCGTGAGCCTCGCCGAGCTGCCGGCGCTCGCGACTTTGGTGGCGGCTCTCCCCCGCCTGAAGCTGCGCGGATTGATGTGTATTCCTCCTGACGAGGATGATCCTGCGCGTCAGCGTGGCTGGTTCGCGAAGCTCCGGCATGCCCTGGCAGGGCTTAACGAGGCGGGGATGGGACTCGACACGCTGTCGATGGGGATGAGCGGCGATCTCGAGGCGGCGATCCTGGAAGGTGCGACGATCGTGCGCGTCGGCACGGCGCTCTTCGGCCCGCGCCCTGCGAACCCAGAAGTTTAGGCCCTGACGGGCCGCATCATCGGCATGACGGTCAAAACTGCTTTGATCGGCGTGGCTTTCAATGTTCGAATAAGCTCAAATGCAGGAGGCTGTGCGACGGGGCATGATGTCCGGCCAATCGAGCAACCGGTACAATAAGCAATAGAGTATGGACAACATGCAGCTTGCATTCCTGGGCGGCGGCAACATGGGCCGGGCGCTGATCGGCGGTCTGTTGCGCCGTGGTGCCCGTCCCGAGCAGATTTCCGTGGGCGAGAGCGTGGAAGCGGCGCGCTCCTCCCTCGCGCGTGACCTCGGGATTACGGCCACGGCGGACAATGTCGCGGCGGCCGAAAATGCCGCGCTCATCGTGCTTGCCGTAAAGCCGCAGGACGCGGCGTCGGTTCTCGCCTCGCTCCAGCCGTTGCTGAAGCGAAATCAGCCCATCGTCCTGTCTGTCGCCGCGGGCATCCGCGTTTCCGCGCTGGAGACATGGTGTGGCGCTGGAATTCCGGTCGTGCGCGCCATGCCCAACAGACCCGCTCTCGTCGGCGCCGGGGTGACCGGTCTTTACGCCCCAACGCACGTGGGGGCTGCGCATCGTGCTGCCGCTGAGCACGTCATGCAGTCGGTTGGCGAGGTTGTTTGGGTACCCACGGAGGAATCCCTCGATGTAGTGACCGCCCTGTCGGGCAGCGGACCGGCCTACTTCTTCTTGCTCGCCGAGCTGATGGCGCAGGCGGCGGCGGAGCTGGGGCTCGAGGCGCAAGCGGCGCGACGCCTCGCCGTAGCGACGCTTCACGGTGCCGGTTTGCTGGCGCACGCGAGCGACGGAGATCTAGCGCGTCTGCGAGCAGAAGTGACGTCGAAAGGCGGAACGACGGAAGCAGCCATACGCAGTATGGATGCGGCCGATCTGCGCGGTATCGTCGCTCGTGCGCTCGAAGCCGCGACTCGCCGCAGTCGCGAGCTCGCCACGCAATTCGGCAACTAGGAGGCTCTCTGACTCCTGTTCGTCCAGCGCGGCCGACTGCAATGCGCGCATTGCAGACCAGCCAGGGTTTGATCCCACAGCCAGCGGAAATCTCATGAGTGCGATCATCTACATTGTCGAGACGCTGCTGTCGTTGGCGCTATACGTCGTGATGGCGCGCCTGTTGCTGCAGTGGACACGCGCCGACTTTCGCAATCCGCTTTGCCAGGCGGTCGTGCGGATCACCAATCCGCTGATCCTGCCGTTGCGCCGCATCCTGCCGCCGGTGGGGAAAGTGGACACCGCTTCGGTCGTAGCCGTCGTCCTGGTGGCGTTCATCACGGTCGCCGCGGGCCTCGCGTTGCGTGGTTACTCGTTCCCCGGTCCGTTGATCTGGATTCAGCTGGTCACACTCGAGATCGCCCGCAAGCTGCTGTGGACCTATTTCACTGCCATTTTTCTCTACGCGCTGCTGAGCCTCATCGCTCCGGGCGGTTACTCGCCGCTGCAGTCGGTGCTGGCGACGATCTGCGAGCCGGTGTTACGTCCCATCCGACGGCTCATTCCGTCGATTGCCGGTCTCGACCTGTCGCCGCTGTGGGCCTGCATAGCCATTCAGGCCATTCTCATCCTGCTGGCTTGAAACAGGCCGCGGCCGGGGCGGATTGGTATGACGTCCGCGGTGCGGACCTGCTGCTGCGCCTGCGTATCCAGCCGCGCGCCTCACGAGACGGCATCGACGGTGTTCGTGAAGGCCGCCTGCGTGTGCGAGTGTGTTCTGCGCCCGTTGAGGGCGCCGCGAACGAAGGTCTCGTTCGTTTTCTAGCACAAGCACTGGGCGTGCCCCGCGCGTCCATCACCCTGACACGCGGTGCAAAGAGTCGGAATAAGGATCTCACCGTGCGCGCAGTTGCCGCGCGCGCTTCCGAGCTCATCGCTCGCCTCGGCGCTCCACAGACCTAGCGCTTGGCGCCCGCAGACCAAAGGCTAACCTCATCGCATGCCCCTTTTACGCGCGTTCGCGGGCGATGTCGTTTTTTGGCTGAAATTCCGCTTCCGGCGGCCAGTGCGCACGGCGCTCGCAACGTGATTTCGCTGTTACGAAACACACGCTTAGCGTTCACATCGCAACGAGAATGGGAGCTTGCGCATGCGTGCCGACTTCGCTCCAGGCGACGCACAATCCGCGTGCGAACGGTCACGCTGCGGCGGGTCCGCCGCCTCGCAAACGCAAAACCCTTGAAAAAAAGGCATTTCAGCTAAGTCCGAAGCGAAAAAAGCATTGCGAAAGCGTGCGCATGTGCTATTTTTCGCGCCGATTCTCTCTGCGCGGCAACAGTGGCGCCGCGTTTCACGCTCACAGATTTACTCGAGGAGTACCGCAAAATGGCGAAAAAGGGTGGCGCACCGACGAAGTCGGAAGTCCTGACTCAGATCTCCAAAGACACATCACTCTCACGCAAGCAAGTCGGCAGCGTCTTCGATTCGCTCGGCGGCGTGATCAAGAAGAGCCTGCGCGGCAATGGCCTGTTCACGATGCCCGGGCTGCTGAAGATGAAGGTCGTCAAGAAGCCCGCCACCAAGGCGCGCGAGGGTGTCAATCCTTTCACCGGCGAAAAGATGATGTTCAAGGCCAAGCCCGCGAGCAAGAAGGTCCGCGTGATGCCGCTGAAGAGCCTGAAGGCGATGGTCAACTCGTAATCGTCATTTCCGCCAGGGGACTGTTCGCCAGCCCCTGTCGCGGTGAGGAAACCCGGAAGGAGCGTTGACCGACGATCCTTTCGGGTTTTTCTTTTCAAGAGCTCAAGAGCCCGCGCTCGCGCGCATGAAGGCGAGCACCGCCTCGCGCAGTTCGAACAAGTGGCCGTGGAAGAAGTGGCTCGCGCCGGCCAGCACGCTCACGGTAGGCGCCGGCGAACACTTCGAGGCCCACTCGAGCACGGCGTTCGGCAACACGACGTCATCCGCGTCGCCCTGCACTATGAGCCACTTCGAAGGCGTTACGACGTCCTGAACGTCGACCCGCGCGACGGCTGGGGCAGCAGCAACCAATCTCGCGGGGTTGGAACGTCCCGCGGCGCGGAGCGCCACAGCGCCCCCGAAGGAAAATCCCGCCAGCCATAACTGCGCCCCAGGCCATCTCTGGCGCCCATAAGCGATGACCGCGAGGGCGTCCTCGGTCTCGCCAATCCCTTCGTCGTATTGGCCCGTGCTCGTCCCAACGCCGCGGAAATTGAACCGGATCGCGGGCGCGCCAAGCTCCTCGAACGCGCGCGCCAGCGTGTAAACAACTTTGTTGTCGAGGGTTCCGCCATAGAGCGGATGAGGATGGCAGACCACGCCGAATGCGCGGACCGCCTCGGTATCTATGCGGTCCGCGGGAGTTTCGATCAAGGCCTGCAGGTCGCCGGCCGGTCCGGGAAGGACGAGTCGCTGCGCGCGCGGCAGTTTGATCACCATGTCCAGCAGCCTATCTGGTCAAGGGTCCCCGGAGCGTACAGGCAACGCAGCAGACGCGCACGAGTCAGGCCGGCCCGCAGGCTGGCTTGCGATGCGGTTATTTGATGCCGAGGAGCTCGACATCGAATACGAGCGTTGCTCCCGGAGGAATGACGCCACCGGCGCCGCGCGCTCCATAACCGAGCTCCGCCGGAATGACGAGCCGCCGCTGCTGGCCCACCTGCATGCCGGCGACGCCTTGATCCCAGCCCTGGATCACCTGGCCGCCTCCAACAGGAAAGCTGAAGGGGTCGTTGCGATCCACCGAGCTGTCGAATTTCCTACCCTTGTGATCGGGCGCGTCTTCAGCGTATAGCCAGCCGGTGTAGTGCACGACAGCCGTCTGCCCCGCTTTGATGGCGGGACCGGTGCCGGGCTTCAATTCGGTCATAGTCAGGTTCGCAGAGGCCACGTTCGACTCCTGGGCTCCGGTGCTCGCGCCGGCGCTGTCTTGCGTGGCGGGAGTCGAAGCGGTGATGGACTGGGCACCGTCGCTGCAGCCTGTCAGCAGCGCGGTGGTGGCCATTATGGCGGCCGTAATGGCCTTCATGGGGACATTCAGCAGTCGCCTCACGCAGCCGCTCCCGACTGCGCGCCGGCAAGACGGACCAGCAGGCGATTGAGGCGCTGCACGAATTCCGCCGGGTTGGCGAGTTGGCTGCCCTCCGCGAGCGCCGCCTGCTCGTAGAGCACCTGCGCGAACTCCTTGAACTGCTCCGGATCCGCCACAGTCTCGAGATACTTCACGAGCGGGTGGCCGACATTCAGCTCGAGCGTGGGCTTGGATTCCGGCACCTTCTGGCCGGTGGCCGAGAGGATCCGCCGCATGTTGGCCCCGAGGTCGTTCTCTCCCAAGGCGAGGCAGGCGGGCGAGTCCTTCAGACGGGCGCTGATGCGCACCTCATCGACGCGCTCGCCTACGGCATCCTTCACGCGCTTGAGAAGGCCTTTGTTTTCCTTGAGCTCCGCATCGTGCTGCTTCTTGTCCGCCTCGCCCTCGAGGCCGCCGAGCTCGAGATCGCCGCGAGCCGCGTCTTTGAGTTTCTTGCCGTCGAAGTCGGTGATCTGGCCCATGACCCATTCGTCGATGCGTTCGGCCAGCAGCAGCACCTCGAGGCCGCGCTCCTTGAGCACTTCGATGTAGGGGCTCGCGCGGGCCGCTTCGACGCTGTCGGCAATGACGTAGTAAATGCGATCCTGTCCCGGCTTCATGCGCTCGACGTACTGCGCGAAGCTCACGGAGGGCTCGTTGTTCTGCTCATGCGTGCTCGAGAAACGCAGCAGCGACAGGAGCGCCGGGCGATTCGCCGTGTCCTGACCGATGCCTTCCTTCAGCACGGCCCCGAACTCTTTCCAGAACGCGGCGTATTTCTCCGGCTCGTCCTTCGAGAGGCGGGCGAGCATGTCGAGCACGCGCTTCGTCAAGCCGCTGCGGATCGCCTCGACTTCGGGCTCCTGCTGCAGCAATTCGCGCGAGACATTCAGCGGCAGATCGCTCGAATCCACCACGCCTTTCACGAAGCGCAGGTACAGCGGCAGAAACTGCTCCGCGTCGTCCATGATGAACACGCGTCGCACATAGAGCTTCACGCCGCGCGCAGCATCTCTTTGCCAGAGGTCGAAGGGCGCGCGCCCGGGAAGGTAGAGCAGGCTCGTGTATTCACGCTTGCCTTCGACTTTGTTGTGGCTCCACGCGAGCGGCTCGCTGAAGTCATGAGCCAGGTGCTGATAGAACTGCGTGTATTCCTCGTCCTTGATCTCGGTGCGCGGCAGGGTCCAGAGGGCCTTCGCCTGATTGACCACTTCGTATTCGAGCGAGGCCTCGCCTTCCTTGCGCATGCGAACCGGAAACCCGATGTGATCCGAGTAGCGCCGGATCAGCGAGCGCAGCCGGAACGCATCGGCAAATTCTTTCGTATCGTCCTTGAGGTGCAGCGTAACGGCTGTGCCGCGCTCGGGACGCGTAATGGTCTCTACCGTGAATTCCCCGTCAGCGCGCGATTCCCAGTGCACGCCTGCGTCTTCCGACGCACCGGCCTTGCGTGTCTGCACTTCCACGCGGTCGGCGACGATGAATGCCGAATAAAACCCGACGCCGAACTGTCCAATGAGCTGCGATGCTTTCTGCTGGTCGCCGGAGAGAGAGCGGAAGAATTGCGCCGTTCCGGAGCGGGCGATCGTGCCGAGATTCGCCACGGCCTCCTCACGGGTCATTCCGACGCCGTTGTCGCGAATGGTCACCGTATTGGCTTTCGGGTCCGCTTCGATCGTGATCTGCAGATCCGGGTCCTGCGCCAGCAGCCCGGGCTCCGCGATCGCCGCGAAGCGCAGGCGGTCATTGGCGTCGGACGCGTTCGAGATGAGCTCTCGCAGGAAGATCTCCTTGTGGCTATACAAGGAGTGGATCATCAGTTGCAGCAGCTCGCGGACTTCCGCCTGGAAGCCGTGGGTCTGCTTATCTGTGTTCTTTTCTGGGGTCGACATGCTGGCCTTCCGGTTCTGCCCTGAGGCGGAAGGGAGCGATGATGGGAATCAGAACGGAATTTTCAAGCTCAATAGCGACACGATGCAGCCGGAGGCCGCGGTCAGGAGGGGCTTGGACAGGGCGGCGGCCTCCACGGCGGCGCAGGTCGCGATGTGGCGGCAGGCGCCTATCAGGTCATCCAGCTCGTCCCAGAGGTGCAGAAAGATTTCCATATGCGGCCGACTCTACCCACCGCATCCGGTGCCCGGCGTGCTCGACCTCACAGACGGGGGCGACGCATGCGTGCAGGCCGGCCCGTGGGCAGAAAGGGCTTCAGTCGCGGATCGGAGACGGCGTGTGCATCCTGCCGTAGTCAGCTTGCAGGAGCAGCGGGGCCTGCGTACGCTTCTTCCGAGCATCTGCCTCAAGTACATGTTTTGTAAAACAAGGTCATCATGAAGCGCATCGTCGTCATGAACCCCAAAGGGGGTTCGGGCAAGACGACCATCGCCATCAACCTGGCGAGCTATTTCGCTTCTTGTCAGCAAACGCCCGTCCTGATGGATTTCGATCCGCAGGGCTCGTCGATCCGCTGGGTCAAGAAACGCCAGCCGACGCAAGCGCCCATTCACGCGATCGCCGCGTTCGAGAAGGACGGTCGCACCACGCGAGCCTTTCAGTTGCGTGTGCCGGACAAGGCAAGCCACGTGATCGTGGATACGCCCGCCGCCATCGAGTCGCGCGAGATGCCGGACATCACACGGGATGCCGACAAGATCCTCGTGCCGGTGCTGCCATCCGACATCGATATCCACGCCTGCTCGAGGTGCATCCGCGACCTGCTGCTGGTCGCGAAAATCCGCCGCGAGGATGACCGCATCGGGGTCATCGCCAATCGGATCCGGCGTAACACGCTCACGTATCAGACGCTCATTCGATTCCTGCAAACCCTTGGCATACCGATCGTCGCCACGATCCGGGACTCGCAGAACTATGTGCGCGCCGCAGAGCTCGGGATCGGCGTGCATGAGATGAAGAGTTATATCGCGCAGGCGGATGTGGAACAGTGGGAGCCGCTCATCGAGTGGCTGAACAAGCCGAGCCGCACGCACGCGCCGGCGCTCAGCAAACCGCCCGCCATCGTCATCGTGTAACGAGGCGGCCGACGCGAGGATCACGTGAGTAGTCATGCCTGGTGGCAGCGCGGCGTCATTTACCAGATTTATCCGCGCTCGTTCCAGGACTCCGATGCAGATGGCATTGGCGACTTGCCGGGCATCCTCACTCGCCTGGACTACCTGCAGTGGCTCGGGGTCACGGCGGTCTGGATCTCACCGATCCATCCCTCGCCGATGGCCGACTTCGGCTACGACATCTCGGACTACGAGGACATCGATCCGGTATTCGGGACACCGGGGGATTTCGCACGTCTCGTAACGGAGCTGCACCGTCGCGATCTGAAGCTGATTCTCGACTTTGTTCCGAACCATACCTCCGACCAACATCCCTGGTTTCGCGCGAGCCGTTCCTCCCGGAGCGATCCGCAACGCAACTGGTACATCTGGCGCGAGCCGGCCGCGGGGGGCGGCCCGCCGACGAACTGGCGCAGCGAGTTCGGCGGTCCTGCCTGGACCTTGGACGAAGCGACGGGGGAGTATTACTACCACGCGTATCTGCCGCAGCAGCCCGATCTGAATTGGCGGGAGCCTGGCGTCCGGCAGGCCATGCATCAGGTCATGCGCTTCTGGCTCGATCGGGGCGTGGATGGCTTGCGTGTCGATGCCATTCACATGCTGGTGGAGGATGAGTCTCTGCAGGACAACCCGGAGAATCCCCTATGGCGCCCGGGAATGTCGCCGGCGCGCCAACTCCTGCGTGTGCATACCTGCGACCGGCCGGAAACGCATCACATGATCGCCGGCATGCGGCGGGTACTGGATGAGTACGACGATCGTATCCTGATCGGCGAGGCCTACCTGCCGATCGATCGCCTCATGCTGTATTACGGGGAATCCCTGGCCGGCTTTCACCTGCCCTTCAACTTCCATCTTCTGAGCACCGCGTGGAACGCGGCGGCTATCGCCGCCCTGGTGAGGACGTACGAGGCCGCGTTACCCTCGGGCGGGTGGCCCAACTGGGTGTTGGGCAATCATGACAGAGCGCGCCTGATCAACCGCGTCGGCGGAATAGCTCAAGCGCGGCTCGCCGCTATGCTCCTGCTCACTTTGCGGGGTACGCCGACCCTTTATTACGGAGACGAATTGGGGATGTCCGATGCAGAGGTCCCTGCCAACCTTGTGCAGGACCCGTGGGAGAAGAATGTGCCGGGCCTGGGGCTCGGACGCGACCCTTGTCGTTCGCCGATGCAGTGGAGCTCTGCGCCGGGCGCAGACTTTACCAACGGGGAGCCCTGGCTGCCGCTTGGCGCCGACTTCAAGCGCGTCAATGTGATGGCGGAGTCGGCGGATGCGCGCTCGATGCTGTCGTTGTATCGGGCGCTGCTGCGGCTGCGCCAGAGCGAACCGGCATTGACCGTCGGGGCGTATCGCGAGGTTCGAAGCGACGCTGACGTTTTCATCTACGAGCGTGAGTACGAGGAGCGGCGCATGCTCATCGCCTTGAACTTCGGCACACAGGCCCGTTCGATGCACCACCCCCACGGCGAGGGCAGCATCGTGCTCTCGACAGATCCGGGCCGGTTACCGGGCGGACCCTGCCACGTTCTCGATCTGGCTGCGCTGGAAGGCGTCGTGGCCGTGCTCGAGACACGGCCTGCGGTGGCTCGATCATCGGGTTGAAGTGTTTGCAAACCGGCCGGTGTTTGCAACTTCGTCGGCGCGAGCGGCTGCAGGGAACGCATTTTGCGTCGCTTGCCGTGCAAGGTGTTGGAGCGAAGCGCTCCTGTCTTGGAACCTTCACGGCGGAGTGCACACATGCCCCAGGACCCTCGTTCGGCCGGACCTCGGCCGCCCTTTCCCCGGCAGCAGCAGCCGGCACCCGGCAAGACTCAGGCGCTCGATCCAAAGCCCGATCACGGTGAGGAATCCTACCGGGGCTTCGGCCGATTCCCGGGCTGCTCGGTGTTGATCACCGGGGGCGACTCGGGCATCGGCCGCGCCGTCGCGATTGCCTTCGCCCGCGAAGGCGCGGATGTGCTCGTCTCTTATCTGGAGGAGCACGACGATGCCCGCGATACCGGTGAATGGATCAAACGCGCGGGCCGGCGTGCCGTCCTCGTTGCCGGCGATGTAGGCAACGTGGAGCACTGCGAGTCCCTGGTGAAGACTGCGCTGCAAGAATTCGGCCGCCTGGATGTGCTAATCAACAATGCCGCCTTTCAGCGCACGCACGCGAAGCTCGCGGATTTCACCCCCGAGGAAGTGCAGCAGACCTTCCGCACCAACATTGAGAGCATGTTCTTTCTCTCGAGGGCGGCCGCGCCGCATATGAAGCCGGGAAGCTCCATCATCAACACGGCCTCGATCCAGGCGGATGACCCCTCACCGCAGTTGCTGGCCTACGCCGCCACGAAGGCAGCGATCGCCAACTTCACGGCGGGCCTCGCACAACTGCTCGGCAAGGAAGGGATTCGCGTCAATGCAGTGGCACCGGGACCGGTGTGGACGCCGCTGATCCCCTCGACCATGCCGGCCGAGAAGGCTGCGCAGTTTGGAGCCAATACGCCGCTGGGGCGTCCCGCCCAACCTCGGGAGCTTGCACCCGCGTACCTGTTCCTGGCCTCGGATGAGGCAAGCTACATTACCGGGGCGGTACTGGCTGTCACCGGCGGGCGTCCAATACTGTAGCTGCAGCTCAGCCCGCCCAAGATGAAGTTGAAAGCCCAGCCTGCGGTTGAAGCATGAACCAAGAACGGTGATCCGCCATTCACCCGATCGTCGGCACGGCCTCTCGCGACGTCCCTCCCCGGCTGAGCTTCTCGCCGCTGAGCTTCATACCTCCTGCGACGCGCGGCGCGTGTTTTTAGAATGGAACTAAGAACGGGCCACGCGCGTTCGCTGTAGGTCACCGCTCGCTTAGCGGTCAAGTCAGGCAGATCACACGATGCGCATCCTGCTCAGCACGATCATGCTGTCCGTGTTGGTCTGTTAGTGCTCGATCACCTGGAAATGGCCAAGCATGTTCAGGCGCAGCTGACCGGCGCCGGTTGAGGTCCGGCAGCGTCAGATTTCATCAGTGTCATCGGGGCGTAGTGAGCAACTTCACAGTGGAGGATTTATGAACGAATCGCAATTGCACGAGCTCTTGTTGCAGGCTCTCGAGCACGAACGGGGCGGCGTCAAGATCTACAAGGCGGCATTGAAATGCGCACGGCATCCTGAATTGAAGCAGGAGTGGACGAAGTATCTGGGCCAGACCGAGAACCATGTCGTCGTGCTGTCCAATGTCTGTACGGCGCTGGGGATCGACCCCGGCATGCAGACTCCCGGCTGCAAGATCGTCAAGGACCTGGGTGCCGCGCTGGTCATTGCAATGGAGACAGCGCTGTCGGCCGGCAATCCCGCCGCCGCTCAGATCGTGGCCTGTGATTGCGTAACGCTCGCCGAAACGAAGGATCATGCCAATTGGGAGTTGATTGGCGAGGCGGCCAAGGCCCTGGAGGAGAACAAGGCGAAAGTGCTCGCCGATGCCTACGAGCAGATCGAGGATGAGGAGGACGAGCATCTGTATCACACCAAGGGCTGGGGCCGGGAGCTGTGGCTCGAGTCGTTGGGATTGCAGGCCGTTCTGCCGCCACCGGAGGAAACCGACGACGCCACGACCGCCGTCGAGGCCGCGAGGGCCAAAGTCGCAGCGGATACGGCACGCGAGGCACATCGTTGAATGGCGGGAGCGCGCGGGGTCCCCGCGATGCATCCCCCTCACTTCGGTTGAGCCTCGATCCCTTTTAGCGGTTGCCCGGGCCAAAAAGCCCCGCAGCGTGGAGACAGTTGCATATGGCTACTCGAACCCCTCGTAAACAGTCAGGGAAACGCAGCTCACCTTCACGCAGTGGGAGCGGGAAGAGTGGCCGCCCTGCCAAGTCGGCGGCCGCTCCCCGCGCAAAGGCAGCAGCGCAAGACAGCGGAAAGTCGCCTGCCAGATCGAGTGTCAGTGGACCGGCCAGGCTGTCGGCCGCCGCCGATCTGGGCGACGCACCCGTACGCAAGCTCGCAGGCGTGGCAGCGCTCGCTGAGGCCATACCGGAGAACGTGAACAAGGCGGCTGAATACGGGGAGGCGGCAAGCACGCCGCCTCGAGGCGAATGCGTGGAGCCTGCCTCCCCCGAGGTCACGGGAAGCACGCTTTCCGAGAGCAACGCTTCGCCGAAAGTGGGCGCCGGCGCCCCGGTGGTCGGTTTCAATCCAACGGTGGGACCGCTGGATCGGGTGCGCGTCGATTCAGGCGGCCGGGTGCTCACGACCAATCAAGGCGTTGCGGTCGCCGACAATCAACACTCTCTGAAGGCGGGCCTGCGGGGGCCGGCGCTTCTGGAAGACTTCATTCTTCGCGAGAAGATCACGCATTTCGATCACGAGCGGATTCCCGAGCGCGTCGTGCACGCTCGCGGATCCGCTGCGCATGGGTATTTTGAGTGTTACGCCCCGTTGACGCAGTACACACGTGCATCCGTATTCGCCGAAGGCGGCAAGCGGACGCCGGTATTCGTTCGCTTCTCGACAGTAGCCGGCGAGCGGGGATCGGCGGACACGGTGCGCGACGTGCGCGGCTTCGCGGTGAAGTTCTACACGGACGAGGGAAACTGGGATCTCGTGGGCAACAATATTCCGGTCTTCTTCATCCAGGATGCCATCAAGTTCCCCGATCTCGTGCACGCCCTGAAGCCCGAGCCGCATCACGGGATGCCGCAGGCCTCCAGCGCCCACGACACGTTCTGGGATTTCGTGTCTTTGATGCCGGAATCCGTCCACATGCAGCTGTGGCTCATGTCGGATCGGGCCATTCCCCGCAGCTTCCGCATGATGCAGGGCTTCGGGGTACACACCTTTCGCCTGCTCAATGCGGACGGCGAATCCGTGTTCGTGAAGTTTCATTGGTCGCCGCTCGCCGGTACTCACTCTCTCGACTGGGACGAGGCCGTGAAGCTCGCCGGTGCGGATCCCGATTTTCATCGCAGGGATCTGTGGGAGGCGATCGAGGCGGGGGAATACCCGGAATTCGAGCTGGGCATGCAGATCTTCACCGAACGGCAGGCGGAGCGGTTCAGCTTCGATGTGCTGGATGCGACGAAAATCGTGCCGGAGGAGCTCGTGCCCATCACTCCGGCCGGCCGCCTGGTGCTCAATCGCAATCCGGACAATTTCTTCGCCGAGACCGAACAGGTCGCCTTCTGTACGGCGCATATCGTGCCCGGGTTGGACTTCACCAACGATCCGCTGCTCGCCGGGCGGATTCATTCGTATAACGACACGCAGCTGACGCGCCTGGGCGGCCCGAACTTTCACGAGATTCCGATCAACACCCCCGTTGCCCAGATCCATAACAACCAGCGCGATGGCTTCCACCGCCAGGGGATCGCCCGCGGCCGGGTCGCGTACGAGCCGAACTCGCTCGGTGGGGGTTGTCCGGCGCAGGCCGGCATGGCGGGGTTCGTCTCTTTTCCGGAGCCTATCCGGGACGACAAGGTGCGAGGCAACCCGGAAAAATTTGCGGATCACTACACGCAGGCTGCGCTGTTTTACAACAGTCAGAGTCCGGTCGAGCAGGCACACATCATCCGGGCCTTCCGCTTCGAGCTGACACGGGTGCAGACGCCACCCATCCGGGCGCGAGTCGTGTCTCAGCTCGCGAATGTGGACGCCGATCTGGCGGAGGCCGTCGCCGCGGGGCTCGGCATCGAGGTTCCGGACCCTCAACCCGCTGTCGCTCGAAAGATTGCGAAGCCCGAGGTGCGAACGTCGGAGGCCCTGTCGCTGTTCTCCCGGCCGGGAAATGCCGGGATTCGTACACGGCGAATTGCCATTCTGGTCGCTGGAGGTGTGGCCAGCGCATCGTCGGTGGTCCTTCATACCGCGTTGAGTGCACAAGGGGCGGTGCCTCGCTACGTAGCCGCACGGTTAGGCACAGTGGAAACGGCGGAAGGGGAATCGATCGAGGCCGAGGTGACGTTGGAAGCGGCGCCCGCCGTTCTTTTCGATGCGGTCGTACTGCCTGATGGCCAGAGCGCGGCGGACTTCCTGATGGCGGAAGGACACGCGGTGGAATTCGTCAAAGACCAGTACCGCCACTGCAAAGCCATTCTCGCGGTCGGATCGGGGGCGCTGCTGTTGGACAAGGCGCAGATTCCGCAAGCGTTGCCTTCAGGGCAGGAGGACCCCGGCCTGTTGAGATTCGAAGCGGACGATGCCGAGAGCGCCTTGAATGCTTTCGTTGCGGCAGTCGCCCAGCATCGCCATTTCGAGCGGCAGACGGACCCGCCCTTGGTCTGAGGATCTCAAGCTCGATCGGGCTGAGGCCAAATCACGTCTGTTGTGCCCCCTCACACTCTGGCGTGACACGATCGTGTGCGTCGAGGAGGGGTGACGCGCACTGGGCGAGCGCATCGATGTCGGTGATGACGACCTGACCGTCGCGTATGGTCACCATCCCGCACTCACGAAAGGACTTGAGCACTCGGTTGACGTGCACGGCCGTGATCCCGAGGTGATCCGCCAGCTGCGCCTGGGTCAGCGGCATGTTGTAAGCGAGCGACGTGGGCCCGATGGCGCCAGTCTGGGCGAGACGCCCGCGAAAATCCAAAAGGAGCAGCGCCAGGCGCTCCTCAGCGCTGCCCTGTCCCAGTCCGACCACCCAGCTGTGAAGTCGGCGCTCTTCTTCCATCACTTGCCAGATGCAACGAGTGGCGATGTCGCTGTCTGCCACGTAGGCAGCATGCAGATCACGATAATGTATCCGCTCGACAACGATCCGCGAGACGGCCAGCACCGCATCGGTGTGGCGGGTCACAAACATGCTCTTGACCGCGAACAGGTCTCCGGGCAGGAAGATCAGAATGAACTGGTTGCGTCCGTCCGCAAGCTGGCGGCTCCGGCACGCCCACCCCTGCAGCAGACGATAGACGAACCTGTGGTCCGTATTCGCCACGATCACCGAGGCGCCCGCTGCGAACGTCATTGAGCTCGCCTTCGTGAGCTCTGCGATCTTGTCTTCTCCGCGCACCAAGGCGTCCAGGAACTCCGGGCGATGTAACGCGAAGCGTGCGGAGGCCGACATTCGACTTCCCCGAAGGTGCAGATGGTCCGTCGTAGACTACACCTACCTCCGCGGATACTCCCGCAGACTCGGCTCCCAACGCCGACAGCTTCAGCTGCGCTGCTCTTTGGTCGAGTGCAATGTGGATCGCTGGTACCCGAGGCGGATGGATCGGATCAGGTATCGACCAACAGCCATTCAGCAGTCCACGGCCGCAACGCGCCTTGCGCGTCGCGCCCACCTTCCAGCCAGAGGCGTCTTCCGCGGGATGCGGGGAAATCTGCGTTTGGGACGTCGGACAGGTTGGCGTTCAAGCGCAGACACGTGCCGCCGCGACACAGCCATTGAACCGTGACCGCCTGCGGTCCGCGAATGAAATACCCTCCTTCGCCGCCTGTCAGCAACCTGAGCCGCGGGACGATTTCGGCACGGCGGACGGCGAGCACCTGGCGGTACCACGCCAGCCATTGCGCATGCCCCGGCTCATCGAGGTCTTCCCAACATAGCACCGCTGACTTGAACGTCGCTTCGCTCACGGGATCAGGGATCGTGTCCCGACGGCGCGGATCGGAAAACTCCGCAAGGTGACCGAACTCGGCGCGCCGACCACTCCTGACAGCCTCCGCCAGCTCTCCGTCGAAGTCGCAAAAGAACGGGAAAGGCTGCGGCGCGTTCCATTCCTCTCCCATGAAGAGCATCGGGATCTGCGGGAGGAGCAGATAGACCGCCGCTACGGCGCGACGCGCTTCATGTGTGGCCAGGTGGTGCCAGCGCTCGCCATAGGCGCGGTTGCCCACCTGATCATGATTCTGGATGAAGGCCACAAACGCATCCGGCGGCAGATACCAGCTGGCCTCTCCGCGTGCGGAGCCGCGGAAGTGCATGACTTCGCCCTGGAACGCAAACCCTTCCGCGAGCGCGCGGCCTAGCTTGAGCGTGTCGCCTCGATAGTCTGCATAGTAGCCGCAGGACTCTCCCGTCGCCGCGGTGTGCAGGACGTGGTGGACATCGTCGTTCCACTGGGCCGTAAAGCTCAGAGGTCGTCGTCCGGCCTCCCGCACCAGGCGGCCCGCTTCGTTCTCTTCATTTTCCAGTACCAGATGAACGGCTCTGTTAGGCGCGCTTGCTCGCACTCGAGCCCCCAGTTCGTCCAGGAAATGCCAGGGACCGTCGTCGATGATTTCGTGAGCGGCATCCAGTCGCAAACCGTCGAAATGGAATTCCTCGATCCAGCGTAGGGCGTTGCCGATGAAGAAGTCTCGCACGGGGCCGCTTTGCGCCCCGTCGAAATTGATTGCCGCGCCCCACGGCGTCCGGTGTCGCTCGGTGAAGAATTGGGGCGCGTAGAGCGACAACAGATTCCCCTCAGGTCCGAAATGGTTGTAAACCACGTCGAGCAGAATCATCAATCCGCGCGCATGCGCCTCGTCCACCAAGTACTTTAGATCGTCTGGGCGGCCGTATGCGCGGGCACATGCATTGGGGAACACACCGTCATACCCCCAGTTCCGACATCCCGGAAACGCGCCCACCGGCATGAGCTCAATGGCCGTGACGCCGAGGGAGACCAGATGGTCCAGTTTCTCGACTGCTCCACGGAAGGTTCCCTGCTGCGTGAACGTCCCGACGTGCAGCTCATACAGCACAGCCGTATGCCACGGCTGGCCGACCCAACGGTGATCCCGCCATCGATAGCTCAGTGGATCGATCAGTTCGCTCATTCCGCAAACATCGTCGGGTTGGTAATGCGAAGCGGGATCCGGCACGCGCTTGCCATCAGGGAGCACAAAACAATAGCGTGCGCCGGCGCCGAGGTCCTGCACGGTCGCTTCATGCCAGCCGCCCGAACCGGGCTCCAGCGGATAGTGGAAGGGATGACCCGCGACCTCGAGTTGTATCCGCGGTTGAGCCGGGGCCCATAGGCGGAAGCTCGTACTGCCATCGGGGAGCAGGCGCGGGCCGTGTCCGGGGCGGCGCTCGAAGCGCCTGGACGAGTCTGGATTTAACATGGTCCAAGCCATGCTACCCGCGCCTGCGACCCGACACATTTACCTATGTAATAGGACTGTACCGGGCTGCGTGGTCATGAGCGGTGGGTGTGCGACGTCACGGATGGCCAGCTTGGCCTGTCGCACCGTTGCACCACCCCCTGAGCCGCTCGATCAGCGACTCCAAAGGGACCGACAGCCGCCGGCGCCAGTTAGGATACTGGTCCGTCGTTCCGGGCAGGTTGACGGGATCGACCTCGCCGGCGAGATCGTCCAGCTGGACCATCGCAAGCAGGCAGCGCGTGCGGCCGAGGAAACCGTGAACGGCCCGGACCAGCGTGTCCTGCGTTACGGGGTCGGTCATGGCGAGTAATCCTTCGCGATGCAAGACCTCCAACAGCCGCACGCATTCGTCGTGCCGCTGCCGTAACCGGCGCTCGATTTCTTCCGTGGATTCGGCCGACCGCAATTGTGCGTCGAGTGCGATGTCACGTCCCTCCCACCAGCCGCGCAGGGTGGGCAGATCATGATTGCCGGCGACTGCGAGCGCCAGCTTCGGGTAAGCGCTGGCGGGTAAAAAGCCGCCGTCCGCGGTGCGCTCGAACGCTAGAACGCGATAGGAAAGCACTCGGGCCTCGCTCATGCGCTCGCGGAATCCCGCCGGTACCGTACCCAGATCTTCTCCGACGATGAGACAGCGGTTGCGCTGGCTCTCCAGAGCGAGCACGCCAACCAAATCCTCGAAAGCGTAACGGATGTACGCGCCCTGCGATGCCGGGAAGCCCTCCGGGATGCACCATAAATGCTGGAGCGCCATGACATGGTCGATGCGCAAAGCGCCGGCGTGCCGCATGTTGGCGCGGAGCAGATCGATGAAGCTCGCGTATCCTTCGTTTCTCAGATTCTCGGGGTTGAGCGCAGCGAGCCCCCAGTCCTGGCCCTGCGGGTTCAACAGATCCGGCGGGGCGCCTACGTGAGCGGTCGCCATCATGACGGACCCCTTGCTCCAGCACTCGGCCCCGGCCGGATCCGTTCCGATCGCGAGGTCGCGATACAGTCCGACTCTCATGCCGCGGCCGGCCTCGGCCGCGGAGGCCAACTGCAAGTCCGCCTGCCACTGCAGCCACGCGTAGAACGAGATTTCTTCCGCATGCTCGTGCGCGAACGCGGCCACCGCCGGGCATTCCGGATGTTGAAACTCGGCAGGCCACGTGCGCCAATCCGTCTGGCACGCAGGGGCCTGGGCAAAGTGTGTGCGTAACGCCTGGAACAGGCATCCGAGCTGCAGCGGTTTTCCCTGGCCGTCCCGGAAAGAGCCGAATTCCCGCCACGCCTCCGAGTCGCGATTCGCCGCCGCTCGCTCATAGAGCAGACGCAGAACCGGAAGCTTCAGGGAAGCGACAGTGGCGTACTCCACGAGGCCCGACTCGCGGCACGCGCTCAACTTGCGTTGAAACCCTGGCGTAGCCATGGCTTCCTGAGCTGCGCGATCTTCCGCGAAGCCCGCGATTGAGCTGACGTCGAGGTTCAGTACATTCAGCAGCAGCCGCGTCGACGGCGAGTACGGGCTGGCCTGCTCCGGCACATCCAGAAATGTGGCATGCATCGGGCTGACGCCGACGATGTCGATGCCGTTGCTCGCCGCATGTTGCAGCAACTGCCGCAGATCGGTGAAGTCGCCGATTCCCCAGTTGCGCTCCGACCGGATGAGGGAGAGTTGCGCGGCGACGCCCCCCAGCCTCCTGCCGTCCTCACGCATTTCGGGCAACCAACATCTGCCGGGGGTCACGATGAAGTGGCAGGAATGACCGCCCGGGTCCAGGCTCAAAGCGTGATAGCCGTCGGGTATATCGCCATCGAGTACGAGTCGGCGGCGCGCCATGCAAGATTCGCCCACCATCGAGGTTTCGAGGAGTGGCAGCGTCGCAAAATCAGATGTGCCCCTGACCGCTGCACCCTCCTCCAGATTCAAATACCATTCGACCCGTCGCGTATCGCTGCGCAGGACGATTTCGGCGCTTAGCGGGCCGCGATCGCGATAGGCCACGATTGCCGGGGGTAGCGCTCTCTGCCACCGCGCGCGCTCAACCTCCGCAAGGGCGGCTGCAATCGCCTCCGGGGATTCAGCTCGCACGCCAAGCGAAGCGAGCAAGTTGCGCCGCGCACGGCGCGCTGTCGATTGCTGTCGACCGTGAGCATCGGTGTATTCGAGTTCGATGTTATGAAAGGCTGCAATGGCGTCCAGAGCGGCTTCATCGGCGGGACTCGGCTCCTCACACATCGCTCAGCCCTCGCCTCATGAGCCTGCGAGAGCCGGCGCCATTGACGCGCTTGGTTCAGGCTCGCCCGCCGGGCTTGCCCCGGCGGATCGGAGCTGACAGGACGAGCCTTTTGCGCCCTCCCGCATCAAACCCGCCTCTTCTGCCGGCTCATGCCGCCAGATCGGCGCGCATGAGCTCGGTCCCGGGCGTCCAGCTGTAGGTTTCGGAGACGGCGCTCGATGGCGACCCGTCCGCGTTCACGGCATCGCGATAGGCAGTCGAGGAGCGGCCCTCGTCCCGCTCGTTGACGAATTGCGTGCCGTCCTTACGCAACGAGGTCTCACGCGCAATGGTCTGCCTGACGAACTCCCGATGGCTCTTGAATTTGATGAAATCCGGCAGCCGGCCGTTGCCCAGCACCTCCGCCGGATCCCGGCGCTCGAAGTCCTTGAACAATTTCAGCGCCACTTGGAGATGTCCCAGCTCGAAGTCGAGAAACCGTTCCCACAGTGCCTTGACGCGCGGGTTGCTTTCCTGCTCCACGCAGGCCGCGTAGTTCCAGATCTCACACGCTTCGGCGAGCAGCAGTTTCTCCAGAACGGACTCGTCTGGATTGAGCATCGATCCGTAATGAGTGATGTGCTGGGACTCGACCGATGCGATCTCGGCATAGAGTTGCCGGGCCAGCGGGTCGGCGTACAGCGGCCCGATGTTCATGTAATAGTCATGCGTCTGAAACTCGGCGCCGGTCAGGGTGACGGCATGCAGTTTGGTTGCCAACGCGGCCTTGGAGTCGTAAGGCCGCAGCAGGTCGTGCTCGGGCGCGCGATGATGGAGGATTGTAGGACGCGCCGGGACGATATCGGTATAGCCCTGGACGATGTTGTTCGCATCCTTGCCCTCGAGCCGGTCCAGGAGCGCCGAATAACGGTACAGGTGATCGAAATCCTCCAACAGCGCATAGCGGTAGGCGCATGCCAGGTATGTGTCGGGCTCCAGTTCCGCGACCGAAGCCGTGATCTCGATCGCGGCCTGCTCGTAGCCGATCGTGGTTTCCAGCGGTGAGTGGTCGGCTCCGATGAGCCAGTTGATCGTGGTGGCCTGGTGCTGCTCGACGCGCATCAGCTGGGCAAGCTCCACCCTGGCATCGCGGTTCATGCGCAGCGCGACCTGTTTGGTCCGCAGCGAGTCGAGCTCCAGACCGTTCATGAGGATGATGCGAACGCGCGTAAAGGCATCGTCGTCGAGCTTGCTGATCGGCTTGCCGACCATCTCCTTCCAGCTCATTCTTTGTTGCGCCAGAGGCGTACCCGTATCTTTCAGCAGGTCGATGGTCATGTAGTGCTCCTGGAATGGGGTTAGACGGCCGGAGTGCCGGCCTCGTCGGTTACCAGCGTCCGCAGCCACCCACTCACGATCGCCAGGTGTTCCTGCTCGGCACCGAGCGCCTGCGAGAACCGGTCTGCAAGGTCGCTCTGCCCCGCCTCTTCAGCGAGCTCTTCCAGCAATTCCCAGCCCGCATTGTCCGTAAGCTCGGCCGTCAGTATCGCATTCAGGCTCTGAGCCATTGTCGTCCGCGGATCGCTGATCACCTGCACCAAGCCCATCGAGGCGGTTGCAATCACGTCCGCGCAGGGTGTCTGGGCAGTCGGATCTCCCCCGAGCTGCGTCGTCGAGTCGCACAGCATGCGAAAATGACCGAGCTCTTCCGCTCGAATGCGGCGCAGCGTCTCCAACGGGGTCTCGCCGGCCGCAGAGGCAGGCGCTTCGCCTGGCAGCCCTGCCGCATCAAACACCGACTCGGCGGGAGGCAGCACATCGCCCTCGGCGTTGCTCAGCGCCAGGTACTTCGAGATCAGGGCGTCATACAGGCGCGTACCCGTCCGCTCGAAGGCAATCCGCTCTCCGAGCTTGTCCAGAAACAGGTTCGGGCTGACGCCTTTGAGGCGGGCGAGCCCTTTCTTCAACGTTCCCTTGACGAGTGAAGCGGGTGGCGGAATGGAGCCCACGTTGTCCGCATCGGCGATGTAAGCGAGACGTTCCGTATCGAATTGCCGGGTGCTGATCGGAGTGGGAGGCGACAAGGTGTTGACCGCATCCTGCATCCGTTGGATTTCGCTTGGGCTGACGGCAGCCCCGGTGCGGTTGTGGCCGGGCGTTGTGGCTTCCATGTGAAATCCTTATGCGAGTGTTGCAGGGCGCGCATCGTTGCAGCAATTAGCGGGGGGGATCTGTAGGGATTCATCACCGGATGGGGTCGGCAAACGGCGCGACACGGCGGCCTTGGCGCGACAAGCGCGACTCGACGGGAACTCCTCGACGGAAACTTCCACGGCTCGCGGCGGAGCACGCCACCGTCAGTTTGTCGCTAACCTATGTTAGCTGCAATGCAGGTCAGGGCGACCGATGGGTATTCAGCCCGCGTGGAGTGGCGCTGGTGCCGCTCATGCCACAGTCGAGCCCGCCATTGGGGGTAGGCCGCGCCGTGGAGCAGGCGGTGCCAGGATCCACTTTTTTCCCGGTGTTGCCCTTGTAAGTCTTCTGTCTGGCAAGCTTGCGGACGGGCGGCGTCTCGTTGACAGCCCGCACGTTCGGCGGCTCTGTGCCGACACTCGCAGACGGATTGTTTCCCGGCTGCCTGGTTTGAGGCGGCGCCTTGTCCGTCTTGGCGTCGTGACCCGATCGCTTCGGATAGACGGCGTCCGGCCGGCTCGCCGTGTCCGGCGATTGCGCCACACTCGACTTCGGCTGCGAGGACTTCCGGCTTGCATCGGGTGTGTTTGGCCGGGAGGCCGTCGATGCATCCGCAGGGGCAGACGGACTCGGGGTCGGCGGGGGCGTCGGCTGCGTCTGGGCAAATGCGCCGCCGGCCAAGCAGATACTAGCGATAAGCAATACCGGTGACTTGAGTGCTGTGGGGTTGCGTTTCATACGGTGCCTCCCGCGGGCTGCTCTCCCGCGCTCAATACGCGCAGGCTGCCCGTTTCGCCGTTATAAGGAAGCAGGCGGGCATTACCCGGGAGTGTCGGAGTTGTCCGAATCGCAGCGGCCCGCAAAGGCCGCTGCCCTCATGCTTCAGGTCTACTCGTTGCAAGCCTTTGTGCCTGCGCGCTTTGGATCTCGCTTTGGATTTCGCTTCGGTGTCCGCCAATGTCGCGGCGCTCTGCCTGCGGAGTTTTGTCACGCCTCGCAGCTCGCTTCGCGGGCTTCGAGCTGCGCCTCGTGGATAGTTCTATCCACACCGGTGCGTGATCGCTCGCGTGCGGTTGTCCACGAACCCATGTATCCACGTTCGCGTCGATGAGGCGCGGCCGCAACTCGTCGTTCAGCAGTAGATGGTCGATACGCAGGCCGGCGTTGCGCTGCCAGTGATTTCGGAAATAATCCCAAAATGTATAGAGCGCCTCATCAGGATGTTTCGCACGCAGAGCATCAGTCCAACCTTGGGCGAGGAGTCGTTGGTAGGCTGCGCGGCTCTGGGGTTGTAGAAGCGCATCCTTGCGCCACGACTTGGGATTGTAGATGTCGAAGTCAGTAGGGACCACGTTGTAGTCCCCGGCCAGCACCACAGGATGCCCGGAGGTATAGAGCCCGTGCGCGTGCCGGATCAGGTGCTCGAACCACTCCAGCTTGTAGTCGAATTTTGGCCCCGGCTGCGGGTTGCCGTTCGGCAGATATAGACAGCCCACCACGATGCCCTCGACAGCGGCTTCGAGATAACGACTCTGTTCGCCATCCGGTTCGCCTGGCAGGCCCCGCCTGATCTCAATGGGCCGGGCCCCCCTGGCGAGAATGGCAACACCGTTCCACGAGCGCTGCCCGTGCCACAGGGCACCATAACCCGCATCGTTCAGGGCCTGGGCCGGGAAGGCCTCCTGCGGCGCTTTGAGCTCCTGAAGACACACGATGTCGGGCGACTCTCTCGAGAGCCACTCGAGAAGGCTGCCCAGACGGCTGCCGATTCCGTTCACGTTGAAGGTTGCGATCTTCATCGACACGCCTGAACCGGCGCCGGAACGGCAGGGTCGGACCCGCGATGAGGCAGAAGCTCAGCGACGCCGCTGGGCGATGGCGCGAGCTGCAATAGCCAGTAAGACACAGGCGCTTACGATGAGCGCGGGCTTTTGGTAACGCCTGGCGGTGGAGGTGACATTTTGAGCGAGTGTGCTTCCGGTCTCCCGCGCAGCTTGCACCGCCGCGCGCAAGCGCCGCCTGGGCGAGAGCCTGTCGTGAAGGGCCTCCAACGTTTCATCCAGATCGCGCCGGGTGAGCTCGATGTTTTGCTCCAACGCACTCAGATCCGCTCCGGCTGGAGCGGGCCCGGGAGTACGCGGTTTGAAGCTCATGTGTCTTTCCTGGTGAGGACGTCCTTGTCCCGTTGCAGCGACTGGGCAACGTGGTGGGGCTTCAGCTCAACCGACTCGAGCTTCGTCTGGCCCGAGCGAAGCAGTGAATACCCGATGGAGCTCAGTGCGAAGCCGACGATGAGCGCCGCGACCCAGGGGGGCAGGAACACGGCCAGACCTAGCACGACAGCTGCCAGCAACACCAGGTAGCCTCCAAACAGCAACGCCCCGGCGAGCGCGATGGAGCTCGCGCCGCGCATCAGCTTACTGATCGCGCCGGAGATCTCTGCGGTGGCCAGAGCGACTTCCTGGCGGAAAAGTGCCGTAATGTCGTCGGTCAGGCGCCGGAACAGATCGAGCGTGGACTGTGTAGAGGGGCCGGCATTGCGGACGGCGTCGCTTCTAACCGGCTGCAGTGATTGAAGTGTCATAGCTTTCTGACCTCGTTCGGAACGTGCCAGCGACGATGCGCCACGATCCCCGCCCCGCTTTCGATGTAGCGGCATCGGGTGCCCCTGCCCCTGGCCAGCTCTCGGAAAAAGTGCTGGTGCCACGTCGTGAAGGGCCTGCGTGGCGTGGACATTCTATGTCAGTTTCAGGAGTACCGGAGCGCCGCGCTGTCAGCGCAAGCGCACATCGTGTGTCGGAAATTGTCTGGTCAGGCGGCCCGCGGCTGACCAGCGGCGGGAATCGCGCGGGATTTGTCCAGCGTCCCGATGGTGTCGTAGATGAAGCGCAATTTGGCAATCACCGGGCTGGATAGGACGAAGGGGTAGCCGTCGGGAAGGCCAAGGCCGCGATTGAGGTTGTTCAGGACATAAGTGAGCGGAATCCAGTCCGCGATCATTCGGTCGAAGGTCGGTCGCGCGGGAACCAAGGGCGCTGGCGGAGTGGCCATGGACGGCTCGTCCGCACGCGCCGGCCGCAGCGACATGCCCGCTGCGCCGGCGGTCTCGAGGGCATCGGTCATGTGGAGAAAGTGTGCCCACGTCTCGGCCCAGTCCTCCCACGGGTGGGAGGTGGCATACGCACTGATGAAGTCATTCTCCCAGCCGGCGGGCGGGCCGCTGGCGTAGTGCCGTGCGAGTGCCTGGCTGTAGTCCGTGCGCTCGTCCCCGAATAACTTCCGGAACTCGTCTTCACGGGAGCTGCCTGGAATCAGCCGATCCCAATAGTAGTGGCCGATCTCGTGCCGGAAGTGACCCAGCAACGTTCTGTAGGGCTCGTGCTGCTGCTGCCGCTGCTGCTCGCGGCGTACGTCGTCTGCTTCCGCGATATTGATCGTGATCAGGCCGTTGTCGTGGCCGGTCAGAACGCGGTTTCTGTCGCCGCTGGTCGGGTCTTCCAGAAACTCGAAGGCCAGCCCCGTGTCGTTCGCTTCCCGTTTGCGCACTAGCGGCAGCTCGAGGTCCAGCAGCGTGTAGATCAGGCGTCGTTTCGCCAGTTCAAGCCGATACCACGCGGCCTTGTTATCCGGGTTCGCGAGATTGGGGATGACGCGCGTCAGGCGGCACGACGTGCACAGTGTCTCCGGCTCGCTCGCGGGCACTGCCCAATTGCAAATGCTCTCGCGCTCATAGTTTACACACAGGTGATAGCTCTGTTCGGCCCCGCCCTGACCTTCCACGCGCCAGAGCTCGTCGGGGCCCTTCTGGAGCGCCGCCATGACGCGCTGATCGGGGAGGTAGGCCAGCGCGTGGTCGCAATTCAGGCAACGAACGTTCTCGAAAAACACGAGGTGCTGGCAGTGGGTGCAGTGAAAGCTTCTCATCAGGATTCCTGCAGCAGTGAGCCGCCGGGGTTGCTGTGTTTCAACATACACTGTTTGTCGCCAAGGCAGCCTTGCGGAAAAGCAACCTATTCGAGTGGGACAATTCCTACAGGATTCTCCGCCGGGACTGCTCGTCCGGGACTGAGCGTCGGCGCATGCTGGGGCCGGCTGTGCCGCCCAGGAAGACAAAGCCGGCAGGCGCCAGGGCGGAAATTCAGTCGGGAGCTCGATGTGCGCTCGGCGACGGAGGGTCGCCTGAACGGCACTCAATACAGGAGACAATTATGGCTCGTGAACTTCCGAGGGCGCCCACGTCGCAGCCCTCGTCCCGACAGGCTGCCAACACAGTGGATCCGCAGAAGGTGCCGACGAACGACAACGTCATCGAGAGCAACTCGCTTGGTCTTCATGAGCTCACAGCGCAGGAGCGGCATGCGCGCATCGCCGAAGTAGCGCATCGGAACGCCGAGCAGCGCGGCTTCGCGCCGGGGTCGGAGCTGGAGGACTGGCTTGCCGCCGAACGCGAGGTCGACGCGAACAGATCCTTGAACGATGTTGTTTGACGAGCGCCGTTAGGGTTGCCGGCGCCACCTCTCATGGCACAGAGCGCCTGGGACGTCGTAATCGTCGGTGCGGGGCCGGCCGGCCTCAGCGCGGCACTGGTGTTGGGCCGCGCGTGCCGGCGGGTATTGGTGTGTGACAGGGGGACTCCGAGGAATCGCGCGTCCAAGGCCATCAACGCCTTCTTGACCCGGGACGGGATCTCGCCGGGGGAATTCCGGCGAATCGCACACCTGGAGCTGCACCGCTATCCCAATGTGGCGCGTGTCGCGGCTGAAGTTACCCGGGCAGCTCGGCTGTCGGACGGAGGGTTCGCGGTGCGAGTCGCCAATCGGACGGTGACGTGCCGCAAACTTCTCATCGCCACCGGCGTCCTCGATCGTCTGCCCAACATTGCGGGAATCGACAGGTTTTTTGGCTCGAGCGTGTTTCAATGCCCGTACTGTGACGGTTGGGAAGTTCGGGGCGCTCCCGTGGCGGCGTACGGTAAACGCCAGCGTGGATTCGAGATCGCGCGGGCTCTGACCGCCTGGACCGACGACATCGCGCTATGCACCAATGGACCCAGTGGGCTCTCCCGGAGCGACAAGCTGGGACTGCGTCGGAACCGGATCCGGCTTTGCGAGCAACCCATTCTGCGCCTGCGCGGCAGCGACGGAAAACTCCAGGCGATCGAATTCACGGCCGGCGAGGCTCTGCCGCGCTCAGCGCTGTTCTTCGATACGGCGTGTACGGATCAGTCGCAACTCGCCGCCTCGCTGGGCTGCCAGTTCAATCGCAGCGGCGGTATCCGCTGCGGTCAATATGAAGCGACGAGCGTCCCGGGCGTTTTCGTCGCGGGCAATATCATCAAGGATGTCCAGCTTTCCATAGTGGCGGCTGCCGAGGGCGCGCGCGCGGCTTTTGGTATCAACCGCTCGCTGACGCGCGAGGATTTCAGTCGCAAGGCCTCTGGCGTCCGGCACATCGAACATCCGACGTTGCAAATCCCGTCAGGGCAGAAGCGAGTCGTGGCCAATTCACCATCTCATCCGCGGTGAGCGGGCGAAATCCGCCCGCGCGCCACGCGGCGCGAAACTTACCGGCAAACCTTGTAGACTCCCGGCGTTCCGCTGCTTCGATGAGTGATGTTGAAACTGCGCCCAGATTCCGCTTCGCGACCCCAGCCGCCGCTCGCACAGTTCAGGTGCGCTGGACCACTCGAGAGTGCGTATGTAAAAGAGAAGCATTCTCTTTGGGAACGTGCTGGGCGCCAGCGGCGCGTGCCGTTGTGCTGGCTCGTTGCGGGGATCGCTTCGATCGTTTCCGTGCTCGCCGCGTCCCACTGGGCGCGCGCGGACAACCTTCCGCAGCAACTCGGCCTGCATTCCGGACGCGATATCTATCAGGCCGCGTGCGCTGCCTGCCATGGCGCCAATGGTGAAGGTACGCCGGAGACGACAACAGGATTCGTCCCGCCCGATACGTTCCCGCACTTCAACCGGTGCGATGAGACAACCCCCGAGTACACGAGAGACTGGACCGCTGTCGTTCGCGACGGGGGTCCCGCTCGCGGGTTTTCGCAGATCATGCCGGCTTTCAGCGGTGTTCTCACCCGGGATCAGATCAACCAGGTGGTCACCTATCTGCGCGGCCTGTGCGCCGAGAAAGACTGGCCACGCGGTGAATTGAACGTGCCGCGCGCCCTGCTGACCGAGAAGGCCTTTCCGGAAAGCGAGACGGTCCTGACCACCACGGTCAACACGAAAGGGCCGGCGACCGTCAGCAATGAGCTCGTCTATGAGAAAATTCTGGGCAAGCGCGACCAACTGGAGGTCGCGGTGCCCTTCGGGTGGTCGCATCAGAATAGCGGCGCGCTGTCCGGCGGCCTTGGCGACATCGCGGTCGGAATCAAGCACGTCCTGTTCTCCCGCCTGCACACCGACGACGGCAAACCGATCTATGACAGTACCGGCTCGATACTGAGCTTCCAGGGCGAGGTCGTTCTTCCCACGGGCAGCGTGGACAAGGGTCTGGGCACCGGCGAGACGAGCTTCGGTGTCTTCGGAGCTTACGACCAGCTGTTCCCGGCCCAGACGTTCATGCAGATTCAAGCCGGCGCCAATCTGCCCTTGCACACGCAGAACGTGCCGCGCTCCGCGTTTTTTCGCAGCGCCTTCGGCAAGAGCTTCAGCGGCTCTCAGGAATTGGGGCGCCTGTGGAGTCCGATGGTGGAGGTGGTTGCCGACCGCGAGCTGCGCTCCGGCGCTACCACGGACTGGGATGTCATACCGGAACTGCAGGTCACTGTGAACCGCCGCCAGCACATTCGTGCGGCGCTCGGGTACCGGATACCGATCAACGACACCACGGGACGTCCCAGACAGGTCATGGCTTACTTTCTATGGGACTGGTTCGACGGCGGGCTGCTGGAGGGCTGGTGATGAAGCCCGGGAGCATCGTGCGGTTTCTGGCAGCGGCTGTCGTGCTGCTCAGCCTGCGCGCATTGGGAAAGGACTCCGCACCCGCCCCCTATCCGGAATCCGGACCGCAATTCCAGACTTCGGATCGCTGCCTGGCGTGTCATAACGGCTTGACCGCGCCCAGCGGAGAGGATGTATCCATCGGCGTTGCCTGGCGCACGAGTCTCATGGCTAATGCATCGCGCGATCCGTATTGGCAGGCAAGCGTGCGCCGTGAAAGCATGGACCACGCGAGCTCACAGGCCGCGATCGAAGACGAATGCTCGGTATGCCACATGCCGATCGCCCGATACCACGCGAAGCTGAACGGTCAATCGGGTCAGGTGTTTGCGCACTTGCCGCTTCGGCCGGACCGCAGCCAGGACAAGGAGGCGGCTGACGGGGTCTCCTGCTCGGTCTGTCATCAGATCTCCACGGAGAATCTCGGCGCCGCAAGCAGCTTCAACGGCGGCTTCGTGGTGAACGGTCCCACCGCTGCCGGTGTGCGTCCCGAGTTCGGACCGTTCGACATCGATCCCGGCCTGATGCGCGTCATGCACTCGTCCACCGGCGGCTTTCAGCCTACGCGCGGCGACCACATCCGCTCCGCGGAGGTCTGCGCCACCTGCCATACGCTGATCACGAAGGCATTGGGGCCGGATGGGAGTGAGATCGGCTCTGTGGCCGAACAAGTGCCCTATCAGGAATGGCTGCACAGCGACTACCGCACGCAACGCACGTGTCAGTCGTGCCACATGCCCGTAGTCGAAGAAGAGGTGCCGATTACACGCGTACTCGGAGTCAAACGGCCGGGCGTGGCGCGCCACGAGTTCGTGGCCGCCAACTTCTTCCTGCAGCGCATGTTCGAGCGCTATCACGATGAGCTGAATGTGGCGGCGCAGCCGCAGGAGCTGGCGGCTGCAGCGGATCGCACGGTCAAATATCTGCAGACTGAGGCTGCGAAGATTTCAGTATCCGCGCCGCAGGTGCGGGCCGGCACCCTGGCAGCCGATGTGCTCGTGGAGAACTTGGGCGGCCACAAGCTGCCCACGGCCTATCCGTCGCGCCGCGCCTGGTTGCACGTCGTCGTTCGCGATCGGGACGGCCGAGTCCTGTTCGAATCGGGCGCTCTCAACCCCGACGGCTCCATCCGGGGCAATGACAACGATGCCGATCCGGCCCGCTACGAGCCTCACTATCGCGAGATTCACACCTCCGATCAGGTGCAGATCTACGAGTCCATCCTCAAGGATGCTCACGGCGGCGTGACGACGGGCCTGCTGTCCGGGATCGGTTATTTGAAGGACAATCGATTGTTGCCACACGGCTTCGACAAGAACACCGCGGCACCCGAGATCGCGGTGCTGGGCGACGCTCGCGACGACCCGGGCTTCACCGATCGGGGGGACCGCGTGCGCTACGTCATCAACCTGGCCACAGCTCCCGGGCCCTACAAGGTGGAAGCCGAGTTGTGGTATCAGCCTATCGGCTTTCGCTGGGCCAACAATCTGAAGGCATACGATGCCGCCGAGCCCCGCCGGTTCAATGACCATTACGACGCCATGGCGCAGACGAGTGCCACGTTGTTGGTGCGAGCGGAAGCGGTCGCGCAGTAGCCACTCGGGAAGGCAGCTGCCGAAGGCTCTCGCTCAGCTGCCGAAATCAGCGGTAAAGCCTATGGGACGCCGCTTTGATAGTGGCGACCTGGATGGCGCAGTGCCCGGTGCGCGCGAAAGGGGCCTTGCGGCGGCCGCCCCAGCTTGATGTCGCAAAATGCGACTTCAAGTTTTTGAACTCCGCGGCAGACACCCGGATGTTGAGACTTCTCACTCGTGGCAAGACGCACGCTCATGAGCGTCCTTCGGTGACGGTCGACGCAACGTGCACGGACGGTATTCGCGCAGAGCGCAACATCGACACAGCCGCGTAAATGATCACGATAGTCACAAGCCAACGCATCACGGCGAGATGAGATGCAATCGCATTCACCAGGGGAAAGGCGCTGAGCGTTCCGAACACGCCGCCCACCGTCAGACCAAGCGCGGCACCGTGTGCGAATCGGCCTGACCTGATGAAGCCGAGGCTCGCGACCGGAATCAGCACGCCGTCGCTTCCCATCATGATTGGATACGCGGCGATCGGATGCATCCCAAGCAGAGCCAGCAGAACCATGCTGGGTGCATAGTTGCCGATGCCGACACACATGAGCGCGCCAAACACGAAATTGGCGGCGACCGCAACACCGAAGCGCCAGCCCGAGAGGCCCATTGCAGTTCCAGCTGGGGGCAACACACCTAAGTTTGTCATCGCGAAGAAGCATGCCGCGATCAGCAGAGCGGCACCCATGAAGAGCTGAATCCCCCGACGCGGCATGCGACTCACCACTCCCGCCCCAAGCCAGGCGCCCGCGCCAGCGCTCGCCACCATGCAAGCAAGCAACACAGGATCCACGGTCACTGCGATGACAAACACAAAGGTTGCGAGAAAGGCGGGTACGGTGCTCCCCACATTGAGCGTCCCGGGGATGAGCTCATCTGCAGGCCGACCGCGGAGTTTGAACAGCGCCGTGATTTGAGCGTACGAACCGATGCCCAGGGTATCGAGAAAGTTGGTCACGAATCCGATCGCGACGTCCGCTGACGAGGGGCGTTCGTGCAACTGGCGTCGCTTCGCGGTCCAGATCCACACGGCAATGGACGCAACGTTCACGAGCACCAATGCTAGGTAGAGTAAGACCCGCGCCCCCGGCATGTCACTCTCCCGACTCACCGATCAACGCTGTCCAGCCGGCGTTTCGTGACGATGAAGCAGTTTGACTCTGTTCTGTGCTGAGCTGAGCTGACTTTGGTGAGTCGTCGTCCCCTTGTCAATCTCTGCCGGTCAAGCTGGCCTGTCGCGGCCGCCTGCCTCTGCGCGGCGCGCATCGCGGTGGACGGACCGTACATCGACCTCGAGACGCTAGCTCCAGGTCGGAGCTGGATCAGGGCGCCTTCGTTGGTGCGACAACCCTCGTCACGGTGGCGTGAGTGGTGGGATACTGAGCCAATTGAGACCTCTGGACCGCAAGGCGGAGCCATGGAATCGACAGGGTCAGAAACCTCGACCTTCACCAGCGTTAGCACGTTTTATCCATTTTACCTGGGCCAGCATCGGGTGCGCTGGAACCGCCGCATGCATTTCGTCGGTACGACGCTCGTGCTTCTACTGGCAACCGGCGCATTGGTGCTTCGCAGCGGCTGGCCACTCCTCGGACTGCCGCTGGCGGGCTATGGCTTCGCCTGGTTCGGACACTTCTTTTTCGAGAAGAATCGTCCCGCTACCTTCACGCATCCGGTTTACAGCCTCGTCTGTGACTTCCGGATGTACTGGGACGTCTGGCGCGGGCGGCTGAGCGCATAGTCCCGCGCCCGTCATCTGTTCGGACAGCCGGCGTCAATGGAATCGTTTCGTGGCTGGTCGTGCGCGCGTTGACTATCCGCTGATGCGCTTGAACGTTCTCCAGTCGTCGCGAGCCAGCAATCGAACGCGCTAGTCGCTCCATTCCGTACAACCCGGTTTTTCTGCCCGGCGAACGCCTGACTGAGATTGATCGTTCTGCGACAAACGGTCGCGGTTAGCCTGCTCCGCAACCCCGAGGCGCTGCCGTGAGGCCGCCATTTCAATTGGAATGCCCGGGACGCTCGCGGAAATGCTGGCGTAACCCCTGTCGCAAACCCTGCACAGCGGGCGAACCAGCGCCGATGAATATATTTTTTATCGTCTATCAAGCCTGCTGTGGGCCCATCAGCTCACAACGGGAAGAGCAGCAATGAAATCGATCCAACGAACGGTCCTCTCAGGGATCATTCTTGCATTGAGCGCTTCGGCGCTCGCGGCCGGTGGTGCTTCGTCCCCGGAATTCTGGCAGACGCCGGCGCTTCCAGGCGTCGGCAAGATGCATCCACTGCCCAAGGCGGC
>JAQGOC010000297.1 GCA_028293805.1 Gammaproteobacteria bacterium
CACCCAGCACGCAGGGGTTTGCGGTTCTCGAGATGATGAACATTCTGGAGGTCTGCGCCCCCAGGCTCGGCATGAACCTCGCAGCGCTGGGCCCACGCTCACCGGCCTACTGGCATCTGCTCGTCGAAGCGAAAAAACTCGCCTACACCGACCTGTATGCCTTCAACGCGGATCCGGGCTTTGCGAACGTGCCGGTTGCACGCCTGATCTCGAAATCGTACGCCGCGCAGCTGTGCGGGCGTATCGATCCTCAGAAGGCGAGCACGCCGGAGCCGAAGGGCGATCCTGTCGGCGGCACGGTGTACCTGGCGGTCGCCGATCGCTGGGGCAACATGGTGTCGTTCATCTACAGCATTTACGACAGCTTCGGCTCCGGAATCACCGTGCCGGGCTACGGCTTCGTGTTGAATGACCGCGGCGCCCTGTTTTCGCTGGACCCGAAGAGCCCCAACGTGATCGCCCCCGGCAAGCGGCCGTTTCACACGCTGCTGCCAGGATTTGTGCTGAAAGACGGCCAGCCCGTGCTGGCCTTCGGGCTGATGGGCGGCAGCCAGCAGGCACAGGGGCATGCGCAGGTGCTCGTCGACATGATCGATCTGGGCGCCAACCCGCAGTCCGCCAGCGATGCAGCGCGCTTCACTCACGGCCAGGGATCCAACAAGCTCGCCCTCGAATCGAATCTTTACGACCTGGTGGGCACGCAGCTCCATGCAATGGGTCACGAGGTCGAGTCCGCCAACGGCGAGGACATGGGCGGCTTCCAGGCGATAGGGTTCTTCCCCTCACAGCCGAACGCCAAGTCCACGACCGCAGCCCCGGCGGAGCAGCCGATTGCCGGTGTCTATCGCGCGGCTTCGGATCACCGCAAGGACGGCCAGGCCGTCGGCTGGTGAGCCTCGTGATGAAGGCACGCGATGGACCGATCGACGGCCGCAAGCCGCGAGCGTCGCAGTCAGGACTATTTCGCGCTGGCGAAGTAGTCCTGCAGCGAGGCGACGCCCAGTCGTTTTGCTTCGAACAGGCTTTCCAGGTGCTCGCGTGAATTGACCAGGCCGCGGGCACGCAGGACGCCCGCCTCATCGAGGAGCGCGGCGAACGGCAGGCGGCTCACCTGGTAGGTCATCCCCAAGGGTGCGGAAATGACGTAAGGAACGTTGCCGAGGCCGTTGGTCCGCACGTACTCGCGATGTTCGTCCGGGTTGCCGTCGCTTGCCAGAATGATATCGAGCCAGTCGCGCTCGTCCTTGCCGCTGGATTTCACGATCGGCAGCAGCGATTTGCACACCGGACACGTCGGCGAAACGAACAGGAGCAGCGTACTCTTGCCATCGGCGCGCGGCTCTCCAAGACGCATGCTCTTGCCAACCAGGTCGACGACGTCAACCGCGGGCGCCCGCTCCCCGACCGTGAGGCCGCGATTCAACCTGAGCGCGCCCACTGGGGTGATGCGCTCGTGCAGTACACCCAGCTGTCTCGTAAGTGCCAGAACGACGACCAGCAAGGACAGGACGACGATCCACAGTACGACGTTCGAGATTGCCAGGGCGGTCATCGCGGGCCTCGTAGCTGCGCAGCACGTTGGGTGTGGCCGAGAAGTTGGTCGATGCATAGATAGACGAGCGCTAGCGTGAGCAAGCCGAACACGACCGTGACTGCGTCCGTAAGACCTAGTGGACGAGCCGCCCACGGCGCGAGTACACCCGCCAGGGCCAGCGCCAGCAGGATATTGCGCCAGACCATCCAGGCCGCAATCGGCCGGCGCTCATCGGGGCCGCCGCAACCACACGCGAGGTCGCGATGCCCGCGCCGCAGATTGAGCGCGATAGCGGCTGCATACCCGGACAACAAAACGATACCGACCGCGCCGGCGTACGGGCGGCAGGCATCGAAAAGCAGTCCGGCCGCGACACCGATTTCCATGAGGGGCACCGCCCAGGACAAGCGCAGTCGCGCACTCGCCGGCACGAGGCCATACGCCGCAAAAATCTCTTCGAAGCGCTGCAGATCGCGCAGCTTGTGCACACCGGCGCTTGCAAACAAAAGGGCGATGGAAGCAGTCACCAATAAGCCGATTGCGGGATCCAGCATCATGGTGGTCATGATAGCTCAATGACTGGAGCGTGATCGCCCGGGCAACGCCGCCGCCTTCGGCAGCGCGAGCCGGCCTGTGATTCTCAACACCTTCACGCCAATCCCCGGGAATGCGACAGCTTCTGCCGAACACGCGCCAAGCCATCCAGCGAGCGCAGGTATTGCACCGCTACGCGGGCGCCGAACTGGCTGAACCCGTGCAATGGGAGGGGCTCGACCCGCGTGACCGGAAAGCCTAGTTCCGCCGCAGGCTGCCCCGAGGACCAGCGGGCGAGTAGCAAGCCCATCATCGTGGCCATGGCGACGCCGCGACCGTTGTAACCGAACCCCGCCAACAGGCGCGGTGCCACCTCTTGCAGACGCGGCAGGTGATCGCGGGTCACCGCCACGAGTCCTCCCCAGTGATATTCGTAAGGGATGCCCTCGAGCTGCGGGTAGATCTCGCGCACGGCGCGGTAGTGGTGGCGCGCTTGTGCGGCAATCGGTGCATTGCCGAAAACGCCACGCGACCCCATGAGTAGGCGGCCGGTTACATCGAGGCGGAAGTAGCGCAGCAGATGCCAGGTGTCGGAAGCCGATTGCCGCTCCGGAAGAATCGACCGCAGCAGATCATCGGACAGCGGCGCGGTAGCGACTTGAAACGACGGCACCGTAACGACAGTACGCCGTACGGCTTCCACTATGCGGTCGGCATAGGCATCGGTGGCGAGGATGACTATGGGGCTTGTAACACTGCCGCACGGCGTATCGACCCGCCACTCGCCCCCGGAGTGCGTCAGCTTCGTGGCCGGGCTCTGGGAAAAAATACGGCTGCCATGACGCCGCGCTGCGAGCGCAAGCCCTCGCACATACGAGAGCGGCTGTACCGTCCCACCACGCCGGTCGATCCATCCGCCGCAGTAACGGCGCGATCCAGTCAGTCGCGCCGTCTCTTCCCGAGTGAGCAGCTCGACGGCAGCGCCGCGGCGCCGCCATTGCTCCACACGGGCCCTGATTGCGACGAGGGCACCTTCCGAGGCGGCTGGCTGGATCCAACCTGTCCGCACCGGGTCGCAGGGGATTTCGTATTTGCGAATGAGGTCGAACACCAGATCCGGGCCCGCCGCTACCGTCGACACGAGCCTCCCCCCGACGTCGGGCCCGAACCGCTCCTCCAGGGTATCGGGATCATCCTTGAGGCCGGGGATGACTTGGCCGCCATTGAGGCCGGAGGCGCGCTCGCCCACATCCGCGGCCTCGAGAACGACGACGTCGCGGCCAGCCTCGCTCAAGTGAAGCGCGGCCGAAAGGCCGGTGTAGCCGGCCCCAATGATCGTAACCTGCGCCCGCAGCGGACTCGAAACGCGGGGCAGATCCGTGCCGGGAATAGCGGTGGCGGTCCAGAGCGACTGAATGGAATTCCGGCTCACGTCACGCGCCCGCCGCTGGGCAGCAGCTGACGGGGGCAAAGGGTGCCGTTGCGGTCATGCGGGCTGTGATTTCATCCGGATTCGCAACCAGGCATCGGGGCGGCGCAGGCGCTTTGATATGCCCAATGCGATAATCGATACGCCCATATCGGTGCAGCGGCGACTCTAAGGCAGCCGCCGGAGCAGGTCAACGCGAGACCCGCGCCAGCGCCGAGCCCTGCGCGCAGCAGCGACTGCGATTCAGGTCTGCAGCGCCCGGCTCACGGGCAGCGTGCGGATTCGCTTGCCGGTGGCGGCGTAGATGGCGTTGCACAGGGCCGCCGCAGCACAGGCCGTGCCTGTTTCGCCCACGCCGCCGGGGCTCTCGCCGCTGGGAATGAGATAGGTCTCGACCTGCGGCGCCTCGGTGATCCGCAGCGATCGAAAATCATCGAAGTTGCCCTGCTGCACCCGTCCATCGGCAAAGGTGATCTCGTTGAACAGCGCGGCACTCAACCCGAACATGACTCCTCCCTCCAGCTGTGCGTGAATGGTGTCAGGATTGACCATCTGGCCGCAGTCGAGCGCGCAGACCACGCGATCGACCCGGACTCTGCCCTGCGCCCCAACACTGACCTCGGTGATCTGCGCCAGGTAGCTGCCGAAAGCAAATTGCACGGCCACGCCCCTGCCGCGACCCGCCGGCAGAGGGCTCCCCCAGCCCGCCTTCGCGGCCGCCAGATCCAGCGCGGCTTTCAGGCGCGGGGATTTGAGCAGTGCACGCCGGTACTTCACCGGATCCTGCTGCGCGGCGGCCGCCAGCTCGTCCACGAAGCTCTCGACGACAAACACGCTGCGCGTTGGCCCCACCCCCCGCCACCAGGACGTAGGCACCCCCGTGGGTTCCTGTCGAACGAAGCGCACCTCGAGATTCGGAACCGCGTAAACGGGGTCGGCCGCCGAATCCACCACGTCATCGTCCACGTCGTTCTTGAGCGGCTCCCCGGAATACAAGGCCGTCACCGCGGAGCCGGCTATCGTGTGCCGCCAGGCGACGGGCTGGCCGTGCCCATCGAGCCCGGCCGCGATCCGGTCCACGTAATAGGGCCGGTATCGATCGTGTTGAATGTCTTCCTCACGGCGCCAGAGCACTTTGACGGGTCCCTCGACATGCCGGGCGATACGAGCGGCCACCACGATGCCATCCACTTCAAGTCGCCGGCCAAAGCCGCCGCCGATCAACTGGTTGTGCAGTTGAATCTGTTCGGGCTTCAGTCCCAGCTCCGCGAGCTTGGCGACCGCGCGATCCGGAGCCTGCGTACCGACCCAGAACTCACAGGCGTCCTTACGCCAATGCACCGTGCAGTTCATCGGCTCCATCGTGGCGTGAGCGAGGAACGGCTGGTGATAAATCGCCTCCACGCGAGTAGCCGCCCGATCCATTGCCGTCGCGGCATTACCGACCTGACCTGCAATGGCGCCCGGTCTCCTGGCGGCCGCCTCGAGATCCGCTATGAGCTGCGCCTGTTGTACCGTACGGTTCGGGCCGTCATTCCAACGCAGATCGAGCGCCTTCAGCCCCTTGAGAGCCGACCAGGTGTCGTCGCCGACGACGGCGACCACGTCACGTTCGTTCACGACCTGCCGAACGCCAGGAATCGCGAGCGCGGCGTCAGCGCGCAGCGGTTCGACCACCGTTCCGCCCTCCACGGGAGAAAGCGCAACCAGAGCCACGCGCAATCCGCTGAGCTGAATATCGATGCCGAAAATCGCGCGGCCATTCGTCTTATCGGGCGTGTCGCGCCGGGACGTCGAGCGGCCGATGAGCCTGAAGTCCTTGGGCGACTTGAGCGGCGGATCCGAGGGAACGGGCACACCCGCCGCCATGGAGGCCAGCGCCCCATAACCCAGTCGCCGCCCCGAAGATTCGTGAATGACATTGCCGAGTTCGGCGCGGCACGCGGCAGCTGACACCGCCCATTTCTTTGCCGCGGCAGCGATCAACATCATGCGGGCGGCAGCACCCGCTTTGCGCAGGGGCATCCAGCACAGACGAATCGTAGTCGAGCCTCCAGTGGACTGATCCCCGTCGAAACCGTAGACAGCAGGGTTTGGCGGGGCCGCCTCCACCGCAACACTGTCGAGAGCCACTTCCAGCTCCTCGGCCACCAGCATCGGCAAAGACGTGTAGGTCCCCTGCCCCATTTCCACTTTCGGCATCACGACCGTGACGCGCCCGCTCGCGTCGATCCGCACGTAGGCGTTCAGCGGCACCGGCGGGGCCTGCAACGGCGGTCCCGATCTCGGCACCGCGACACTGAGGAGCAGTCCACCGCCCACGGTGGCGGACACCTGCATGAAGCGGCGGCGACTGATGTGCTGGGCGGTTTCGTTGTTATCCATCCGACTTCCGTCTTGTGACCGCGTTGCCGCTGTTCGCGGGTCGTGCATGACCTTCGCTGCCCGGCGCTAACCGTGTAACAACTCGGTGACGGCGCGATTCGCCTGGTCGATGGCCGAATCGGTATAAGCGCCGCCCCCCGCATCCGAGTTGGCGATAGTGATCCTGCCGAAGGGTGCCCTGCCGCGTACGTTGGGCCGCTCGGACGCGGGCATGTCCGGATCGTACAGTGGGTTGTACTCTGGCGCATAACCGTGCGGCCAGCGGTTCACGGTAATCGCTTCGATGTCACGGGCCGGGTCGAAACCTCCGGCGCCCAGGGTGCGCACGAGCTGGTCGCGAATATTGCGCTCGAAAGTCGCGAAGGGAGTCGCCAGCAGCTCGGCGCGGCCCACGGTGTGCTGCTCGAACTCAGTCAGTCCCGGCTGACAGGGAGTTCGCGTCATGTGCACGAGAATCGGTTCCGCGGGCGCGGCGGAGCTGCGGTACCCGCCGATATCGACCTTCCAGTTGAGGTTGAAGCTCGAATGATAGCCGCCGGGTGCGTACACGCTATGCACCCCCAGTTTGCGGAACGGCTCCCAATTGCGCAGCCCGACGCTCGTATAAACCAGGGGCGTCTTGACCAGACTGCGCAACGCCTCTTTCTGCGCAGTGGGCAGCTCCGGGCACAGATACGGAATCATCATGTTGTAGCACGCAAGCACGCAGTTGCGTGCGCGTACCGTGTAGGCCTGGCCAGCCCGGATGTAGGTGACCGCCACCTCGCCGGAGCCGCCCGCCCCCCGATTGGTCGCGCGAATAACCGTACTGCCGAGGCGCAGGCGCACGGGTGACCCGGGCCGGTCGAGCTTGCCATAGGCGACCCGGGCAGTCACCACGTCTTCGGCAGAACTGCCCGGAACGGCGCCCGGCATCAGATTGCGCACGAGAAGACGGGCGATCGTCGCGTTGCCGTCGGGGAAATGAAACGTTCTCGAGCCACCGGTGTCGGCATAGCCGGCCGGGGTAAACCCCATCCGGGGGATTGAGCCCGGAGGCAGCTGCAGACCCTTGAAACCGGCAAGCCCGACGCCCCAGCAGTCGAGGGCGGACACGGCGTCGATACCAACACCCCACAGGCCGTGAGTGCGGGCCTGATAGAACGCAATGGCCTGCGGGTCTGCCTTGACCACATCGCGCAGGAAATCCCGATAGCTGAGCTTGGACAGACTTAGCTTCTTGTCCGCCGGCGGCAGCCCCGGCATGAAATCCACAGCAGCCGCCTCGATGCGTCGGATGTCCTCCTGCGCCCGTTCCGACAAGGGATAGCCCGCAACGACCCCGGCGTCCGTCGGCTTGCCGACGACGAGCCGGTCCGCTCCGAAAGTCTCGCGGTCGAAGAACACGGCCTCGCGCAGCCCCAGCTGAGCGTAGAACTGCGGTTGCTCGGCTTTCCGGGACAGCGCCTCGACGTCGATCCCCAATTCCCTGATGAGTCCCTCGGCCACCGGGCTGTAAGGCTTGGGACTTTCGATCGACAACGTTCCGCCATTGAGCAGCTGTGTTTTGCCGCCCAGCTGAAACTCGTTACGCTTGGCGTGGCCGCCAAAATCGTCGTGATTGTCGAGCAGGAGAATGCGGGCCCCGGGCGCGGTGCGTGCACGAAAGAATTGCGCCGCCGCCAGGCCGCTGATGCCGGCACCCACCACGACCAGATCATACGACTCGCCACTATCAACACCGGGTGGCGGGGCAACGTCGTCACGTGCCGCGTGGGCACTCTCGAAAGAGCCCGCATGGCTGCCGCGCATGCCGTTGAGAAGCGGCGGATAGTAGCCGGGCACATCCTGCGGGGCGACCGGTCCCGCGGCATCCGCCGCGTAGGCTTTGAGCAGCGGGCCCGCCAGCACCGTCGCGCTCGCAACCAGCGCGCCCTGAAGGAAATCACGGCGCTGGATGGGCCGCTCCTCGCCCAGCTCGCGACTATTCGACGATCCTCCGTCATTCTCGGACATGCATACCCCCGCCACCTGAGATGCGGACGACCCAGTGTACGTCAGACCGGCGCACTGACGGTCGAGCGGGCGCGCCGGGCACGAATGAACCGATAGGCAAGGACAGCGACTGCGAGAGTGACGAGACTTACGTATAGATCCTTGGCCTGGCCGGTAAAGGCCATGGCGACCAGCACTGCGAGCATCCCGCCGAGTGCGGCATAGCTCGTCCAAGGAAACAGCCACATCTGCAGTGCTGGCGCCGGTGCGCCGGTGCGCTCGCGTTCACGCCGCAAGCGGATCTGCGCCACCGTGATCATCGCGTAAACGAACACCATGAGCGCGCCCGAAGCGTTCACCAGAAACGCGAACACAGTGTCGGGCGCCACCGTCTCGGCGAGGATGCCCAGGATGCCGGCCACAGACCCGATCAACACCGATCTGACCGGAACGCGGCGGGCATTGAGCTGCACGAGCCACTGAGGTGCATCCCCGTGCTCTGCCAGCACGAACAGTACGCGCGAACAGACATAGAACGCCGAATTGAGGCAGGACAGCACGGCGGTCAGGATGATCGCGGACATTGCCGTGCTTGCCCAGCCGAACCGCATGGTCGTCAGCGCGAGCGCGAAGGGCGATTCCCCGACCTTTACGGCATCCCACGGCACGACGCAGACGATCAGAAAGATGGAGCCCACGTAGAAAATCAGGATCCGCGCAATCACCGAGGTCGACATCCGCGCCACGGCTCGTGCGGGCTCCTTCGATTCCGCGGCCGCGACAGTGGTGATCTCAGCGCCGGTGAGCGCAAAGAACACCGTCACGGCTCCCGCGAGCACCGCGACAAGTCCTTTCGGCATGAATCCACCATGGCGCGTCAGATTGCCGAATGTCTCGCCCTGGTGCGACGTCCAACCGAACGCGTAAGCCGCCGCAAGGACGATAAAGACGATGATCGCGGCCACCTTGATCGATGAGAACCAGAATTCGAACTCGCCATAGGAGCGCGCCGACATCAGATTTACGCCGGTCATCACGGCCATCAGCGCGATGCCGAGCTCCCATGGGGGCAGCGGCACCCAATGGTGCAGGATGTTCGCACCGGCAATCGCTTCGACCGGCACGACAATGACCCAGAAGTACCAGTACAGCCAGCCGGCCACGAAACCGGCCCACGAACCGAGGCCCGCGCGCGCGAATTCCGTAAAAGAGCGGATGTGGGGCAAGGCCACCGCCATCTCGCCGAGCATGCGCATCACCAGCAGCACCAGCGTGCCGGTAATCAGATAACTCAGCACGATCGCAGGCCCGGTGGCCGCGATGGCGGCGCTGCTGCCGACGAACAGTCCCGCCCCTATGATCCCGCCAATGGAAATCATGGCGACGTGTCGCGGCTGCAGTGAGCGGCTCAGCTCTTGTGACATCACGAACCCCTTTTATTCGAGCCCCTGGCGGGTGGCAATTCCGCTCGAGGCCGCGCGTGCGGTCTCGAGAAGCAAGGACGACAATTTGGAACGCAACTCTTCGAGCGTCCAGCGGCTGGTAGGCGCGGAGATGTTGATGGCCGCGACGGGCCGGCCATCGGGTCCGAGGACGGGCGCGGCAATCGTGAGATCCCCGCGATAGCACTCCTGCCCCGTCCAGGCATAGCCGGCTTCACGCGCGGCTTCGATCTGCCGCAGGATTTGCTTCGGCTCCGTCAGCGTCAGCGGCGTGAGCTGGCGCAGTGTCGAGCGACGCAGCACCTCCCGGACGTCCTTGCGCGGCAGAGCTGAGAGGTAAGCACGGCCGGATGCGGTGCAATACATAGGCAGGCGGCGGCCGACCGGCATGTGAATGACAAAACGCTTGTGACTCGGAAACCGGGCGATGAACACCATGTCGGTGGCGTCCGGCTCGGACAGACTGACCGATTCGCCGCTCGCCTGGTTGAGGTCGATCAGATGGGTGGTCGCCTGTTCGATGAGCAGATGACCCGATAGATAGGCGTGGGCAATGCCGAGCGCGCGGGATGTCAACACCCAGCGCTTCACGGCGGCATCCCGCCTCAGGTACCCGAGGCGCTCCAGCGTGTGCGTACAGCGCTGCGCCGAACTCTTGGTCATGCCAACCGCGATGCCGATCTCGCTAAGGTTCAGAGCGGTCTTCTCGCCGCCGAAGACCTCCAATATGGCTAGCGCTTTCTGTACGGTTTGGTTGAACAGCGGATCGGAGGCGTCGCCGTCAGGCTGCTTGCGCGATGCGTTCTTCGCGGCGCGGCTGGAACTCTTTGGTGATGGGCGCACGCGTAAGTAGGTCTGGGATACCGGGTGGGACAGCACTACGCCTGGCCGCAGTATACGGCTATCGATACTGAGCAGTCCACGCACGGCCGGAGCCCCGGATCCGGCAACGCTGCCGGATCTGGGGCCCCTAGCTCATCTGAGGCGATGCATCTGACGCAATGCTGACCTTTGTGGATCAGTTCTTCACCGCCAACAGAGCCGCCTGCTGCTCGCCGGACGTGTTGTCCTCCACGACCACCATCACGCCAAGCGCCGGAGTCTTGGCAAATTCAGCCGCGTTGATGGCGACTGGAGTGAGCACCGTCTTGTTGCGGGCGACCGGAACGTACATCGCGTTCGAAATCGCCGGCGTGAAGGCATTGAACTTCGCCGAGCCGGGCAGCGTCTCGGTCGTGCCGTCCAGCAGGTTGGTTGTCTGCGCCGTATAGGTAAAGCGCGGGTTCTTGGGAGTGACCCCGATGTCGGAGGCGACAACCGGCAACAGCACCGTCGACCCGTCGGTCGGCGCATCGGCCAGGAACTCCGGTATCACGGCGCCGGTGGCCAGATTTACGATCGCCGAGACATATTGGCCGCTGAATAACCCGGTCGACAGCAGGCCGTAGTCGATTCCAAGCACATCGAAGTCGGGAACCCCGTCGCCGTTCACATCGACCAGGATGTCGAACTCCGCCGGCGACGCCGCCGAGAAGCGCTTGAACGTGTTGACCGCAAACACCAGCGTACTGTCGGACCCGTCGGTGGCGACATTCGACTGCACACCGACCGCTCGCGTGTTGAAGGTGGTGACGCCCTGCGGCGTGCCGCTGAGTCCCCAGGCGTAGAAGTCGCCGTTACCGGTGATCGCTCCCTGGATATTCGCGAGCGCGACGCTCGACTTCGGATGAGAAGCGCTCAGCCGCCCTGTCAGCACGGCAAACACGTCGGAACGGACTCGCGGCACCAGGTAGTAAGGCACGTTGAGTGTCACGCCGCCGTTCATTCCCGGATTGGCCGGGGTGAACGTCAGGTGTCCCGCGACTTCGGCAAACACCGCGTTGCCAAACGCATCGTGGGTCGCCCCCACCGTGGCAGCGGGTACGGACAGCGAGACGTCCAAGTCCTCCTCCTCGTGCGGTCCCACCGTGATGCTGCGCTGGCTGAGGCGAACTGTATGGGGAGTAGCGCTGTCCTGGGTCGAGGCAACGTTGAACACGATCGTGGAGTTGCCGAGATTACGGACGAGGACGGTGCGCTTGGAGTTGTAATCCCGCAGTGATTCCTCGAAACCGAAGGAAATCGCATGCTCGCCGCCGGGCGTTTCCGCGAGCACCACGGCCTGCGTGCGCGTCGCGCCGAGAGGCTGCACGAGACCGGCGCCTTCCAGGCTCACCGTGTAGTCGGTCAGTTGCTTGGGGTCAGCCGTTTCAACCACCGCGGCACTCAGCTCGCGCTCGCTCCACTGCGGATGAGCCTGGGTGGCCAGAGCAGCCACGCCCGCAACGTGCGGCGTGGCCATCGAGGTGCCCGACTCGAAGATGCCGCCATTGCCCGTGCCCGAGGCGGTCGAGAAGATCGATACGCCCGGTCCGGACACGTTCGGCTTGAGTATGCTGTCGTTGAACCGCGGACCGCCGGAGCTGAAACTGGCAGCGGTGCGGAAGGTCGGATTGGCGATCGTGTTCGCAACGAACGAAGCCGCCTGCGTGGCGCCCGTGAGCTTGGCCCCATCGCTCGCGAGGGCCCCAAAGAACGGAATGCTCACGCCGGCAATCGGCCCCTCGAAAGGCGGATAACCGCCGCTGCTGTTGACCATCACGACACCCGCGGCGCCGTGCGCCTGCCCCATTTGGGCACGGGCAACGCGAGCGCAGTTGCCACGCAGCGTCACGACGAGCTTGCCCGCCACGTTGGCGTACTCCGAGTCATTGCAGCCCAGAGAAAGAGCGCCGCTGGCCGTGCGCAGCACGGCAACGGGTACCGCCCCTGGAAGGGGTGAGCCGCCGTTGGAGTTCTGCAGCTCGACTGTGCCGTCGTTCAGAGTGGCCAGAGCGCCCGGAAAGCTCGTGTGGGAATCGATCGCGGCCACGGAGATCGTCTCGGCCGAGTCACTGGGGGTCGATGCGATGTAAGGCGCGGGACCGGCGTTACCCGCTGCGGCAACGACGATGACGCCTGCCTTCGTGGCGTTCGATGAGGCGATCGCATCAGCGTCCTGCGCGTTGCCGAAATCGGAGCCGAGGGACATGCTCACCACGTCCATCTCGTTATGCATGGCCCAGTCGATCGCATCGACTACCACATTGGTGGAGCCGGCGCAGCCGAAGACCCGCACGGCATACAGGTCAGCCTTCGGCGCGACGCCCGGCCCGATCAGGAAATTCTGAGAGTACGCGGCGCTGTCGTACGGACCCTTGTAGGTCGTACCGTCCGCGGCTACGCCAAAGCCCGCGGCTGTGCCCGAGGTGTGGCTGCCGTGGCCGTTGCAGTCCAGCGGATTCGGATCCGGCAGCGGCACCGAAGTCGGAACGTCCGCGTTGTAATTGTCGCCGACCAGATCGGTGCCCCCTTTCACCTTCGGTGCATTCGGCCCGAAATATTTCGGATCGGCGGGTGCCGCGCTCGTCGCAGCCGCGGCATTGAACGCCGCGACGGTGCCCGGGCCACCGAAGTTCGCATGGGTGTAGTCGACGCCCGTGTCGATCACCGCAATCTTGATGCCTTCACCGCGGAACGCCGGGGTTCCCTGCCACACCTGCGGGGCGCCGATGAAGGGAACGCTCTCGGCGTTATTGTGGTGGTACGTGCGGACGCCCAACACAGCGACCACGCCCGGAGCGGACTTCAAGGACTCCACCTGGTCCGCATCGATCTGAATCTTCACTCCGTTCAAGGCGTCGTGAAAGCGCGCCAGTACGCGGCCGCCCCGCCCCTCGATCTCCGGCTCGATCGACGCTTGCTGCTGGGCAATTGCCGCCGCAATGCCCTCGTGCTGTGCCTGAGTGATCTTGTGGTTCGGGGACAGAGCGCGCGCGGTCGCGACGGGCTCGTCGGACATCTGCACTACGACCGTCACCTTCTGCGACTTGCGTGCGCCCATCGGCTCGACCGCAGGTTTGATGGGCAGGCCGGACGAGTAACGGTGGAAACGCGCAGCGCCGGCGGCGTCCTGCGCTGCTGCCATGATGGGTGCGACCGCTGCGGCCGCCAGGACCATGATGGAGAGTTTTTTACTTAATGTGGTGAAAAAAGTCGTCGACGAAGAGCGCGCGCGCATGCGCGACAGCTGAGTTCTCATTGCTGGAATCTCCCTGACTGCTTTTATGTGACGCTCGATGGTCGTCAAACCACCGCGCATTGCGGCCATGTTGCTACTTTGATCGGCCGACTACAAGAACTTGCGGCCACTGCGCTTCGTTCCGCGTGGCCGCGGGACTGCGGGACCGCGTAAAGGATTTTCCGCAGTTACGCGACCAACTTGCGTCAGGTCGGGCCCCGGCGCGTCGCGAGACGGCGGCAGCAAATGGCGTCCGCGCTCACGGCAAGCGGAGCGCAACCTCGATACCGCCCGGCGCGGGGCGCAGGTGCGCAGGTATCGGTAATCGATACGCTCATATCGTTCACTGCCGCGCCGAAGGAAGCGCCCGTGCGCGGCTTGAACAAGTGCCGCGCGTACTTTCGGATCGGCGGGCAATATGCCAGACTCGCTGTAACGCCGCCGCCACGCAGCCTGCCGCACGGCGGCAGTCAATCAACAATCGCGGGTGCGACAGGCGGCTCGATGCACGGGGATTTGCGATGAATATCTTTCTCATGCGCGCGGCTTTACTGTCCCTCGCAGCTTCCGCTCCCCTACTTGCCGCGCCACCCCTGCCGGCCGAGCATCTCACGGTAACGACGCTCCCGCCCAATAACCCGCACCGGATCTACGTGCTGGATGACGCGTTCACAAACGAAATCGATGCGCGCGTGCACCTCTTCGATGGCGACACCTATCGCCGACTGGGTCAGATCGACGCCGGGTTCAACCCGGGATTCAACTTGTCGCCGGACGGCAAAACGACGGTCGTCGGAACTACTTATTATTCCCGCGGCAGCCGTGGCACTCGCACTGACGTTGTCGAGTTCACAGACAACACAACATTGTCGATCACGCACGAAATCGTTCTACCGCCCAAGCGTGCGATGACCCTGCCGACGTATTTCAACGTCGCTTACAGCGCGGACAGCCACTTCCTGTACGTCTCGTATGTTACGCCGGCCGCGTCTTTCGGCGTTCTCGATCCCGCCAAGAACACCGTTCTCGAGGAGATCGACACCGCGGGGTGCGTACTGGTCATTCCCTCGGGCCCGAACCGGGTGTCCTCGCTTTGCGAGAGCGGCCGGCTGCTCACGGTCACGCTCGACGCGGAGGGTCACGAAGCCTCGCGCGCGCTCTCGGATGCGTTCTTCGATCCCGATCGCGACCCGGTGTTCGTGCAGGGTGTGCCCATGACGGACGGGTTCGCCTTTGTCTCCTTTCTGGGAGAGGTGCACGAAGTCGACTTCTCGGGCGCGCAACCCGCCTTCCATCAACCATGGTCGCTCGTCAGCGCCACGGAAAAGGGGCATTGGCGGCCGGGCGGCACGCAGATAGGCGCGATCCATCGCAAGTCGGGCAAGCTGTTTGTTCCCATGCATCGCGGCGGCGAGGGCTCGCACAAGGAAGGCGGCACCGAGATCTGGGTGTTTGATATGAAAACCCGGCAGCGTACCGCACGCTGGCCCGTGAAGCCGCACAAGCTGGCGCCGGTGCTGGCGGTGCAGGTTTCGCAGGATGAGGCGCCCATTCTCTTCGCGGCGACCGCTCATTCCGACGTCGCTGTATTCGACGCTCGCACGGGCCAGCTGCGCCATGTCGAGAAACAGTTGGGACAGACCCCCTGGGTCTTACTGAATCCTTAGAAGGCAGGGCACGGGTATGCGCTCGATCGACCATTTGTTCGAAAACTCGTCCCGCGCCCTGGCGCGGCATACGTCCCGCCGCAGCCTGCTCGCCACGCTGGGCCGGATTCTGACGGGGGCAGCGCTCATTCCACTGTTGCCCGTGGACCGCTCGTCGCGCGCCGCGGCGGCCGAACCCGGCGGGACATTGCCGGAGGCCGCTTCCGTGAAGGGCACTAAGGCGGCCGCGGACGATCCGCTGAGCTGTGAATACTGGAAGTACTGCGCGGTCGACGGGTTCCTGTGCTCCTGTTGTGGCGGCTCATCGAACGCGTGCCCGCCCGGCACCGCGCCCTCGCCGATCACCTGGATCGGTACCTGCCACAACCCCACCGACGACCGCGACTACATCGTTTCGTACAACGACTGCTGCGGAAAGGCGAGCTGCGGCAACTGCGAATGCAACCGCAACGAGCGCGAGAAGCCGATGTACCGGCCTTCGCGCAACAACGACATGAACTGGTGCATGGCCAACGCCGACTCGAACTACCATTGCTCGGTTTCGGTCATCCTGGGGGTGGCGGAGAAATGAGGAGGGGCAACCCGCGTGCGCCAGGCGCAGGCAGCGCGGCTCTGCGCAGGCTACTGCGCTTTATCGCATCATTCCTCTGCGTCGCTCCCCTGCTGTGCTTCGCGGCGGAGCCGGTACCGCCCCGCTACTCCGGCGGAGCTGCGAGCTTCCAAGCAAATTGCGCCGTATGTCATGGAGCCAAGGGAGCTGGACAGCCCTCGCTGGCGCCGCCCCTGCTCGCGTATCCCGCCCGGTATGCGGCAAATCCCGAGGGCCGCCGGCAACTGACCATGACCGTTCTCAACGGCATGTTCGGGGGTATCGACGTAGAGCAGAAGCATTACGATTTCAAGATGCCGGACTTCGCGCATCTCGATGATGTCACGCTCGCCGAAGTCCTCAACTTCGTCGTCTTCGATCTCGCGCACGCCGCCAAGGACACGCAACCGCTCACGGCGCAGGAGATCGCGGCCGAGCGCAGCCACCCCGTGGACGGCGCGGCCGTGCGCGAGCATCGCACGAAGTTGCTGAGCGCGCTGGGACTCTGAAATGAGCTGGCTACGCGTGCTCAGCGGCGACAAACGCCCCCGCGCGCAGGCACCCGCATCCCAACTTCTTCTCATTCTTGTTGCTGCGAGCGCCGTTGCCGCCACGGCCTACGCGAGCCCGGCCCAGGACTACATGCTTTACTGCATGGGCTGCCATGGCGCACAGGCCGAAGGTGTTCCGGGCAAAGTGCCTCCACTGGCTCACGCGCTCGGCCGCTACATGCGCACCCCGGCCGGCCGCAATTATGTGCTACGCGTTCCTGGCGCGGCGAACTCCGTGCTATCGGATGAGCAACTTGCCGCTGTCCTGAACTGGCTCGCGCAAAGCTTCGATGCAGACGAGCTCTCGAGCGCCGTGCCCCTGTTCAGCGCGGCGGAAGTCACCCGTTTGCGGCATTCACCGCTCGCTTCGGTACTGGCGGCGCGCAGCGCGGTCGTGCGCGACTTGGCCACGACCGGAACTGCACCGCCAGCAAGCTATTGATGCTGCCGATGCCACACCCGGGTGCACCGCATGGTGCCTGTTGCGCAGACACGTCAGCGGCCTCCAAAAGGCGTTTGACGTGCAGCTGCCGCGTGTCTTAAAGTCGTTCCAACAAGTCGATATCTGCCTATCGGTTATCGATGGAAGGCGGAAAGCCGATGGGGAGTCGTCCATGCAGCAGTCGTTGATCGTCACCGCCCAAGGACCCCGGATTCCGCTGCGCGCACTGCTCGCCCGAGGGCAGCTTTCTCGAGGACTGGCCGGCTGCGCGTTCTGCGTAGCGCTAGGCCTCACGCTCATGCCCGGCCTTACGCTTGCGGCCGATGAACCGCAGATGCAGGAAGTGACCGTCACCGCGACGCGCCACGAGGAAGCACTCAGCAAGGTGCCCATCAGCGTCAGTGCGTTTACGCAAGAGGCGATGGACACCAAGGGCATCCGGGACTTCACGGACATCGCCCGCTACACTCCGGGCGTAACGATCGATGCCGGCCAGACGAATAGCATTTCGATACGGGGCATCAGTTCCTCCGGCGGCGCCGGTACCACCGGCATCTACATCGACGACACGCCGATCCAGGTCCGCGCGATGGGGTTCAACCCGGACGACACGCTGCCAAAGACTTTCGATCTGGAGCGGGTCGAGGTGCTGCGCGGTCCCCAGGGCACCTTGTTCGGCGCCGGCTCCGAAGGCGGCACGGTTCGCTACATCATGACGCAGCCGAGCGTGTCCAAGACCTCGGGCTACGCGCGGGCGGAACTTGCATACACGCAGGGCGGGGCGCCCTCCTACGAGGCGGGTGCCGCCTATGGCGCGCCCATCGTCGATGGTACTTTGGGTTTCCGCGTGAGTGCGTGGTACCGACGCGATGGCGGCTGGATCGATCGCATCGATCCCACGACGCTGAACGTAGTCGACAAGAACGCCAACCACGACCAGACCACGGTGCTGCGAGCCGCCGCCCTTTGGTCACCGACCTCCGGCGTCACGGTGACACCCAGCATCGTGTACCAGGACCGGGAGCGTAACGACGTCTCGATCTACTGGCCGCTGTATTCCGATCCCAACAGTGACAAGTTCGTCAGTGCGAACCCGACCGCCCGCAGCGAGCCGGACAAATACCTCCTGCCCGCATTGAAAATCACGGCGGACTTCGGCCCGACGGAATTCGTCTCCAACACGTCCTATTATCGTCGTCGCGACATCAGCGGTTACGACGGCACGCTGTACAATCTAAGCTACTACCAGACTCTCGGCTGGGCTGGCGGCGAAGGCGGCACAGACCCCGGCACTCTCCCCGCCGGCGGCAGCGGCCCCTACGCAGGCACGGCGCCCTGCGCACCGCAGGGTTTCAGCTGCTACCCGCTGCTCGACGGCAAAGGCATTCACCTGCCCGCGGCCCTGGCCGGTTATCGCTCCCCCGCGAGCGTGACCAACAATCAGGACAACATCACGCAGGAGTTCCGCCTGCAATCCAACGACCCCGCGGCGCGGATCGTCTGGACGGTGGGGGCCTTCTTTTCGCTCAACCGCACCTACAGCCTGGAAGAGATCCATGATCCGATGGTCGACCAGTTCTTCAACTACGTATACGGCACGACCATCGCCAACGTGTTTGGCACGGACACGAACCCGGATGGCAGCAGCTATCTGCCGCGCGGGGATGCCTATTACAACCAGCTGATCGGCCACGACCGGCAGCTCGCCGGCTTCGGCGAAGCAGTCTGGAGCCTCACCGACCGCTTGAAACTGACGACGGGCCTGCGCTATTCGAAGACCGACTTCACCTTCAACGCCGTGAATGACGGCCCGCAGAACGGCGGCCTGGGCGGCGGCACCGGCGTGCAGCACGAAAAGCCCATCA
>JAQGOC010000313.1 GCA_028293805.1 Gammaproteobacteria bacterium
CAAAAGCATCTGCCGGCGAAGGATGTAGAGCTCGCGCTGAAGCAGATTCTGGAAATCATGAGCGATGCCCTCTCCCAGGGAGAGCGCATCGAGATTCGCGGGTTCGGCAGCTTCTCGCTGCATTTCCGGCCCCCGCGCCAGGGACGCAACCCCAAAACCGGTGAGGCCGTCGCCTTGTCCGGCAAATACGTGCCTCACTTCAAGCCTGGCAAGGACCTGCGCGAGCGCGTGAACGACGGTGGTGACCGGGCCATTGTCTCGTAGGCTGAAGACGCCCCCAGGCGACCGACGGCTGCCTCGCCCAGAACTGGTCCGCTATCTAGCGAGCAAAAGCCACGCCATTTGCTCGCGGGCTGTACGCATCGATCGGCGCGCTCGCTGAAAGCGCTGCCAGGCTGAGCGGCCCGCGCGACTTTCAGCCAATCAATCAACGGTAACGTTCGCGCGCTCCTGCTGCTATCGTCTGCGTGTGTTCGAGCTGCCCCCACTTCTGCTCGCGCTGGCATTTGTAGCCATCGGCGCCGCCGCGTGGTTTCTCGGCCGGCGCATGGGTGCTGCGCGTACGGTGCGTCTGCCACGCGACTATTACGTCGGCCTCGATCACCTCATCAATGACCGATTCGACCACGCCGCCGAGATCTTCGCGCGCATGGCCGAGGCGGATGGCGATGCGGCTGAAATTCAGTTTGCGCTCGGCAGCCTGTTCCGGCGGCGGGGCGAGGTCGACCGGGCGATCGCGATCCATTCCCGTCTGCGGGATCACGGAAGCGTCGGGCTGCGAGACAAGGGGGCGTTTGCTCTGGCGCTGGATTACCTCAGCGCCGGGCTCATGGACCGCGCCGAGCGGCTGCTCGAGGAGCTTGCGGCGTCGCGCGAATATCGAAACGTCGCGCTCGATCATCTCGTGCGGATCTACGAAGCCCAGGGCGATTGGGCGAATGCACTGAAGGTCTTTCACGAGCTGCCGCCCGCCGTGCAGCTCGAGCGCCGTCGAGTGGCGGCGCACTATCTGTGCGAGCTTGCGGAACAGGCATTGGTGGAGGGGGATACCGAGCGGGCTCGCACCCTGCTACGCCAGGCTCTCACACATCACGCGGATCTGCCGAGGGCCGACATCCTGACCGCTCGCATCACCGAGCTTGCAGGCGATGCTGGCGGGGCCCTGCTGCTCTATTTGAAGGCTCTGGAGGTGTCCCCTGGGCTCGCGCTCGAAATCATTCCCCACGTGCTCATGCTTGCCAGGCAAGTCGGGCAGACCGACATGCTCGGCGAGCTCGCGGAGCGATTGCAGCGCACGGGCCGCGTCAGCGCGCGACAGCTCGTCTGGCTCCTCGCCACCGCTCTGCCGCCGCAGGATGTGCGCCGGCTGCCAGGAATCACCGGCGAGTTGGGAGCCGGCATGGAAACCGCTTCCGACGCCGCGTCCCTGGGCGCTTTGCTGACGCGAATCGGCGATTCCGGGGGGCGGTATCAATGCGACGATTGCGGGCTGCACAGCGTCGGGTGGTACTGGCGCTGCCCGAAGTGCCGTTCGTGGGACAGCATGCATCCGGCGGTCTTCAAATGGGCGGAGCGCACCGACGCGGGCGTAATGCAAAGCGAGCGTCATGAAGTTTCATAGCGCGGCATGTACCTTGCTCAAGTCAGGGTCATTAAACTTGGCGGTGTGGCTATCCGCCGCAGCTGGAGAAGATTGATGAGGACGATCCCGAAGTCGGTCATTCGCACCGCCGTGTTCCCCGTTGCCGGGCGCGGCACGCGCTTTCTGCCGGCGACCAAGGCAAGCCCGAAAGAAATGCTACCGGTGGTCGACAAACCCCTGATCCAGTATGCCGTGGAAGAAGCGCTGCAGGCGGGCGCGCGCCGGCTGGTCTTCATCACCGGCGCGGCGAAGCGGGCCATCGAGGACCACTTCGACTCCGACCAGGAGCTCGAGCACATGCTCGAGCGGCAGGGAAAGAGCGATCTGTTGAACCAACTGCGGAGCGTTCTGCCTTCGTATGCTTCATGCATCTATATCCGCCAGCCGGCGCCGTTGGGCCTGGGCCATGCGGTGCTGTGCGCGGAACCCGCTGTCGGCGCCGAGCCTTTCTTCGTGCACCTCGCCGACGACCTCATTCGTAGCGACGTCGCTTGTTTGCGGCAGATGGCCGAGGTCTATGAAGCCAAGCGCGCGAGCGTTCTCGGTGTGCAACTCGTGCCTCGTCAGGACACCGACAAGTACGGCATCGTCGCGGTCGAAGCGGACAAGTCCCCCACGAGCCGGGTTCGCAGCATCATCGAGAAGCCCAAACCAGCTGTCGCGCCGTCCAATCTCGCGGTAGTGGGCCGCTATGTGCTCGCGCCGTCGATCTTCGCGCACCTCGAGAAACTCGGGCAGGGCGCGGGCGGTGAAATCCAGCTCACGGACGGCATTGCCGCTCTGATGGGCGAGGAGGCGGTCTATGCGCATCGCTTCACGGGCAAGCGTTATGACTGCGGCAACAAGCTCGGTTATCTGCAGGCGACCGTGGAATATGCCCTCGCGCATCCCGCGCTGGGCAAAGAATTCCGCAAGTACCTGCAACACCTGAATCTCACGACCATCGCCTCCAAGGACGACTTGTCCGTCAAGCAACGCGCGGCACCCGCTGGGTCACGGGGACGGCGCGGTATGAATGGGGAGGCGCATAACGGCAGCGGCCCGGGCAAACGCGGCGCTGCACGGCGCAAGCCCAGTCGGCCGGCGCAGCCGGCCTGAGCTCTCGGCGCCTGGCCCTCACTTGGGTCTGTCTCGCCTCGCAACCTTCGCATGGGGTGGAGGCGAGTGCGTGAGGAGGACCGGGGAATGCTTGCCCTCGAGCTAGCGCGCGCCGTGCAAGAGTTGTCTTGCGGCGATGTTGGATTGCCCGGCCGCTCGCGCTGAATTTTTTCCTGCTGTCGCGCTGCAGACTAGCCTCGCTGCCGCTTCGGCTTGCGTGCGCGGCCCCGGGGAGTGCAACCTGTTGCCACCTTGCAAAGGAGGAGCTGATGGCTAGTCGCCGTCCTACCGATTCCCCCCGCACTACCGGTCCCACCCAGACCGCTGACAAATCACCCACTCCTGAAAAATCCCCGGCCGCCCGTAAGCCCCGTGCCAAAAAGGCCGCCGTCGCCCCGCGTGTTGACATATCGGAAGACATCCGCCGCGGGATGATCGCCGAAGCCGCGTACTTGCGCGCCGAGAGGCGGGGGTTTGCACCGGGCTACGAGGCGGAGGACTGGCTCGCCGCGGAGGCGGAGGTCGATGCCCTGTTGAGGGCGGACCACACGAGCTCTCGGCAATAACGCGAGCCCGGCGGCGGAGTACCGCCCCGAGGCCGCAGCTCTATTTCGGTGCACCCTGCGGCGCGTCGACTCCGGCCGGTCTGGGCGCCGGTGGTCGCAGGCCATTGGAGTAGAGCACGCGGCCGTCCGGGGCTACGAATACCGCGTCGTACTCGGGCATGCGGTTGATGATCTCGAGCGCTTTTTCCGGGCCGAGCACGAAAGCAGTCTTCGACATGCCGTCCGTCTGAGTCGCCGTCGGGGCGATGATGGTCGCGCTACGGACCCTGCTTGCCGAATGACCCGTGTGCGGGTCGATGATGTGGTGGTAACGCACCCCGTTCTCGTCGAAAAAACGCTCGTAATCGCCCGACGTCGACATGGCCGCGTCGGACAGTGGAATGCGGGTGACGATCTTCTTTTCATCGTCGGGATGACGAATCGCGACGAGCCAGGGACGGCCCAGGTGATCGCCCAGGATCCGGCTGTCGCCCCCGGCGGTCACCACCGCATGTTGGATTCCGCGCCCCTTGAGGAGCTCGATCCCGCGGTCGACCGCATACCCCTTGCCAATGCCGCCCAGGTCGATACGCATCCCGGCGTGCTCGAAGCGCACCGTGTGGCGCGCTTCGTCGAATTGCAGGTTGCGCCAGTTCACCGCCGGCAGTGCCGCTTTGATCTGGGCCTCCGTCGGCTTCACATGGTTCGGATAGTTGTAAAGATAGCCGACGCTCGCGTAGGTGATGTCGAAGGCGCCTTGCGTGATCTGCGAGTAATGGGTCGACAGCTTGATCAGGTCGAACAGCTCGCGATCGACCTGCACGGGCTCCAGGGCGGCCCGCGCATTGATCCTCGACAGCTCGCTCTCGGGCTTGTAGTGGCTCATGAGATTGTCGATGCGGCGCATCTCGGCCAGTACCGCGTCGATGGAAGCTTCACCGTGGGCGGTATCGGTATCCCACACCTCGACGAAGATGCGAGTGCCCATGATCGCATCGGTACGCTCGTGCCATTGCGCCTGCGCGGCTCGGGGCAGGGCGCTCAAACAGGTCAGGACGGCAACCGCAGCCGCCAGGCGGACTCCCATCAAATGCAAGCCCCTTGAACGCTTCGAGGCGGCAAGCCTACTACGCCGGCCGGCTCGCGCAACGAGCCGCTGCGGGGACCGGCCCGCCGGGCGGCAGGCGCAGCGATAACTGTGGATGCAGTCTCGAATTTGTTCGACAATCCAGGCGAAGGACCAATAGACTTCGCCGCGGTGCATGGCGCCCGGCAAGGGGCGTGGCGAGGGGCGCCCGGCGAGGGACGCCTGGCCAGGGGCGCCCGGCAAAGGGTGGTATGCGGGGGCAAAGAATCATTTGAGTCGCGAAATCGAATCGTTGCTGGATCCGATCTCCGCGGAGGCACCCTGTGGTGTCGACCTGGAAGATACGCAGCTGCTCGCCGGTTTCGACGCCTTCCGGTTGTTTGGCAATGCCACGCCGCTCCCCGTCGATACCGAGTGGCGCGCCATCCGGGACCAGTCCCTGGAAGCGCTGACAAAAAGCCGCGACCTGCGCCTGCTCGCCCACTTGGCGGCTGCGATCGTGCGCATCGATGGCCTCACCGCATTCTGTTCCGTACTCGCCGTGGCTGACGGTTGGCTTACGCAGCACTGGGACCTGGTATTTCCCCGTGTGGACGAAGACGCGCTGCTGCGCAAGAACGCGTTGAGCTGCTTCGCCGACCGGATGGCGGTGGTCGACGCCGTACGCCGCGTGCCAGTCGTCGCCCACCGGCAGTTCGGCGCCTTCTGCCTCCGCGACCTCGAGTTGTCGGCGGGGCAGCTCACGCCGACGGAAGCCGATACCAACGCTCCCACCGCTGCACAGATCGATGCCACTCTCGCGGGTACTTCCGTCGAGGAGCTCGCGGCGCTGGCTGGGAAACTCACCGCCGCCACCGGAGCGCTGCGCAGCATCGTTGCGGCCATGCAGAACCGTGGCGGTTACGAGTCGGCACCGGATTTCGAGCCGGTGTTGAAGCCGTTGGCGCGGCTGGAGAAACTCTGCGCCGAGCAACTCCAGACGCGGATGCCGGGGACTGCGGCGGACGCGGGAGAGAGCGGCGGCGCCGCGGACGGGGTGGGGGGCGCGCCGGCAGGGTCCGCCAACGGCGAAATCAAGTCGCGCCAGGACGCGATTCGCGCTATAGATGCGGCCGCCACGTTCTTTCGCAAGAATGAGCCCTCGAG
>JAQGOC010000389.1 GCA_028293805.1 Gammaproteobacteria bacterium
GTCGAGGACGACGAGATCGATCGCCTCATCGGCGAGGATCTGCGACATCTGTCCGCCGCTGGAGGCCACGCTGACCCGCAGCGAGTTTTCCGTGAGATATTCCTTTAACAGGTCACGGATTTGGGGGTCATCGTCCACGACCAGGATGTGTGGCTGAACTGTCTCGGACATGACTGCTTGCCTCCAATCGGGGCGCTCGTAATTTAGCACGGAAAGCGGGGACCTCAATGGAAGCCTGCCAGGACGCGCGCGAGCGACTCGGCAAGGTCGCGGCGCTGTAGTGGCTTGTGCAACACCTCATTCACCCCGATGGCCGCCGCTCGCTTGGCGAGCTGCGGGCCGCCGTGACCGCTCATGAGAATGATCGGGACGGTGGGGCGCAGACGGCGGATCTCGCTCGCGAGCTCGGTGCCGATGAGGTCCGGCATGGCCTCATCCGTGAGTACGAGGTCGAAGCGCTGCGGTTCGGCCCGGAAAGCCTCCAACGCCGCGCTGCTCGAGTCGAAACCCACGGGCTCGTAGCCCAGCTCAGCGAGCATTTCCTCGGCAAGAGCGACGAGCGGGCGCTCGTCGTCGACGATCATCACCGCTTCGCCGCTGCCGCGCGGCAGCTCGTGTACCGGCGCGGCGAAAGGTATTCCGGTTTCGCCGGCAACGGGCAGCCAGATCTCGAACCTGGATCCTTGTCCTGCCCTCGTGCTGACATCAATCGCGCCTCCCAGCTCCGTGACGATACCGTGCACGAGGGACAGGCCCAGGCCAGTGCCTTCACCGACACCCTTCGTGGTGAAGAACGGATCGAACATCCGTTCCAACACCGGGAACGGGATGCCGGTACCAGTGTCGCTGACGATGAGTCGCACATACGGCCCCGCAGAGAGAGTTCCCCGTGACAGCGGCCGGCGCTCGCTCAACTCGACGCGTTCGAGAACGACGCTGAGTACGCCACCGTCCTTCATTGCATGCAGTGCGTTGGTACACAGGTTCATCGCCACTTGATGCAGGTGCGTGGGGTCGCCGATCACTGCCGCATCGCCCGCTTCCAGCCGTTTCTCCAGGCTAACCCCCGCTGGCAGCGAGGCTGTGAGCAGCTCGAGCGTTTCCTCGATGACGGCCTGGACGTTCATCTGCACGCGCTCACCGAGTCCGCTGCGGCTGAAACCGAGGATGCGGTCGACGAGCGCCTTGGCGCGCTCGGCCGCGTGCATGACATTGTCCAGATAACGCCGCAGGGCGGTGCCCTGCGCAGAATGCTGATGCGCCAGCTCGCCGTAGCCGAGAATCGCCCCCAGGATGTTGTTGAAGTCGTGGGCGATGCCGCCGGCCAGCGTCCCGATCGCCTCCATTTTCTGCGACTGCCGCAGTTGCGCCTCGAGATGTTCCTTATCCATTTGCGCCTGCTTGTGCGCCGTGATTTCGATTGCGGAGCCGACGAACCGATAGGGTCTGCCCGCCGTGTCCCGCTGATAGCGGCCACGGGCGAGCAGCCAGCACCAGGTGCCGTCGTGGTGACGGACGCGGTATTCGCACTCATAGCGCGGCGTGCGCCCCTCGAAATGTTCTCTAAGGGCCGCATCGCGGCGCGGCACGTCGTCGGGGTGAATGACGATTTCTGACAGCCACGCGGTGCAAGTGGTGATCACGCTGTCTTCGCTCAGACCCGTCAGCATTTTCATCTTCGGCGAGAGGAACAGTCGATCGGTCAGGATGTCCCAGTCCCAGTGCCCTTCGTTCGCGCCCTCCATTGCCAGTGCATAGCGCTCCTCGCTTTCACGCAAGGCCCGTTCACTCGACTGCACACGCCGTAACTGGTGCAACAGAGCCGCAATGGTCAACAGGCCCAGTAGCGTGATGATGAGGGTACGCGCGGCGAGGCGAGCCGCCTCGTCGCGCCACGGCCGCAGCGCGACCGCTTCCTCGCGCGTAACCGCGAGAACGAGGGGAGTGTCCCTTACACGTGCGACCGCGATGAAGTCCCGTTTGCCGTCGATCGGGCTCACAACGCGCGCCTGCGGCGCATTCGGAGGCACCGTGAGCGCGGGAAACTTCTGCCCGACCGCGGCCGGAGCCTGCGGGTTCCGCAGGAGCAGGGTCCCGTCCTGGCGCAGGAGGTGGATCGCACTCCCCATGCCGAGGTTGACCGCTCCATAGAATTGCTTGAGATCGTCGAGGTCGACGATTGCAGTGATGACGCCCGCGAATTTCCCTTGGTCGTCGTCGAGCCGGCGCGACAGGATCACTCCCGGCCGATTCTCGGAGCGAGAGACCAGCGGTTCGCTCATGAAGAGCCCCGTCGCGGTGCCGTCCCGTTGAGCAATGAAATATGAGCGATCGGAAACATCGAGATTCGGTGGTGAGGATCCGCGGGAGCGGTGCCGCTGCATGCCTTGCGCATCAACGATGGTAATCAAACGTACCTGGCGTACTCCCGCGGTACGGGTCGCAAGAACATCGTTGAGGCGCTCCGGGGCGATCTTGCGACTGTCGTTTCCGTACCAGCGCGCCGTATCGCGCAGTAGCAGATCGACCGCCTGCCAGGTCCAGGCGGTTTGCTCGGCAAACGCCTGTGCCACGTTGCCGATCTCACGTTCGGTCGCGACCTGTGTATGGTGATACGCCCGCCAGGCGTCATAGGCCGAAGAGCCAGCAAACGCAAGGATGACCAGAATGCCGAGCGCGACCACCCCGAGCTGCAGACGTTTGAACCGGATGGCACCGGTATGCCGTGATGCTGACTCATTCGAGGACATTTGGTGCGCCGCCTGCTCAGTCCGGTGCGCCAATGATACCGCGCACCGCGTCAAGCAGAGCGCCGCGGGTGAGGGGTTTCGCAATGACCTGCTGCACGCCGAGCATCTGTGCGGTTGCACCATTGGCCGACAAACCGGCACGAAACTGCCCCGAGATCGCGATCAGCGGTGTGCCCGGATGCTCTGACTGTACTGCTCGCACTAGCGGCGCGCCCGCCTGTTTGGGCATGTAAAGACTGACGATCACGAGACCCGCCGGGTCGCTGCACGGTGGGGGGCACGGCGTGGCCGCGCGGACACGATAGCCTGCTCCGCTCAGCCACTCCTGGAGCAGGGCGCGCATGAGGTCATTTTCCTCGTATATCACGATGTCTGACATTCTTCGACAGTCCAGCAAGCCTCTGAATGGGGCGATTTCCCGCCCGATGCACGGGTGACTGTGCCGGATGCCTTCGTTGGTCCGATTGCGCCCCGCGGGCCGCCCGTTTCAATTGTAATTACGGGGAAAACGGGGCGCGAACGCCGCTTCCTCGCCAAGGTTTCAAGTGAAATGTCCGGGCGCGCGCCCTGAAATGGGTGGGACACCCCGCAGCCGCACGATTAGCACCAATCGCTCGCTAGAAAGCTCAGGAGAGTCCCATGCGTATCGTGCGGATCGCGCTCGAGCGCCCCTATACCTTCATTGTGCTGGCGCTGTTGATCCTGCTGCTGGGTGTTTTCACCACCCTGCGCATCCCGATCGACATCTTCCCCAATATCAACATTCCCGTGGTGGCGGCGATCTGGAGCTATACGGGATTGTCGCCGGACGATATGGCGAAACGGATCATTTTGCTCACGGAAAAGAGCGCGCAGACCGACATCTCCAACGTCGAGCACACCGAGTCGCAGTCGCTCAACGGCATCGGGGTCGCCAAGTACTTCTTTCAGCCCAATGTGAACGAGGATCTGTCATACGCGCAGATCACCGGCATATCGCAGACTCTGCTAAAAAGCGTACCGCCAGGCACCACACCGCCATCGATCATCGCTTACAACGCGTCCACGGTGCCGGTCATCCAGCTGGCGCTTTCCAGCTCGACGCTGTCCGAGACACAGATCTTCGACCTCGGCTCGAACGTTGTTCGTACCACGCTGGCGACCGTGGCCGGTGCAGCCATACCGTTTCCATTCGGCGGCAAGCTCCGCCAGATCCAGGTGGACCTCGATCCAAAGGCGCTGCGCGCCAACGGCCTATCCGGCACGGACGTGACCTCCGCCATTGCCGCGCAAAACCTGATTCTGCCCGCCGGTACGCAGAAGGTGGGCACACTCGAGTATTTCGTGCGGCTCAATGCGAGCCCGACCCAGGTTGCGCAATTGAACGACCTGCCGGTCGCTACGCACAACGGGACCGTGATTTACGTGCGGGACGTCGCGCACGTTCGCGACGGCTCCCCGCCGCAAACGAACATCGTCCGCCAGGAGGGACACCGCGCGGCTTTGATGAGCATTCTGAAGACCGGTACGAGCTCGACGCTCGACGTCATCAATGGAATCAAGCAGAAGCTGCCGCAGATGCAGACCCTCCTGCCGCCCGGGCTGAAGATCCAGGTGCTGGGAGACCAGTCGATCTTCGTCCGCTCGGCCCTGTCGGGCGTGGTTCGGGAGGCCACCACGGCGGCGGTGCTCACGGGATTGATGGTCCTGCTGTTTCTAGGCAGCTGGCGCAGTACCGCCATCATCTTCGTCTCCATCCCGCTGTCGATCCTCGCCTCGATCGTGTGCCTGTCAGCGTTGGGTCAGACCATCAACATCATGACCCTCGGAGGGCTAGCGCTGGCGGTCGGCATCCTGGTGGATGACGCAACGGTGACCATCGAGATAATCAACACGCACCTGGAGCAGGGCAAGGCGGTCGAGCCCGCAATTATCGACGGCGCGCAGCAGATCGCCCTGCCCAAGCTCGTGTCCACCATTGCCATCTGCATTGTGTTCGTTCCCATGTTCATGCTCGCCGGCATTGCCGGCTACCTCTTCGTGCCATTTGCCGAAGCCGTCGTGTTCGCCATGCTGGCGTCTTACCTTTTGTCGGTGACGCTCGTGCTGACGCTCGCCAAGTACTGGCTGAAACCGCATGCGGCGCATGCCACGGGGCGCGGAATCCTGGCGCGCTTCGAGTCAGCTTTCGACCGGCTGCGGGGCCGATATCACACCCTGTTGGAAGCCGCATTGCGCAGCGGTCCGCGTTTCGCCGGCGTCTTTCTGCTTGCCATGGCGGCCACGGCTATTCTCGCGTTCCCGCTCGGAACGTACCTTCCGGGCCTCGGGCAGGATTTCTTCCCCAGCGTCGACTCCGGCCAGATATTGCTGCATCTACGCGCCAGAACGGGACTGCGCATCGAGGAAACGGCCGCGCTGTGCGATGCGGTCGAGGCGACGATTCGCCAGAAGATCCCCTCATCCGAGCTCACCAGCGTGGTTGATAACATCGGCGTGCCCTATAGCGGCATCAATCTCGCTTACAGCACATCGTCGCCGATCGGACCGGGCGATGCCGACATTTACGTCACTCTCGGCTCGAACCATCACCCCACGGCGAATTACGTGAGCCTGTTGCGCCAGAAGCTCAACACGCTCTATCCGTCCACGACCTTCGCGTTCCTGCCGGCGGATATCAATAGTCAGATCCTGAATTTCGGCCTGCCGAGTCCCCTCGACATTCAAATCTCCGGGCCCAATGTGGACGCGAACCGTACGTACGCGAATGCCTTGCTGCAGAAGGTACGTGCGGTTCCCGGAGCCGTGGACGTGCGCATTCAGCAGGCCTTCGACTACCCGCAGCTCAACGTGGACGTCGACCGCAGCAAAGCGCGGCTCGTGGGTCTGACTCAGAACGATGTGGCGTCGAACCTGCTGGTGTCACTGTCGGGCAGCTTTCAGACGTCGCCCTCGTTCTGGATGGATCCCAACACAGGTACGCAGTACAGCGTTGCCGCGCAGACGCCTCAGTATCGCCTGAACACACTCAACGACCTGGCGGCGACACCGCTGCGACCGACTAACGGCGCCCCTTCCCAGATGCTTTCCAATGTGGCTCTCTTCCACCGCAGCGCGGCCCCCGGGGTGGTCAGCCACTACAACGCCATGCCGGTTATCGACATCTACGGCTCCGTGCAGGGGACCGATCTCGGTTTCATGTCGACGCAGGTGAACAAGATCGTCGCAGCCTCGCAGCACGAGCTGCCGCGGGGCACCCAGGTCTTCGTGCGCGGGCAGGTGCAGACCATGAATGCCTCATTCTCGGGGCTGCTCATTGGGCTGATGGGTGCGATCGTGCTGGTGTATCTGTTGATGGTCGTCAATTTCCAGTCCTGGCTCGATCCATTCATCATCATCACGGCGCTGCCCGCGGCGCTCGCGGGAATCGTCTGGATGCTGTTCCTGACGCATACCACGGTGAGCGTGCCTGCCCTCACCGGCGCGATCATGTGCATGGGGGTGGCCACCGCCAACAGTGTGCTCATAGTCAGCTTTGCGCGGGAGCGCATGACGGCCGGCGACGACGCCTTCTCTGCTGCCTCCCAAGCGGGATTCGCGCGCTTCCGGCCGGTGCTGATGACAGCGCTGGCGATGATCATCGGAATGGTCCCCATGGCGCTCGGTTTGGGCGAGGGCGGCGAGCAGAATGCGCCGCTCGGTCGCGCCGTCATCGGCGGCTTGGTCTTCGCGACCGTGGCGACCTTGCTGTTCGTGCCAACTGTGTTCCGCCTGATTCATGGCCGCCGCCGTCCGGCACATGCCGCGTAGTCGCAGGAGTCTTCCATGTTCGCTCCCCCGGATTCCAATGTTAAAACTACAGGCTCACCGCGCGTGCGCCGCTACGCGCTCGTGGCTTTCGTCATTATTGTTTTGTGCATCGCCGCCTGGGGAATCCGCAGCCGCGTGACTGAGCGGGCCACGCTTGCCAGTAACACCGCTGCGCTTGCAATTCCCACGGTCAGCACGATCAAACCCACGCGCCTCCAGACGGCGCAAGCGCTGGTGCTACCGGGCAGTGTGCAAGCCTATAACGAGGCGTTGATCCATGCGCGCACGAACGGCTATCTCTTGAACTGGTATACCGACATCGGTACGCCGGTGAAGAAGGGCCAGCTTTTGGCCGATATCGATACGCCGGAAGTGGACCAGCAGCTGCGGCAGGCGCGGGCGGACCTCGCCACGGCGCAGGCGAACTTCCAGCTGGCTCGCAGTACCAATCAACGCTGGCAGGGGCTGTTGGGCACGAAATCGGTCTCGCAGCAGGCCGCAGACGCCGCGGCCGGGGACTCCTCCGCGAAGGAGGCGGCAGTGGCGTCCGCCGCGGCCAATGTAGGGCGGCTGAGCGATATGGAGTCGTTCAAGCGCGTGCTGGCGCCGTTCGATGGGATGGTGACGAGTCGCACTACGGACATCGGCGCCTTGATCAATGCGGGGCAGGGCACACCGCTGTTCACCGTCGCTGACATACGCAAGCTGCGGGTATATGTACAGGTGCCGCAGCTGTATGCCTCCAGCACCACGCCGGGGCTCGGTGCCGATCTGACTTTTGCCGAGCGACCCGGGAAGACCTACCCGGCGCAGGTGGTGAGCACGGCCAACGCTCTCGATCCCACTTCGCGCACCTTGCAGGTGGAGTTGCTGGTGGACAATGCCAACGGCGAGTTGTTTCCCGGCGCCTACGCCGATGTGCACTTCAAGCTCCCGCCCGGGGCCGACACTCTGCGTCTGCCGGCCAACACCTTTCTTTTCCGGTCGACCAATCTGCAGGTCGCCGTAGTCGGTGCGGACCACCGGGTTACCCTGAAGAGCGTCACGACCGGCCGCGACTTCGGCACCTCGATGGACGTGCTCTCCGGCTTGAGTGCGGGGGAGGATGTGGTCGTGAATCCGCCGGACTCCATTACCAGCGGCGCCTTGGTGCGCCTGGTGCAACCGCCATCGTCATCTGCACCGCCTGCCCGGAGTGCGGCGGCTGCCGCAGGAGGGCATTCGTGAAATTGCAGCGGCTTCTTTTGGTTCTAGGGGTTGCCGGATCCACGGCAGCCTGCTCGCTCGCGCCGGTCTACGAAAAGCCGGCGACCGCGCCGCCGGCCGCCTCGTATAAAGAAGCCGGCGACTGGAAGCCGGCGCAGCCGGCGGATGCGCAGCCCCGCGGTTCCTGGTGGAACACCTATGGGGACGCTCAGCTGGACACTCTCGAGGGGCAGGTCACCGCCTCGAACCAGAATCTCAAGGCGGCGTTCGCACGTCTGGAACAGGCGCGCGCGCAGATGCGGTACGTGCGGTCCGATTACTTTCCAACCGTCACCGGGGGGGTTAGCGGCGCTCGCGCTCAAAGCTCACTCAATTCGCCCACTTACAGCATAGTCAAACCGAGGACCCAGAATGACCTGGTGCTCCAGAGTGATGTGTCTTACGAAATCGACGTGTTCGGCCGCGTACGCAATTCTGTCGCGGCAGCGCGTGCAACCGCGCAGGCGAGCGAAGCCGACCTCGCTGTCGTTGACCTGAGCATGCACGCGGAGCTGGCACTGGACTACTTCACTTTGCGCAGTGAAGACACGCAGCAGGTACTGCTGGATCAGACCGTGGCGGCATACGACCAGGCGCTGCAACTCAACCAGAATCTCTACGACGGGGGCGCCGCCCCACTGGCTGATGTCGCTCAGGCGCAGGCACAGTTGGAGACAGCTCGCACCCAGGCCGAAGACGTCCGTCTGCGGCGGGCGCAGACCGAGCACGCCATAGCCGTGCTGGTCAACCAGCAGGCCGCGACATTCCACCTGGATCCGCAGCCGTTGCCGATAGTCGTGGCCCCGCCGGCAATCGATCCGGGCCTGCCGTCAGCTCTGTTGGAGCGGCGGCCCGACGTTGCCGGTGCCGAACGCCGTGTTGCCTCGGCCAACGCGAGTATCGGCGTTGCCCGGGCGGCTTACTTTCCGGTATTCAGCCTGTCAGCCGCCCTGGGCTTCGAAAGTACGCACGGCTTCAGCTTGATCGACGCACCGAGCTCCCTGTGGGCGCTGGGGTCGACGGCGGTGATGACCCTGTTTGACGGTGGCCGACGTCGGGCGCAAACGGATGAGGCCCGTGCCGCCTACGATGAACAGGTTGCCAATTATCGACAGGCTGTCGTGACCGCCTACAGTGAAGTGGAGGACTGGCTCGCAGCTCTGCGGCAACTACAGCGGGAAAGTGTCACCGAATCTGCCGCAGTGACCGCCACGGCCACCGAGCTCGAGCAGGCCAACTACCGTTACAAGGCGGGCGCGGCGACATACCTGGAAGTGGTCATAGCGCAGAACGCGGCGCTGGCAGCACAGCTATCGGCGGCTGACATTCAGGCGCGACGCATGAACGCGAGCGTACTGCTGGTCAAAGCGCTCGGTGGCGGCTGGGACGGGGTCACGCCAAGCGACCGGGTGGCCGGCCGATGAAGCGGTCCAGACAAGGTTGCGGGCGCGGTTGACGGAGTGAAGGAGATGCCGGGCGACAAAATAGCGGAAAGTATTCTCGTGGTGGATGACGACCTGCCATCCGCCGACGCGCTGGCTGCAGCCCTCGTCGATTCGGGCTACTCGGCTTCGGCCGCGTACGGAACCACTGAGGCGATCACGGCGCTCGAGGCCACGCGACAGGATCTCGTAGTGATTACCATCAAAGCGGCGGCCCCTTTGGGCCTCGTGCCGGCGGGCATACTGCGCGAACGGTTCGCTGTACCGCTTGTGTTTATCTCGGCGCTGCAGGATGAGCAGACCGTGCGTCAGGCCACGGCCCTTGGGGCCATTGCGTATTTAGTCCGGCCGCAGGACGTACGGCAGTGCATTCCGACCATCGAGACGGCTCTTGCCCGCGCCGAAGACCTGTCGCGGTTGCGCCAGAGCGAAGCACAACTTTCGGCGGCGTTGCAACAGAATAGAACCACGGGCGTGGCTGTTGGCATTCTTGTCGAACGCCTGCGGCTGGGCCGCAATGAAGCATTCGAGACTTTACGTGAGAACGCGCGCAGTCGTCGACGTGGCCTGATCGACGTCGCCGAGCATCTTGTAAGCTCGGCAGAAACCCTCAATGAGATCACCCGTGCTGGATCACAAGCGCGGCGGTAGCGCGGGCCTCGGGCCTAGGCTCGGCCGATCCGTGAATCAACGCACGCAAGCTGGCGGGTTACCCGGTAGTATGGCAGCGCCTCGCGAAACCCAATCCCCGTTCACGAGCTCAGCGCCCCGTCACGGCGGCGTCGCGCCGCTCAAATCCCGCGGCCAACCGTACCGGGCCCAGCCCTTGCCCCCCGAATCGAAATCACGCGCACGCCGCGCAAGCGCGGCGTGCTTGTAGCCGTTGCCAGGAAGCGAAGCATGGGTACCGCATCGAGCGCGTCCGCGCCCCCTCCGAACTGTCCTCTTCTGGAGCTGCAGCTGCAGTTGCAGCAACTCATTGCGAGCGCCGCCCGCACTGCTGTCCTGTCCGTTAGCGTGGACCGGATCAACGCGATCAACCTTGCGATAGGTCACCGCATGGGTGAGCAAGTGCTGAGGCAAGTCGCGGCCTTGCTCGCCAGTGAGAGCGGCGAACTCGGCACCATAGCGCGTACGGCAGAGGACCGGTATGTCGTCATTCTGCCCGGCGCCGACGCGACCGATGCCGCGGCTCGAGCTGCCGAAATTGTCGACACCCTCTCGAGACCCTTTGAATTCGGCGAGTACCAGTTGCGCCTCTCGGCAAGTGTAGGTATCGCCGTGTCGTCCGAAGACGCGCAAGATGCCGCCTCGCTGTTGGCCGACGCGGACGCAGCGTTACACGATGCGAAGACACGCGGCGGCGAGCGCTACCAGTTCTATACGGTGCAGATGAAACAGACCGCGCTCAAGCGCCTGACGCTCGAGTCTGAACTGCGGCGTGCCATCGAGCGGAGCGGCGAGCGCGGCGGCGAGCTCGAGCTGCACTATCAGCCCAAGGTCTGCATTCGAACAGGTGAGATCTCCGCAGCCGAGGCTCTCGTGCGTTGGCGCTCCGAGAGGTGGGGGCTTCTGTGTCCTGACGCCTTCATACCGATAGCGGAGCAGTCGGGTCTCATCATGCAATTGGGGGAGTGGGCGGTCGAAACGGCGTGCCGTCATGCCAGCGCCTTCCGCTGCGAGGGTCAGGGTGCGTCTGTTGCGGTTTGCGTCAACATGTCACCGGCACAGTTGCGGGCACCTCGCCCGGTCGACATATTGCGAGCTGCGCTGCGACGCCACCGCCTGCCGCCCCGACTGCTCGAAATCGAGCTCACGGAGTCGGCGGTCATGGCGGATGTTCATTCTGCCACCGCCAGTCTGTTGGAAATCGCGGAGCTGGGCGTCGGACTGGCGCTAGATGACTTCGGGACGGGCTATTCGAACCTGAGTCAGCTGGGCCGGCTCCCCATCAGAACACTGAAAATCGACCGCTCGCTCGTGACTGGCATCGCGATCAGCTCGCGGGACGCGGTGATCGTACGGACCCTCATCGAGATGGGGCACGCCCTGGGAATGATCGTTGTGGCGGAGGGTGTCGAGACCGAGGCGCAGCTCTCGGTGCTGCGTGAAAATCGCTGCGATGAAGCCCAGGGCTATCTGATCGCGAAACCCATGGAGGTGACCGCCTTCGCCGCCTGGCTGAGGCATTGGAACACCAGCACCGTTACCCGGCGAGGCGTCGCAAACTCATGAACGGTCAGGCGGCGGCGGGCGGCTCGGGACGAAGCCGGACTAGGAAGGCGCCTGGATCACCTGGACGGACAAAACGCGTCCGTCCTTGCGAATCGACTCGATCGCATCGTTGCAGCGGTAGTCCGGCCCGGGTCCGCTGAGCTCGAGAACGAGGAGCGAGTCGCTGCGCTCCCGCCGCAAGCTGAGCAGATAGCTCACCTGATCCCCCAGAAGTGAGCTGAGGAATCCTACATCGCGTGGGTTCGGGACGTCCGGCGTCAACTCGACCCTCAGTCGCACGCTGCACGGCGGAGGGGACGCCACCGCAGCGACGTTGGCGCCCATCGCGGTCGCCAGCATTGCTACGGCGCCCAGGACGACTGTTTTGCGTCTGGCGCCGCGCAGGTGCTTCTCCTGCGGGCGTCGACGAAAGCGTTTCAGGCTCACGGGGCGCCCGCTGTTTCAACAGGAGGTTGATCCTGAGGATCGCCGACCTTCTCATGGCCGATGAACCCCACCAGCAGCACAGTGATGAGCACTGCCGCGACTAGAGTAACCATTCGGTAGATTTTCATCAGGGTCTCCGTGGGCGTCAGGATCGTTGCAGAGGGGCCATGAACTCGGGCCCGACGGGATCGGTGATCGACCTGCTCAGGATCTGATCGATTGCCGCTCGCGCCGTGGCACTGAGCGTCCAGCCCGAGACACCGGCCGCAGCCTGCAATTGATACGGGTGACGGCCGCCCCAAAGCGCCACACTGATGCCCTGATCGAGCATCCAACGGACGGCGAGCTGAATGACGCGCTGTTGGAACTGATTCTGGGCGAGCTCATCGAGCTGCCGTACGGCCGAGAGGTATTGCGCGAAACGCGGCGGCTGGAACTTCGGATCGGCCCGGCGCAGATCGTCGCCCGCGAAGGTGGTGTCCGCCTGCATACGGCCGCTGAGCAGCCCGCGACAGAGCGCTCCGTAGCCGAACGTCGCTATCTGGTTCGCGCGGCAGTAGGGCAGAATCTGCGCTTCGATGTCTCGTTCGAAGAGGTTGTAGGGTGGCTGCAGCACGTGCAGAGGCGCAACCCGCCGGAAGCGCTCCATCTGCGCGACCGAGAAATTGCTGACACCTATGGCGCGGATCTTGCCCTGATCGTAGAGGGTGCGCATCGCATCGGCGGTTTCCTCGATGGGCACGAGAGGGTCGGGCCAGTGAACCTGATAGATGTCGATGTAGTCCGTACGCAGGCGCCGCAGCGAGTCATCGATTTCCTGCATGATCCGCTCGCGGCTCGCGTTCCGGTAGACCTTTCCGAGGCGCCATTCCAGGCCCACCTTGGTCGCGATGACGGCCTGCGAGCGCATGCCCGCATCCGCAATGGCCCGGCCGACGATGTCTTCGGACACCCCGAAGCCGTACACCGGTGCCGTATCGATCAGATTGATGCCCTGATCCAGTGCCGCCCAGATCGTGGCGACCGATTCACGCTCGTCCGTTCCGCCCCACATCCAGCCGCCCATGGCCCAGGTTCCGAGCGCCACGCGCGAAACGCGCAGCTGCGTACCGGGAATGATCACGGACTCCGTATCGACTTGGCGCACCTGGACCTGGCTTGACTGTGGCATGAAGAGCACTCCTGTTGGCCGAATGTCCGGAGGTTGCGCGCCGCCCATTTCCCCGGGGTTGCAGGCCTACCCGAATCGGTTACAGGTGAAATCTGCAGTGCAACTGCGGCGTCAGGTTCGGCAGTCAGGATGAACCGGATTGCTGGATTCAGCGGAGGATCTGCTCATGCCGTCCGTCTGCGCCACCGCACGGTGCGAGCCTTTCAGGGTACGCTTCACGAGCGTGCTGCATGCCTGCGCCTTGATGCTTATCGCTGTGTGGGCGTCTGCACCGCTAAGAGCCGCTGCTGCCGCGAGCGCGGCTGCGGGTCCGCTCGCCCAGCCCAAGAGCCTGCGGCAAGTTGGCGTGCCGGCCGCAGCAACTCATGCCGCGATTCCAACAGATGATGCGCAGACGCCGGAGAAGATCGCGCTTGGCCAGCGTTTGTTTTTCGATGCCCGCCTGTCGGCCGACGGCACGGTAGCCTGCAGCACCTGCCATGATCCGGCGCGTGCCTTCACCGACGGCAAGGCGGTCTCGACGGGCATCGGAGGCCGCGTCGGCCAGCGTAATTCGCCCACCATCTTGAACGCGCTCTACAACGCGACGCAGTTCTGGGACGGCCGGGTTACGACGCTCGAGCAGCAGGCGGCCCTGCCGATCATCAATTCGATTGAGATGGGCCAGCCGAACCTCGCTGCGGCCGTGGTTCGGATCGCAGCGATTCCGGAGTACCAGCAGGGCTTCCGGAGCGCCTTCGGCTCGACTCCTGATGGGCGCAATCTGGTGCGCGCCATCTCGGCCTACGAACGAACGCAAGTCGCCTTCGATTCCCCGTTCGATCACTACATCGCCGGCGAGCGCAATGCCATCGATCCTGCCGCCCGGCGCGGGTGGGAGCTGTTCAACAGCAGTGCCCGTTGCAACAAGTGCCATGCCTTGAGCGATCAGCAGCGTGACACCACCAACTTTACCGACAACGACTTCCACAATGTCGGTGTCATGATCGTCCGGCACGATGTGATCACCCTCGCCAGGCAATCGCGGCAGCTCCTGGCATCGGGCGACACGGCGGCAATCGATCGCGCCGCGATTCAAACGGATCTGTCGGCGCTGGGGCGTTTTCTGGTGACGAAGAAGGAGTCCCATATCGCGGCGTTCAAGACGCCGAATCTGCGGAATCTTCTGCTTACGGCCCCGTACTTCCACGACGGCTCGCAAGCCACGCTGTGGGACGTGATTGACCACTACAACAAGGGCGCGGGACTCAAGAATCCGTACCTCGATGAGGACATCGTGCCGCTCGCTCTGACCGAGCGCGACATTGACGATCTCGTTGCGTTCCTGGCGTCCCTGACGAGCCCACCTTATAAGGAGGCGGCAGCCGTCGAGCTGGCGCGCCAGCGCGAGCTGGCAAAGACGACTCGACCGCAGCGCGACACGGCTCGCGCGTTCGGACCGAAGCCGCTACGGCCGAAGCCGCCAGCCGCGAGCTAAGCTCGCGAAACGGCCTGAAAGGGGGCCGAGCTTACGAATCGGTGGGATCCTCGAGGAGAGCCGCGTACAGTCGGGCCATGCAGCAGCAAGTAAGAGATCGTTCAGCGGATCCGCACGGTCCCATCGAGGGCCGCGAGGCGGCGGTAGACCTTTCGACACGAGAGTTCGACGATAGCTTTGTCCGTGCCGTGCCGGGAGACGCGGAGGCGGGTAACTTCGTTCGCCAGGTTCCTGGCGCGAGCTATTCGCGAGTCGCGCCCACACCAGTGGCGGCGCCACGGCTGCTCGCGTGGTCCGATGCCTGCGCCGGGCTACTTGGCCTTGCCCCTCCGCGAAACGAAACTGATCCCGTGGCTGAGATTCTCGCGGGCAACCGCTTGCTGCCCTCGATGCAGCCCTATGCAGCGCGCTATGGCGGACATCAATTCGGCAATTGGGCCGGGCAATTGGGCGACGGCCGAGCGATCACGCTCGGTGAGTTGCGTTCACCGCAAGGAGAAAGCTGGGAGCTGCAGCTGAAAGGGGCGGGCCGCACTCCTTATTCGCGCACGGCCGATGGGCGCGCCGTGCTGCGCTCGTCGGTGCGTGAATTCCTCTGCAGCGAGGCCATGCATTTTCTCGGTGTTCCGACAACGCGAGCACTCAGCCTGGTCGGCACGGGTGAGGTTGTCATACGCGACATGTTCTATGACGGGGATCCGCGCCCGGAAGCCGGCGCCATCGTTTGCCGGGTAGCGCCCTCGTTCGTGCGCTTCGGAAATTTCGAGATTCATGCCAGCCGCGGCGAGCATGACGCTCTACGGCGTCTCGCGGATTACGTCATTGGAAAACACTTTCCCGCCTTGGGCGCGCCGTCGCCGCCAGTGTATGGGCGCTGGTTTGAGGAGATCTGCAGGCGCACCGCCGTCATGCTCGCGCACTGGATGCGAGTGGGCTTCGTTCACGGAGTGATGAATACCGACAACATGTCGATCCTGGGCCTGACCATCGACTACGGTCCCTACGGCTGGCTCGAAGGCTACGATCCGAGTTGGACGCCGAACACGACCGACTTGCCTGGGCGCCGTTACGCTTACGGGCAGCAGCCGCAGGTTGCGGCCTGGAATCTTGCGCGCCTGGCCAACGCCTTGACTGCGTTGATCGAGGATATACCCGTGCTCGAGCATGGCCTGGAAGTCTATGCCGAGGTGTTCACCTCCAGCTGGCGGCGGATGCTCGCGGAAAAACTGGGCCTGTCGAGCCTGGAGCGCGCCGGGGATGACGCACTGGTCACGGACTTGTTCGGGATTCTGCAGCAAACCGAAACCGACATGACGTTGTTCTTTCGTCGGCTCGCCCTGGCTGGCGCCGAGAATGTCGAGCCGCTGCGGCCGGCGTTCTACAGCGACGAGGCGTTGAGCGAGGCGCATCGCTCACGGCTCGTCGACTGGCTCACGCGCTATGCCGCCCGCGCCGGGCAAGAGGCAATGCCTCCAGCTCACCGCGTGGCCATCATGAATCGTGCCAATCCAAAGTACGTGCTGCGTAACTACCTTGCACAGCAGGCGATCGACGCGGCGAACGAAGGCGATACCTCGATGATGGAGCGGCTGTTACGCGTCCTCGAGAGACCGTACGAGGAACAAACCGAGCACGAGGAGCTTGCGCAAAGGCGGCCCGAATGGGCACGGAACAAGGCCGGATGCTCGGCGTTGTCGTGCAGTTCCTGAGCGGCAGGGGCATTGGCCACTCACGGCGCACGCTCAGGCGTCCAGATAGCCGTTGGCGGTCGCGTATGTGGCCACCGCAGCGGCCGACCGGAGGTTGAGTTTTCGCATCAGGCTGCTGCGGTGCTTCTCGATTGTCTTGTGGCTCAACGAAAGCTGCTGTGCAATCTCGCGGGTGCGGTAGCCCATTGCGATCCGCTTCATGACCTCACGCTCGCGGTCGCTGAGCCCGTCGGGAGAGCCGTTGCGCCGCGGGGCGTGTTTCCTGACGTAGCCGCTCACGACCCGTTCGAAGATCGACGGACTGATGTAACGCTTGCCCTCGGCGACCGTACGGATCGCGGTCAACAGCTCCGACCGGCTGTCGGTTTTCAAAAGATAGCCATCCACCCCCGCGCGCAGGGCGGTCTCGATGATCTGGTCCTCGGCGCGGAAAGTCAGTACGAGCACGCGAGCCTGCGGCCAGCGGCTCTTCACCGCGGCAACCGTTTCCGGGCCGCTGCGGTCGCGCATCGAGAATTCCAGGATCACGACCTGGGCGGCCGTCTTCGGAGCCAGATTGCCGAACTCCGCGCCCCCGCCCAGTGCCCCGAGAAGCTCCACTTCCGCTTCGAGCTCGAGCAGCGCAAACAGCCCGTCCCGCAGCAGGCTGGCGTCATCTATGAGCAATAGAGGGATCTTGCGAGGCATGAGTTGCCGGTGTTGTCGGCTTATGGCGCGCTCACGCCGGTTTGTTTGTCGCAGGATAGGCGAAACCCTCGCCGAATGCCCTACGGGGAATCACCCAGTTGGCGCAGGGGCCGCACCGCACGCCGCTATCCGATTTTGCGCATAGGCCGACGCACGCTGCCTGGTCTAAGATCATCTGGCGATGCCCACCCTTGAGGCACGTCGGAGCCGCAACGTGAGTTGGTGGAAAATTCTGATCGTTTACTGCCTGTCCCTCGGCGCGCTGCTGTGGTTCCTGCACCGCTCGCGACGCCATTTCGAGGACAGGGAGGCTTAGAGCCGGTCAGACGGGTTCCCCCGCCCTTGACCGTGCGCCATCGTGCTGGCGGATGCTAGTCGGCCGCGCTCAGCAACCAGTCGATCCGTGCTCGCGTTCCGGAGCCCTCGTTGCCAGACAACGTCAGCTTCCCCCCGGTCATCTGGGTTCGCTCGCGCAGGTTGCGAATACCGTGCCCGAGAGGGCCAAATGAGCCTGACGCGTCGGCGGCCGGTAACCCGACGCCATCGTCGGAGACCGTCAAGATGACGCAAGCCGCATCCCGGATCAGGCTAATCCTCACATGACGCGCTTTCGCATGCTTGGCTACGTTGTTCAGCAACTCCTGCGCGCAGCGGAATATGGTCGTTGTCAGCCGCTGCGGGATATCTTCGTCGGATGCCGGAATGTGGGCACACACATCAACACGCGTGTACGTTTCCCTGAACTCGCGGCACAGCCAGGCCAACGCGGAAGCAACGCCGAGATCATCGAGCACGGACGGCCTCAGATCCATCGCTATGGAGCGGATGTCCGTGATCGTCTCCTGCACCCGCTCGATCGTCCGGATCAGCAGCGGCTGGGTATCCCCATGGCGCGCCTGGCGGTGTAGCTCTGCGGCGCGCTCGAGCGAATACTTGATCGCGCTCAAGGATTGTCCCACCGAATCGTGCAGCTCCTGGGAGATTCGCCGGCGCTCATTGTCCTGCGCTTTGATGAGCTGCTGCGACAAAAGCTCCAGCTCGCTGCTCGACCTGCGTAGCGCGTCTTCGGCCGACTCGCGCCGGACGATCTCGTTTTGCAGGTCCCGGTTCGCGCTCTCCAATTCCTCGGTTCGGGCAAGCACGCGGGCCTCGAGCCCCTCATTCATGCGCTCCAATTCCGCGCGTGCAATGTGCAACGGCGTAACGTCAGCCACCACCATCACAGCTCGCGCGTGCCCTGCGGACCTGCGCCCGCTTGGGTCACCACTGATGGGTCGCAGCGCAACCGACACATTCCTGTTCAGGCCGGAATCGAACGTCTCAAACTCCGTGGAAGTCCCGTTCTGCGTGTGGTCCCAGGCGCCATCCAAGAGCGCGCGTAGGGTGCAGTCGCCCGCGCACCCGCCCGGATGCAGCAGGTCATGCATATCACGACCTATCACCTCGTTTACGCGGCCGAGGTGCCAGGTCTCGATGCCACGATTCACGCGCATGGCCTTGCGGCGCTCGTCGAGGAGGCAGATGACATGGGGCAAGGTGTCGGCAGTGCTTTCCCAATCCTGCTTCGCTCGTGCGATGGCCTGCTGGATCTCCTCTGTAGCCTGAGTCACGTTGTCGCGAGGCGTCGCGCGCTCGTCCAACCCCACGGATATAGGAGACGTCATATCAGGGCGTCCGCGGCAACTCGCGTAGGTGGCGATAGATCTGCAGCACCCGGGGAACGTAGTCCAGGGTTTCCTTCAGAGGAGGTATTTTTCCGCCATGGAGATCGACCGCTGCTGGGCCGGCGTTATAGGCAGCGAGCACGAGCTCCAGATCGTCCCGATAGCGATCGGTCAGGTCGCGCAGATATTGCGACGCAGCACGAACGTTCTGCTCGGGATCGAAAACATCGCGCACGCCATACTGGCGCGCGGTGGCCGGCATCAACTGCATCAGGCCGCGCGCCCCGTGCTTGGACAAAGCGTTCGGGTCGCCCCCGGACTCGGCGACCATGACCGCTCGCACCAGGGCGGGCTCGAGCCGGCTAGCCCGCGCGGCACTCTCGATGACTTGCGAGAACTGTGCGGATTTCCGCAACAGGGCGCCGATCTTCAGTGGCCGGCCGTCACCTTCCGCTGCCCCCGCAATGACCACCTCATAGCGGGAGTCGACGGGGACATTGGAGTAGTGAACTGTGCCCTGCGCATCGGTAAATGCGAAGATCGACGCGCAGGCGGTGCGCGCCGCCAGCAATGTCACGCAGACACAGCCTGTCAAAAGGGGGGAATGAGCCATTGTGGCCAGTATGCACGGCGGTTCGCGGCAAACAGGTAGGTTAACACCGTATGCCGCAGGGGCAGCATCGCGGCGGCCACCGTTTTCGTGACGGGCAGGGTGTGCTGTATTACGCATTCCTAACATTCGGTCGCATGTTAAGTTAAACTGAGCCTGTCAGGTTGAATTGCAGCGGTTATTCTGGTAGCTACGCAGAGTCCGACTAAAAGAGCCCGGCAGGTGGCCGCTGCCCCAACAAGGGGTGGCGATCCGGCAAGAAGGCTCGAACGATGATCCGGGGCGAGGTGTCGATGTCAGCCGAATTGCACCCAACGCACGCGGCGGGGCTGGAAGACGTGAGAAGCCGGCTGGTGCTGGTCGAGGATCACGCCATCCTGCGCGAGGGCCTGCGAGCGCTGCTCGAGCTCGAGCACGATCTGCTGATCGCCGGCGAAGCCACCAACGGTATCGACGCCGTGGAGCTGGTGCGACTGCTGGGTCCCTCCCTGGTCATTTCCGACATAGCCCTGCCCGGGCGCTCCGGAATCGAGCTGATCGGCTGTCTGCGACAGGTCCAGCCGGGAGTCAAGATCCTGGTTTTGACCGCGCACAATTCTGAGGAGTACATCCGGGCCGCTCTGAACGCCGGCGCGGATGGCTACGTACTGAAGGATGCGTGCCGCGCGGAGCTGCTGCAGGCCATTCGGGCCGTGCTCTCGGGTCAGACGTATCTGTGCGCATCCGTGACCGCCAAGGTCGTGTCGGGTTATTTGCGCCCGAAGGTGGAGGACTCGACGGTCCTGACCGCCGAGCACGTGACCGGCCGCGAACGCGAGGTTCTGACGCGCGTCGCGCTCGGCAATTCCAATAAACTGATTGCTCGTGCGCTGGGCGTGAGTGTCAAGACGGTCGAAAAGCACCGGGCGAATCTCATGCGCAAGCTGACTTTGCACAACACGGCGGCGGTGACGCGCTTTGCGATTCGCCATGGGATGGTAGCCGCCTCGGACGTCGAGGTGTGCGCAGAATCAACCCTGATCTCTGGGTAGTTTCCCTACCGAAAGCTACCGCTGTCTACCTAGTCGAGTTTACCCCCCGGGTAGCAACCCCCCCACTGGCGGCTGACGGCACCTCGACCGGAACATAGGCCGCGTGACAAGTCGACCACTACCGGATGGGATCAACATGCGGGGGCGCATTCAGAAGGCGGCAAAGACCGCCCGGAACCGCGGATTCACACTGCTCGAGCTGCTCGTGGTGATGGTGATCATCGGACTGCTGGCAGGTTTCGTGGCACCACGCTACTTCTCGCAGGTGGGCAAGTCGCGGGTGAAGGCTGCGCGAGCGCAGATCGATGCGCTGGACAAGGCGATCGAGCAATTCCGCATCGACGTCGGCCGCCTGCCGACGACCGAGGAGGGGCTCGCGGCGCTCAACGTCACCCCGCCCGGCCTTGCCAACTGGGAGGGCCCGTATCTCAAGAAAGACGTCCCGCTGGACCCGTGGAGCCATCCTTACGTGTACGCGCAGCCGGGCACGCATCAGAACGATTTCGATCTGGTGTCCTATGGCAGGGATGGCCAGTCCGGTGGCAGCGGCGAAGACGCCGACCTCACGAATTGGTGACCCTTCATGGAATTCCGCATCAAGGCACTCGACCACGCACACGGCATCGTGGCGTGCGTGCTCGACGCAGTGGACGAGGCCGACGCGCGGCGTCAGCTCGCGCTCAAGGATCTGAGAGTCATCTCGCTCGCGCCTATTCGTCACCTGCGGCTCCTGGCGCGCGCCCCAAAACTGCAGCTTGCGATTTTCAGTCAGCAGCTGGTATCGCTGCTGGATGCCGGGCTTTCCCTGGTCGAAGCGCTCGAAGCGCTCGCCGAGCGGGAATCGACCGCCGGAGCGCACCGGACGTTGGAGAGAGTTCTGTCGCGCCTTTACGAAGGCCAGACGCTCGCCGCAGCGCTTGCCGAGCATCCCGCAACTTTTCCCGCCCTGTACATCGCGTCGGTCCGTGCCAGTGAGCGCAGCGGCGCACTGCGTGAAGCATTGACGCGCTACATCGCCTACGAAGTGCAGGCCGATGCGCTTCGCAAGACGCTGGTGAACGCCTGTATCTATCCGGCCGTGCTGCTGGGTGCCGGGCTGCTCGTGATGTTGTTCCTCATGGGCTACGTCGTGCCTCGCTTCAGCGCCATTTACGCCGACGTCGGCAGCGAGCTGCCGGCGGCGTCCCGTCTCCTGCTCGAGTGGGGACAGTTGATGGACGCTCATGCGGGTCTGATCTCACTGTTAGCGCTCGGTGGTCTGTGCGGCACGATTTATGGCCTGAGCCGGCCGCTGACGCGTGCCGCGGTCGGCGCCTGGGTTGCCCGCATTCCGACTGTTGGCCGGCAACTGCACATCTACCAGCTGGCGCGGCTATACCGTACGACCGGCATGCTGCTGCGCGGAGGCATTCCGGCCGTGTCCGCGTTGCAGATGTCCGCGGGTCTCGTGCGCGCAGGCTCCCAGGCGGCGTACGCCGCGGCAACGCAGTCAGTGCGCGAGGGACAGTCACTAGCGCAGGCCATGGAGCAAAACGGACTCACGACCCCGGTCGCGGCGCGGATGCTCCGCGTCGGGGAGCGCAGCGGCAACATGGGCGAAATGATGGAGCGGATCGCGTCCTTCTGTGATGAAGAGCTGGCGCGTTGGGTGGCAATCATGACCAAACTCATCGAGCCGGTGCTCATGACCGTCATCGGACTCGTCATCGGCGTCATCGTGGTGCTGATGTACTTCCCGATCTTTCAGCTTGCGGGGAGCATCCGATGAACGCAGCCGTGGATGAGCTTGGCGCAGTCGACCTGGCCCATGGGGAAGCCACTCCGGCCCTGGTATCAGTGCCTGTCGCGGCTCTCGATGAGGTCACCATTGCGCGCGCCATGTCGGAAGCAGCTGCGTCCGGTAAATCGGCCCGCGACATCCTGGCGCGGGAGACAGGTCTATCCGGAACGGGCTATGCGAAGGCGCTCGCGGCGGCTTTCGATTACCGCTTCATCACGGGCGACGAGCTCGCTCGAATGGAGCCTGACTTCGCCATCCTCGCACCGGCCGAGGCCACCCGCAGGCATTGTCTGGTAGTCCATGAGGGAGAGCGGCTGCTGGCCGTCTTTGCCGATCCTTTCGATGCGACGCTACGCGGCTGGCTGGAGATTCGCGTTCCGGGACCGTTGGAGTGGGCGCTCGCCGCGCGCGAGGAGATCGCCAACCTCACGGCCCGGCGTGCCGAGGCATTGCGGGCGATCGATACCGTTCTGCCTGCTGCTCAACGCGGTGCTCAGAACGAGCAGGGAATCGACACCCTGTCGTACGTGTCGATCAGCGAGGACACCAGCCCGGTCGTTCGACTCGTACACTCCACGGTCTACGACGCCCTGCGGGCGGGCGCGAGCGACATTCACCTCGAGTCGACGGCGTCCGGACTCGTTGTGCGCTATCGCGTCGACGGAGTGCTCGCGAGCATCGCTTCGGTTCCGGGCGTCGAGCTGGCGGAGCAGGTCATCTCGCGCATCAAGGTGATGTCGGAGCTTGATATCGCCGAACGGCGCGTGCCGCAGGACGGCCGATTCAAGATCGCTTACGACGGCCGCCCGATCGACTTCCGGGTCTCCATCATCCCGAGTATTTTCGGCGAAGATGCCGTACTGCGCGTGCTCGACAAAAAGGCGCTGACGCAGCAGATGAATGGTTTGCGGCTCGATGGGCTGGGATTCGCACCGGATGTCGTTCTCGAGCTGCGCAGGCTGAGCGCGCTGCCCTACGGCATGCTGCTCGTCACGGGACCCACCGGCAGCGGCAAAACGACCACGCTCTACGCGGCGATCTCGGAGACTCAGACGGGTCGCGAGAAGATCGTCACCATCGAAGACCCGGTGGAGTACCAGCTTCCCGGGGTTCTGCAGATTCCCGTCAACGAGAAGAAGGGACTGACCTTTGCGCGCGGGCTACGCTCGATCCTCCGGCATGACCCCGACAAGATCATGGTGGGCGAGATCCGTGACCCGGAGACTGCGCAGATTGCAATCCAGTCCGCTCTGACCGGGCACCTCGTGTTCACGACTGTTCACGCCAACAACGTGTTCGACGTCGTCAGCCGCTTCGTCCACATGGGAGTGGACACTTACAGTTTCGTCTCCGCGCTCTCCGGCGTATTGGCCCAGAGGCTCATACGCGTCATCTGCGCGCAATGCTGCCAGGCATCCATGCCTTCGAGGCAGCTCATAGAGGAGTCGGGAGTCAGCGTCGTCACCACCGCATCCTACCGATTCCGCAAGGGTCAGGGCTGCAAGCACTGCCGCGGCACCGGATACCGGGGGCGCAAAGCCGTCGGGGAACTGCTCGTCCTCAACGATGAGATGCGCGAAGCGATTATCAATCGCGCACCGATGCGGCAACTCAAAGAGCTGGCTCAGCAGGCGGGCGTGCGCCTGCTACGCCAATCGGCACTCGACCTTGTCCGCCGGGGCCATACCACCCTCGAGGAGGTGAACCGTGTCACCGTTATGGCGTGACGAAATCGGCGTGCACTTGTCGCCGCGCAGATTGTGCATGGTTCGCTTGAAGCGCGGAGTCAAGCCTACGCTCCTCGCAGAGCATGAAGAGGAATGCAAGCCGGCGCAGGCGAATGAGTGGACCGCGGCTCTGCAAGCCCTCGATACGCTGCTGGCGCAGCCTGTGTGGCGAGGTGCGCTGTTACGCGTCGTTATCGCAGATTCCTGGGCGCGCTATGCGATCGTGCCGTGGGTTTCGGAGCTGAGCTCCACAGATGAGAGAGTAGGGCATGCCCGCCAACTGCTCGCCAGTACCTACGGCGACGCCGTCAGCGATTGGGAGGTACGCCTGTCCGAGGCACCTCCGGAATCGCCTCGTGTGGCCTGCACGATTCCGGTGGCTCTGCTCGAGGGCCTGCGCGCGGTATGTGCGAGGCAGGACGTCAAGCTGGCCTCTCTGCAACCGCAACTCGTCGCTGCTTATGACGGCTGGCGCCACCGGCTGCCGGCGGCCGGGGCCTGGTTCGTTACGGTCGACGAGGGCACCCTCGCCGCGGCCCGGATCGGCCGGACCGGCTGGGATCGTGTTTATAGCGTGCGTATCGGCTCGGACTGGGCTCGCGAGCTCAAGCGGTTGCAGACATTCGGGCGGCTGGCCAGTGCGAGCCCGGATGAGGGCCAGGTGTTTGTCGATGCCCCGCAGGCATGGCGCGAAGTCGCCGGGGCGGCCGGACAGGACCTTCAATGGCTCGAAGAGGATTCCGCCCCGATGACGACGCTGCAACGTCTCGCGCGCGCGAGAAGGCTGGCGGCGTGAAGGCCCCAGCTGTCAGGCTCGACTTCGCGGGTCCGCGAGTGCGCACCACACTCCCCGGAGTGCTGCTGCTGGTCATGGGTGTCGGCGCCACCACCCTCGTTTGCCTGGACTATCGAGCCATCGAGGCACACAAAGCCGGGCTGGAGCTGAAACTCGCAACCTCTCTGCGGCATTCAACGCGTGATCCCGTGTCCAGCGCGCGTGCGCTGCGTCTGACAGAAGACGCCGGAAAGGTTGCCACTGAACTGGAAACGCCCTGGACGGCCGTGCTGTCGGACCTCGAGGTGGCGAGTCAGGCGGAAGGTGGCATTTCGGTGCTGTCGATCGAGCCCGACCATGACAAGCGCCGGGTCCGGATCAATGGTGAATCGCGGGATCTGGCCGTAGCACTCGCTTATCTAGGCAAGCTGCAGACGAGCCGCTCACTGCGCTACCCCATGCTCGACAGCCACGAAGTGGTGGCCGACAACAAGGATCATCCGGTGCGGTTTGCCATGACCGCGGAATGGCGAGAACTGCCATGAATGAGGACGTCACGACTGTCACACCCATCAGGCCGTTGTCGACTCTGGAGGAGCCCACAACGCCTGCGCTCGCTGCGGTGCCGTCGGCAATGCCGGCGCTGGCGAGCAATGTAGCGACTGCGCCGCCAGCGCCGATAGTCAGGTCAATCTCGCGGGCGGCCGCGACCGCGATTGGCACGCCGGCGCAAGCCAAACCGCAGGCTCGCTCTGCGGCTCGCGTCGACCTCGTTTCCAGCCTTCGTAGCACGCTTGGCGGAGTCGTCCCCCACGCTCAGTATCAAATTGCGCGGCTCGGTGCTCTTGGTGTTACGGGTGTCGCAGCGTTGCTCGCGGCGGTTGTGATCGGGCTCAGTGCGCTCATTCCAGGGCAAAATGCGGTCCGTGCACTGGACGCCGATCTGATCCGCGCCCAGCAACGGTCGCACCTCGAGTTGACCCCGGAGGAGGGCCTCGGACGGTTGGTCGCGACGCTTCCGACTCGCGGTCAAATGCCGGTGGTCATTGGCCAGATTTTGGAACAGGCGCAGCAGGCGGGCGTCCCCCTCGACAGCGGTCACTATGCGTTCACGCCGGCGAAGACGGGAAGCGTCGGCCGTTATGAGCTCGAATTCCCCGTGAAAGCCAGCTATCCGCAGGTCCGTGATTTCATCAATCGGACCCTCACGGCGGTTCCGGCCGCCGGCCTCGACAAACTCCACATCGAGCGCAAGACCGTCGCCGATGAGACCGTCAATGCAGACGTCCGCTTTGTGGTTTTCGTGCGCGGAGAGTGACAGCCATGAACGCCAAAACACGCGGTAAGGCTTTGATCGGCGTCGCCCTGGCAATTGCGGCGTACGTCGTGTTTGGCCCTACGGACGTCCAGACCGTCGAATCAGCCCGGAGCAACGCGGCTGCAATTAACGTCAGAGAGCCTCATCCAAAAGCGGCGCCCGAACGGAGCGCGATGCGCTCGCTGCTGCTGCTTGCGCATCGGGTAAGTGGCACAGCCGCGGCCGGCGCGCTCTTCGCTACGCATTCCTGGTATGTTCCGCCGCCACCACCTCCGTCTTCGCCCCAACCGGCAACCATCCAATCCCTCGCGCCGCCGGCACCGGTCGCGCCGCCGCTACCGTTTTCTTACATGGGCACGTTTACACCGGACGGAGCGACGCCCGTATACTTTTTAACCGCGGGGGACCGCGTCTACGACGTGCATATCGGAGAAACGTTGGATAACGTCTACAGCGTCGACGGGGTCAGGAACGGTCAGCTTCTCCTGACGTACAAGCCTCTCAACATACAACAGCAACTTTCGGTCGGGGGCCTTCAGTGACGATACTCTTGCGCCGCGTGACGGTCGCACTCGCGTCTGCGATCCTCGTAGTCGGATGCGCGGCGAATCGACTGCATCGTGAAGGGCTTGCCGCGGTCGAGCAGGGGGAGTACGAGGTTGGGGTCACCAAACTGAGCGAGGCCGCCAGGAAGGATCCCCACAACATGGAGTTCCGCCTGGACCTGCAAGCCCGGCGCGAAGCGGCTGTACAACATCTGGTTGCCGCCGCGGACAATGCCCGTGCCGCAGGGCAACTCGACAGCGCCGCTCAGATCTATCGGCGGGTGCTGGCCATAGATCCGAGCAACGACCGAGCCAGCCGGGGACTTGCAAGCCTGGCAGGTGACGCGCGTCACGCCGCAGTGGTGGCGGACGCTCGCAAGGATTTCGAACGCAGGGACTACGATTCGGCAGAGCTGAAATTGAGAGGGGTCCTTGCGGAGGATCCCGGCTATACGCTCGCGCAGGATCTCGCTTCCGCAATCACACTGGCGCGGGGCCCGACGACCGTGGCGCCACGGCTGAAGACACGCGACAACCGCAAAGTCACGCTGCAGTTCCGCGATGCGCCGACCAAGATGGTGTTCGAAGTGCTGTCGCGCGAGACCGGGATCAACTTCATCCTCGACAAGGACATCAAGAGCGACGGCAAGACCACGATCTTCGTGCAGGACGTGCCGGTGGAACAGGCGATCGATCTGGTGCTCGACCAGAACTCGTTGACCCGCCAGATCATGGCCTCGAACATGGTGCTGATCTATCCGAACAATTCCGCCAAGCAGAAGGAGTACCAGGAGGAGATCGTCCGGACGTTCTACATCACCAACGCAGCTCCGAAGGATGTCGAGAGCATGCTGAAGACCGTGCTCGGCGCCAAAACGCTGTTCGTCGATGAGCGGGCCAGCGTCGTCGTGATGCGCGATACGCCCGATGCGGTTCGCATGGCGGAAAAGCTGGTCGCATCCCTGGACATCTCGGAGCCGGAGGTGATGCTGGAGGTGGAGATCCTCGAGATCTCCCGCAGCCGGCTGCAGGATCTGGGCATTGCCTATCCGACCTCGGCAACGCTCACGCCGTCCGCGCTTGCAACGGGTGCCGGTGTGTCTTCCGGCCTGCGCCTGTCGGATCTGAGTCATCAGAATTCCAACACCATCGGCATCTCCCAGCTCAGCGTCACGTTGAATGCCATGAAGCAGGTCGGATTGGCCAACACGCTGGCGAGTCCACGGATCAGGGCGCGCAACAAGGAGAAGGCGAAAATCCTGATCGGGCAACGGGAGCCGGTCATTACTAACAGCGTAACGCCGACGGCCGCCGGCACACCGGTGGTCACCGGCTCCGTGCAATACCTCGATGTGGGCCTCACGCTGGAAGTCCAGCCCACGATCTACCTGGACAGCGACGTCGCCATCAAGATCAACCTGGAGGTCAGCTCGATCCTGAAGCAGATCACGACCGCCTCCGGGACGATCGCGTACGAGATCGGGACACGCAATGCCAACACGCTGCTGCGCCTGAAGGATGGCGAAACACAGATCCTCGCCGGGCTCATTCAGGACTCGGACACCCGCAGCGCCAACAGCATCCCGGGACTGGGGGACATTCCCGTACTCGGGCGCCTGTTTGGCAGTCGCCACACGGACCGGGAGAAGAGCGAGGTCGTCCTGTCGATCACCCCGCGCATCATCCGGATGCAGCCGAGACCCGCCAATGACACGACCGAGTTCTGGTACGGCACGGAAAGCCGGACGCGGACAGCTCCTTATAGCTCAGGGAGCGTCAATGCAGCTCCGCCGTCCGGGTCTACGTCAGCGGGTAGCGGGATGCCTCTGAGTCCATCGCCGCCCATGAGCGTGACTCCGTCCGCAGTTGCGCAGCCGTCGATGCCATCGAGCGCGCCGCCTGCTTCGGCGCCGCAAGCGATGCCGCTCACCGCACCGCCGGCGCCGATTGCACCGAACACAGGGTCCGCCAAAGAAGCCGCGAGTGCGGATCCGGGAGCGGCCGGCCCTGGTTCCGCCGCTGCCTCTGGCGCGCGGCCTGCCGTGTCCGTCGAGGGGCCGGGCGAGGTACACGTGGGTGAGGAGTTCCAGGTGGTCGTTCACCTGTCGACACAGGACGCGATCACCCGGTTGCGATCGCAAGTTCGATTCGATCCCACTGCCGTGCAGTTGATCAGTTCGAATACCGGAGAGATCGTGCCGGCTGCGGCGGGTAATCCGGTCGTCACCGCACGGGCAGGCGGCGCGCAACTGGAGGTCATTACGACGCCGGACAACCCGGTGCAGGGCGATGGCGGCCTGATGGTGCTGCGATTCAAAGCACTCGGACCGAGGCCTGCGACGACTATCGCCGCCATGTTGTCCGTACTCGGCGGTAGTGGCGCCGCAGTCGGGAACGGTACGGCCGCGCCACTGAATATCGTCATCCAGCCCTGAACATCATGCGCGCGCGCGGCTTTACGCTCATCGAACTCGTGATTACGCTCGCAATCGTGGGTCTGCTCGCGACTGCGGCGATGCCGCTCGCCGAAATGGTCGCCAGGCGTGAGAAGGAAGCGGACCTGCGCCTGGCGCTCAGGCAGATCCGCGAAGGCCTCGACGCGTACCGGGTTGCCGCCCAAACGGGCCACATCAAGCTGGAGCTCGGAGCGTCCGGCTACCCTCCGGATTTGAAGTCACTCTACGCAGGCGTGGAGGACGCGGGGAGCGAGAAGAAAGTCAATCTCTACTTCCTGCGCCGGATTCCGCGGGATCCGTTCTTTCCGGACGGATCGGTGCCGGCCGAAGAGACCTGGGGGCTGCGCAGCTACCAGAGTCCGCCGCAGGACCCGCAGCCGGGGGACGATGTCTTCGACGTGTACTCGCTCGCGCCGGGCAAAGGGTTGAACGGAGCCGCCTACCATGACTGGTAGCCTCGCAAGAGGCGTCTGCTGTCGTTCACGAGCGCCCATCGCTAGCGAGGCGAACAGCGGCTTTACTCTGATCGAGCTGCTGGTCGTCATGGCGATCATCGGTACGTTGCTGTCGATCGCGGTTCCCCGCTATTTCCACGCCCTCGCGCACGCCAGGGAGACGGTGCTACGCCAGGACCTGGCCATCCTGCGCGAGGCGATCGACAAGTACAACGCCGACCTGGGCCAGT
>JAQGOC010000391.1 GCA_028293805.1 Gammaproteobacteria bacterium
CTACTGCGCCCACGCCGCCGCCCGCTGTCGCGTTGATCAGATTGGAGTTGTGTATCCCGGAGTGATTGATATAGGTGTAGTTGGCCTGCATTCCCAGGCCGCTCAGGAGTCCGGGCAGGAAGTCGAAGAAGGTCTGGTAGGCGGCTTCAAAACCCTTGAGCTTGCCGCCGTCCTTTATGTTGATCGGACCCAGGATTTGCGCAGTCTCCGTTGCCCCGTTATTCGTGAAGGTGCGGCCGAAATTATCATACGAGAGACTGTTCGTGAGTTTCTTGTAGAACACGCCGAATGAGACCGCACTGTTCGGCCCATAGTACCGTTCGAACGACAAATCGAACTGGTCGGCCGTTTCCGGCAGCAGACTGGCGTTGCCAGCCGTCGCATTGAAGACAAACTTGTAGCCGACGACGTTCGCAGGAATGTGGGCTGCTGTTGGAGAGTTGTAGACAACGTAGGGCGAGTCCGGCGTCGTATTGATGACCGGCGAGTTCATCTGGACATAGTTCCGCAGCAAGCCAATATCAGGACGGGATATGGCGCGCGAGTAGGCAAAGCGAACGAAGTCCTTGTCGTCCAGGCCGAAGCGCACGTTGAGGCTCGGCAGCGTGTTGATGTGCGACCCTCTGAATATGTCGGGCGCGCCGCCGCCATTGGAGAATGCGATGATGGATGGCGTCAGATAGCAGCCCGGATTAACGACAGAGTTCGGTCCCAGGGGGGTAGAGCACTGCGCCAGTGCCAGAAGGTTGTTCACGGCTGGAAAAGCGACGCTGCCTTTGCTGGTTTCCTCCGTCCTGACGATGCGGACACCGACGTTGCCCACGACGTTGATATGTCCAAAGATGTTCGTGTCCTGCCCGCCAAAGTCCAGCATGACGTAGCCGGCCTGCGTCTGTTCCTCGACACTCATCACCTCGGAGGGCGTAAAGCAGCCGTCGACGGTGGCGTCAGGTCGACCGCAGATTGGGACGTACCCCCCTCCAAGCGGCGAGTTGGTCGTGGCGCCGCCCAATGCCGAGACCAGGCCCGGCAGATTGGTCACGGTCGCGTTATTGAGAAAGACGAGCGGCCCGTTCGGGTAGACACTGCCGTTGTAGAACGGACTGAAATTCGTGGTGCCCCAGATTCCCGCACCGTACCCCTTGAAGTCGGGATGTCCCGCGGCGCAAGCCGGATAGGCGCCCGGGGAGGTATTATCGGCATTGAAGCCGGGGCCATTGCAGTTCCAGTTCGCGGCGATGGGCGTCCAGTTGAAGGTCGAATAGCGTACTGTCTGGGTCCGATCCGCATAGCGAACGCCGGTTTTCAGAGAATCCAGCCAGCCGCCCTTGTCGATGTCGTATTGCGTATCCAGGCGAAACGCGGATTCGCGGCCACCGTCTTTCTCTTCATGCCCTTGGATGAAGGGGATCCAATAGTTGTGCGGATTCGCAAGTCCCCCGGGCGCATAATTGACGTTGGAGCCGGGCAGCAATTGGACTTGCGGGGTTCCGTTGCCGTTCACGCTGTACTGATAGTTGGCCATCGAGCCGGTGGCCACAAGGATATCGCTGTTGGAGACGCGCGCATCGATGTACTGGGCGTCAAAATTGGTATGGAGCCGCGGAGTAATATCCCAGTTGAGGTTTGCGGAGACTTCCTTCGTACCCTCACTGTGGTTGAAATCACGCGCCTCATTCTGGAAGTACAGGCCGTCCTGCAAGCTCGCGCACGTGAAGCCGGGGCCGCAATCATTGACGAACGGCACGCCTGGGCCGGCCGAACCCGTGTTGATGGCATCCTGCAAGTTGGGCGAGTAACTTCCGGCCCAGCTACCGTGAGGTTGTGTCAGCGTTCCTGACCTCAGCATGCCGTCCGAGCCGAAGACGAGCGGCCCTGTGCCGGTCGCCGCAGCCAGGTTCGTGCTAGCCCGCGGGTTGAAAGCGGGCGTTCCGAAATACGAGCCATCGAGTATTGCGTGGCTGGCGTTCTCCAGCCATTTATTGTGGTAGCTCGAATCCGTGTATTGAACCGTGGCGAGCAGCGCTTTGGAATTGCTTTCAAATTGCGCCGCCACCGTGCTGCCGATCCGGTCGCGGTCGTAATCGACCTGTGAATAGCGTACGCCATCAGGAGCGAAGGCCCAGCCTGTGCCGCCAAACGGATTGGAAGTGCAGGGAATACTGCCGTCGGAATTGACGATTGCCTGGGTCTTGGTCCCAAATCCAGATGAGCAATACGTATCGATCTTATCCATGATCACGCTTTCGGTTCGCGTGATAACGTGGGAGCGGGCGTAATCTACGAGCAAGCCAAACCGGCCGGCGTCCGTCGTGACAGAGTCACTGGCAAGAACTGAATAGGTAGGTGTAGCCTGCTTCGATCGGTCACCGTAGTCGCCTTGGACGGCGCCGACAATGACCGCACCCTCCTTATCGAAAGGCAGCCGGGTTCGAAGATCAACGGTCCCCGCGATACCGCCTTCGATCATATCGGCTGTCTGGTTCTTGTAGGCATCGGCGCGGCTGAGCAATTCCGGCGAGATGTCGTTGAAGTTCAAGCCGCGTCCAGAGTCGGCTGAAAGGTGTCGCGCCCCTTGAATTCAGTGCGCACTTCCGTCAGGCCGCGAATGAGAATGTTCGTAGGCTCGCCCGATGGGTGCGTGCTGTCGTCGTTCGACTGCAGGCGATTGACGGTAATGCCGGGGAGGCGCTGGAGGGCGTCGGACGCTGATTTGTCGGGGAAAGACCCGATGTCGGTCGCCGTGATCGAGTCGACGAACGTCCTGGCATCTTTCTTGATTTCCTGCGAAGTCGCCAGGGCCTGCTTCACTCCCACAACGACCACTTCTGCTACGGCGCCCGGCTCCGAGGCGCTATTTGCAGAGGCGCTCGGAGCCAGCTGCGTGCTCGTATTTGTTTGAGCAAGCCTGATGTATCCCGGGTTCCTATCTGCTGCCGTGGAGGTTGTCGGAGGTGAATTGGCGGGACCGGGCTTCTCGACGGTGACGGCTTTGGTGCTGGGGGCCGCTTTTTCTCCAGCCGAAATAAGACGAATGGTCGCGGTATTTTCGTTACTGTAAACCGCCTCCAATCCCGTGCCTCGCAGCAGTTGCTCCAGGGCAGCGTGCTTCTCGAGGTGCCCCGCTACCGGGCTCGCTGTCGCATGGCTGACGACATCGAACCGGTACAGCAGCTGCATCTTCGCCTGCGAGGCGAAGTTTTTGAGCGCGTCTGGCAGCGGTTGTGCGGTGATGTCAAATCGCGCCGGATCGGCATTCGCCTTGCCAGGTGTCGCTAAAAGCAACCCCGACGCGCAGGCCAGCGCCTGCAATACAGCCATCCGGATCAAGCCGTTGCTCGTTCTCATGAACCCCCCTCAATTGTTCTACATCTGCGTCTCGTCACGAGACGCCCGGTAGTACGACTCCTGAGAGGCCAAAAACCCCCGGTTGATTTGCCGAATGATTATGGAGCTGAGCTCGAGGGCTGGGTCAGGGCCGTCCCGGCACTACCTTGCAGGCTCCTCGATGTAGACGTGGTCCTGACCCTCCCGCCGGATGGTCGTGCCAAATCCGTCGTGCAACATCGTCAGCAGCGCTTCAGCCCCTTCCGGGCTGGTCTGAAACGTACCTCCGACGGGCAGTTGGCGCAGCGCATCATCGTCGAAATCGATCTTCAGTGTGGTGTAGCGCATCAGCTCGCTGACCACGTCGCCCAGGGGCTGGTCCTGGAAATAGAGGCTGCTCTTTCTCCATGCCAGCAGGCGGCTGAGCTGCGCCGAGTTGAGCTCGTGGATCACCTCGGCGCGACCGTGTACGTCTGCCTGCTCACCTGCCGTCACGGAGGCTGCTGGGGTGGTGACCGCAGTATCAGGCGGAGGAGGCTCGTTCGAGGTCGCATTGACGACGTTGACCGTGCCTTCGCTCACGGTGACTTGCACCCCTGTGGGTCTCAAATAGACATTGAATGCCGTGCCGACCGCGCGAACCCAGGAATTACCGGCATGCACCCAAAACGGCCGTTTCGTGTCATGGGCTACTTTGAAAAAGGCCTCGCCGCGTTCGAGCCGAACGACACGAGTTCGCTGGCTGTAGTCGACCCATACCCGACTGTTGGTATTGAGATCGAATGAAGAGCCGTCCGGCAAGGCCACCGCGGCCTGCTCACCGATCGCTGTTTGAAAGCCGCTTACTTCCTTCTGCTTGTACAGATTCCAGGCCCCGCCGGCCAGAATCGCACAGATACCGGCGGCTGCCGCGAATGCCACCCAGCGACGGCGCGGCGCAGGCGGTGTCGAGGCCGCGTTCATGACTTGGCCGAAGTAAACGGCTCGAACGAGGGGGGCGGATTTCCCGAGCTCCTGCCACGTTCCCGAGAGGTCTGCGTAGGCCTTCACGTTGCATGCGTGAGCACGCAGCCAGGCTTCAAAGCGAGTGCGATCATCAGCCGAAACATCGTCGGCGTGCAGGCGGGCAAACCATGCGCTTGCCTCGCGCTCCGCGTCGTCGGCGCTCGGCAGCCTATGAACGTCACCCATGGTCCGGCCTCGTGGCGGTATAGCGTCTCTTCAAGTAGCTGTGCGTGTCATGCAGGCCACGCGCAATGTGCTTTTCAACGGTCTTGGCCGAGATGCCCAGGCGGTCCGCCACCTCTTTGTAGGAACACTCGTGAAACACCCGCAGCGTAAACGCCGCACGGCATTGCGGCGGCAACCGATTGATCGCCTCGTGGATGAGCCGATTGCGCTCATCCCTGAGGAACTCCGCCTCCAGTGACTCACACTCAGGTTTGACCCGCGAGTCCTCAAAATCCCCCAGTGCGCCTTTCTCGACGGTCCGTCGATGACGGAATTCGTTCGCAGCCAGATTGCGCGCCGTCGAAAAAAGGAAAGCCCTGAGGGTAGTGACCGACTCGCGTTGCCGGTAGGTACGAAGAAACGCTTCCTGGACGATTTCTTTCGCCGTTTCACTCGACCCGACGAAGCGCCGAATGTATCGGTGCAACGCGTCGCGGCTCTCAGCGAAGAGCTTCGTGAAAATCTCGGTGGGGGGCTCAGACGTCGTCGGCATCGCCGTGTTATCCGTTCAGTCTACGCTACCCCCATAAGGGGCAGTACGGCAACTCCCGCAAGTCGAATGGGGGTTTTTGTCCTCTCAGGGGTCGTACGCAGCGCGGATCATCTGACCCATCGCATCGGCGGGATCACGTGGAGAGATCCCGCCGTGTCCGCAGGACGGGTCGGGTGCTTGGGGCCGATACCCTGCCTGGCCGGCCAATGGGGCAGGGTGACACCTTTCGATACCCTGTTGATCGTTTTTAACTTATCAAAGGCGCGGGCTTTAAGGTGAATGTGCACCGACACGGCCTTCCAAGGCGTTTGATTGCGGTATTGGCTTTTGTGCCGTGCCTGTGGAATGTCGCCATGAGCGAGCAGCCATCGGCAGCCACTGTCGTCGCTTTGGACCCTGCCACCACTGCCGGTGTCGGTGCACCCCTTGAATTTGCCGAATATGAGGCGGAGAACGGCAGCACCAATGGCCAAATCGCGGGACCCGACCGGACGTTTACAACAGTGGCCTCCGAAGCCTCCGGCCGCCGGGCTGTCTGGCTCGACGGCGCGGGGAGTTTTGTCGAGTTCAGGCTTTCCGCCCCAGCGAATGCCCTGACCGTCCGTTATGCCGTCCCTGACGGTCCGGCGGGCAAGCCCGTGCATGCGAAGCTCGGCGTGTACGCCGACGGCGACCGGGTAGCCGAGCTCGCCGTGACCTCCCGATACTGTTGCTACTATGGCCGCTACCCTTTCACGAATGATGCCGCCGATGGCAATGGCCACCACTTCTTCGATCACGCGAGAATCCTGTTAGCGAAAGTGTTGCCTGCGGGTACGGTTGTACGGCTGATGGGCAGCCCCGGGAACCCAGCGTTGCGGTGCGCGATCGATCTGGTCGATTTCGAAAGGGTGCCCCGGCCGCTCAGGCGCCCTGCGCGCTCATTATCGATAGTCGACTTTGGGGGCGATCCGCACGGCGAACTGGATTCCAGAGAGGCATTTGCCAAAGCGATCGGAGCGGCATCCAGTAGCAGGCGACCGCTATGGGTTCCGCCGGGACATTTTCTCCTCAATGGCCATGTTCGGGTCGACCGCGTGGAAATTGCCGGTGCCGGGCCGTGGTATTCGATACTGCAGGGCGACGGTGTGGGGCTATATGGACATGACGCGCCAAATCCCTCGCGGGCGGTCTACATTCACGATCTGGCGATCATAGGAGAAGTGAATGAACGAGACGATCACAAGCCTTTGGCGGGAATCGGTGGCGCCTTGGGCGGCGGCAGCCGCATCCGCGATTTGTTCATTCAGCACGTCAAAGTCGGGCTGTGGCTCGATGGCCCGTTTGACGGGTTGGTTGTCAGGCACATCCGTGTTTTGGACACCACCGCGGACGGACTCAATCTGCACCGCGGCATCTCGAATGTGATCGTCGAGGACAGCTTTTTTCGCAACAATGGCGACGACGGTATTGCTTCGTGGGCTGAGAAACTGGCCAATCATCACATTATCATTCGTCATAACACCGTGGTCGCACCCATCCTGGCGAACGGTGTGGCGATTTACGGCGGCCACGACATCGCGGTGTCCAATAATCTGATCGCCGATACGCTCACCGAAGGAGGCGGACTGCATCTGGGCAACCGCTTCGGCGCGGTACCGCTCTCGGGCAGGATTTCTTTGCAGGGCAATATGGTCGTGCGAGGGGGTAGTTTCGATCCCCGCTGGCATATCGGAGTCGGCGCTGTCTGGCTCTATGCATTGGATGCGCCGATCAAGGCGCAGATCGAAGTGCAGAGGACGACCTTACTGGACAGCAGCCAGGAAGCGGTACTGCTGATGGGCAAGCGTATCGATGGACTGGTCGTGAATGGCCTGCGTGTTGATCGGGCGGGGGGGCGGCTCATCGAGCTGCGCGCCGACGGAACCGCGACCCTTTCAGGGGTCGATGCGACCGGTGTCATGGATCCAGCAGTGCTGATGTGCGGCGCGTTCCTGTTGGAATGGAATGGATCGAACAGCAGGTTTGGCAGGTCGAGTGCACACGGCTGCTGAGCCCTTGGCTGTGTAGGCGTCGTGCATCGAGGGGCCAGGGAACCGGCCCCCTGTCCCTTTGTTAATCACACAGCCGGCACACACCCATGCAATTTACAGCCATCAATCCAGCGACCGCGGCCACGATCGCCTCGTATGACGAAACTGAGCCGGAAGCTGTTGAGGCGACGATCGCCGGGGCGTCGGAAGCGTTCCGGGAGTGGCGAACCCGCAGCTTCGCCGAGCGCGCCGCGCCCATGCGCTCGGCGGCTCGACTGTTGCGCGATAACGCCCGTGCCTATGGACGGCTGATGGCGGATGAGATGGGAAAGCCGATCAAGGACGGCATCGCTGAAGCACAGAAGTGCGCCAGCGCCTGTGATTTCTTCGCAGAGCACGCCGAAGAGTTTCTGGCCCGCGAGGTCGTGGGCATCGGCGCCGCTCGCAGCTTCATCACGTTCGAGCCGCTCGGTGTCGTACTTGCAATCATGCCGTGGAACTTCCCGTTCTGGCAGGTCTTCCGCTTCGCAGCACCGGCTCTCATGGCCGGGAACGCGGCGGTGCTGAAGCATGCCTCCAATGTGCCCGGCTGCGCGCTTGCGATTGCGGATCTCCTGCGCAAAGCAGGATTCCCGCAACACCTGTTTGGAACACTCCTCATCGGCTCGAAGAAGATAGACAACCTCATCGAGGACCGCCGCATTCGCGCCGTGACTCTCACCGGCAGCGTGGCGGCTGGCCGGGCCGTGGCGCGCAAAGCCGGCGAAATGCTCAAGAAGAGCGTCCTCGAGCTCGGCGGTAGCGACGCCTACCTCGTGTTGGAGGACGCCGACCTCGAGCAGGCGGCACGGATCAGCGCGAAAGCGCGTCTCGTGAATTCGGGCCAGAGCTGCATCGCGGCCAAGCGCTTCATCGTCGTCGCCGCGCTGCGCTCGCGGTTCGAGGAGCTGTTCGTAAAGCAGATGCGGGCCGTCACGCTCGGCGATCCAATGTCGGAAGACACGGACGTGGGCCCGATGGCGCGCAAGGACCTGCGCGACTCCCTTCACGCTCAGGTGGAGGCGAGCATCGCGAAGGGAGCACGTTGTCTGACCGGTGGAAAAAAGCCGGATGGGCCGGGTGCCTACTATCCGCCGACCGTACTCACAGACGTCCAGCCGGGAATGCCGGCATATGAAGAGGAGATGTTCGGGCCTGTGGCGGCAGTCATCACGGTGAAGGACGAGGCCGCCGCGATAGAGACGGCGAACGATTCCATATTCGGCCTCGGCGGAGGCATCTTTTCGCGCGATCTGAATCGCGCGGAGCGCATCGCGGCCGACTTGATCGATGCCGGCTCCGTATTCGTGAACGGCGCGGTCCAATCCCATCCGAAGCTGCCCTTTGGCGGGGTCAAGGCGAGCGGCTACGGACGCGAGCTGTCGCATTACGGCATCAAGGAGTTCGTCAATATCAAGACGGTCGTGGTCTCGAAGGCGGAGGCGGCCGGTGCGCAGGCGGGCGAACGGCAGGGGCGCGCGGAATGAGTTATTGGATCCGGCTCACTTCATCTTCAGCTTGGCGCACCCCCGCAAGCCGCCTCCGTTACCGGATACCGCAGCGGGGCGGAGCGCTACATTTCTGAGCGACGCTCTTCGACCGGAATACAGCTTGCTGGAGAGGGCTTGTCTACAAGCCCTCATTTGGAGAGCGCCATGAGTATCGACCGCGACGATGTGGGCAAGTCTGCTCAGACCGCGTCTGACGCAGGCGCCTTCGTGGATAAGGCTGCGCGGGTGGCGAAGCCTGCAAACTCCACGCTCGGGCGCGTAGGGGCCGCGGCATCGGCCGTGAGGCTCGGCGCGCGGCTCCTTCCGGCTGGTTGGCGCCTGTTCAAGCGCTATCCGCTCGTTTCGACGCTGGCCGTTACGGGACTGATTTGGGGAGTGTACTTGACTCGCCCGAGACGGTTGTCTGCTCGTATGTGATTCTCGCGCGGCGCGCTGTCAGCGCGATTGCTCCGCTGCATTTCAGAGACTCCGCGCACCCCGGCCAGGGGTAGCGCTCATCCGCCCTCACCTCCGCTCGACCTGGTCCTCCCATTCGGCATCGACCGATTCCTACGAAATCGCAGCGTTCGTGGCGGACGTATCGTGTTGGCGACCGCTGAAAAGAGCGAATAAGGAGTCGCGGCACCCGGTCTGGATTCGAGTGGCCATCGTATCCGTGGCCCTCTGGTCTTGAATGGCCGCCGGAGGCCGGATCCTAGTGACCGGATTGTATGGGTGTCTTAAACTGCCTCGTCCAGGACGCCGATGGCGGCATTGCAGCGCATGAGGACTGAATTAGACAAGCCGATATCAAAGCCTATGCAAAGGTAGCGCCATGATGGATTTCCTGAAGGCAGCCGAGCACCTGCCGCGACTCGCGGACCGGGATATCGAGCCGACATACAAGCGCCTGCGATGGCAGATTTTCTTCGGGATATTCTTTGGTTACGCAGGATTCTATCTCGTCAGATTGAACTTCAATCTGGCCATGCCCTATCTCGTCGACCAGGGATTCTCGCGGGGCGATCTGGGCTTCGCCTTGTCGGGTGTGTCGATCGCCTATGGTCTTTCGAAGTTCATCATGGGCAGCGTTTCCGACCGCTCGAACGCCCGCGTTTTCCTGTCGATCGGCCTCATCATGTCGGCTGGCGTGAGCCTGATCCTCGGTCTGGTCCCCTGGGCCACGTCCAGCATAGCCGTCATGTTCGTGGTGCTGTTCTTGAACGGCTGGTTCCAAGGCATGGGGTGGCCTCCCTGCGGCCGCCTTATGGTGCATTGGTGGTCGCACAAGGAACGTGGAAGGATCGTTTCCGTATGGAACGTCGCACACAACGTCGGCGGCGGTCTCATCGGGCCGCTCTTTCTGGTCGGTCTCGCCTGGTTCCATGACTGGCATGCCGCCTTTTACGTCCCGGCGGCTGCTGCCGTAGGCGTTGCAGTTTTCGCATTCCTGATGTTGCGCGATGCGCCGCAGTCGGAGGGCCTGCCGCCGGTCGAGGAATACAAAAACGATTACCCCGAGGGCTACAGCGAGAAATACGAGAAGGAATTCACGACCCGGGAAATATTCGTCCAGCACATTCTCAACAACAAACTGCTGTGGTGGATTGCAGTCGCCAACATATTCGTCTATCTCATCCGCTATGGCGTCCTGGATTGGGCGCCGACCTATCTGAAAGAAGCAAAGCATTTCAGCGTCGATCAATCCTCCTGGGCCTATTTCTTTTACGAGTGGGCCGGCATTCCAGGAACCATCCTGTGCGGCTGGATCTCCGATCGCTTCTTCCAGGGACGCCGTGGCATCGTCGGTATCCTGTTCATGACCCTGGTTGCCGTCGCCGTGGCCGTCTATTGGCTCAACCCACCGGGCAACCCCGTCGTCGATATCGCCGCACTCGTCTGCATCGGCTTTCTGATCTATGGTCCTGTCATGCTGATCGGCCTGCATGCACTGGAATTAGTGCCGAAGAAAGCGGCAGGCACGGCCGCCGGTTTCACGGGCATGTTCGGGTATCTGGGCGGCTCGGTAGCGGCCAATGCACTGGTCGGCTACACGGTGGACTGGTTTGGTTGGAACGGCGGGTTCATCCTGCTGCTCGTCGGTTGCGGATTGTCCATTCTGTGCATGTTGCCCACGCTCAAACATGACAATCAGGCCTCGATGCAGCGCGCTGTGTATCGTGCTGCGCAATCGGCCGGGCCCAATGCCGAAAGCTGAGCGAACCATGCGGACTGACCATCATGATCAACGCCGCAAGCACCGGGGTCGCCCGACACCGGCAGCCGGCAGTGAGCAAGCTGGAAATGATGGAACAAGTGAACCCATCCGACGTTTAGCGAGCACAGAAGGATAGAACCCTATTTACGTGCTGATGAGTCAACATGTATGAGCCGCTCTGTGCGAATCGCGGGGACCGTCGCGGCGGTGGTCTGCGCTGTCCTGGTCAAGCTCACCGTGGCGGTGTCTGCCCAGAGCGCGGACGGCGGCGAGGCTGCCTTCAATAATCATTGCCGGACCTGTCACACAACGAAGAAGGGTGACAATCGATTGGGTCCTTCCCTCCACGCGATCGTTGGCGCGAAGGCGGGGACGGCTGCGGGCTACAGCAATTATTCCCAGAGTCTTCGCGGGTCCGGAATCACATGGGACGAGTCGACGCTCGACAAGTACATCGAGAATCCCGAAGCGCTGGTTCCAAACAACAACATGAAGCCCTACACGGGCATCCGCGATCCGGCCGAACGCCAGAAAATCATCGCGTACCTGAAATCAGCCGGTGAAGGAACTCGACAGCCGGGTCGCTGAGGGCGGCCGCGAGAATGGGGCGTGGGTCGCCCATGTCGGCTCTTTTTACCCACGGCCCGCCGGTTGTTCGATGTCCGCGTGTGGGCTTGGACGGAAAGTGGCTCGCTGAAGCGAGCGAGCTGTCTCTCGAGGCTGTAAATCTGCTGCGGGCTGTCTTCCGCTTTGCAGAAGTTTGGTGCTTCCTTAAAGGGGACCATCCGCCTTTGCGCGGCTGCCGGGGAGCATTCTGCGCAACACCCCATCGCGGAGAATGAAATGGTGAACGATTGCCGCCAGTGCGTGTGCGATGGCGAGAATCATCAGTGAATTCGCAAGCGTCTTGTGGAGATATTCGACGGTTGGCTTCAACTGCGGATTGGCCGGGTAGAGCTTCGGAATATGGAACAGGCTGAAGATGGAGTCGCCGCGCGCCCAGGCGTTCGAAATTCCCAACAGGATGACTGATGCAAGCGCCGCATAAAGCGCCCAGTGCACGATCCTGGCGAGGTAACCCGCAGCACCGTCGTTCGCGGGAGGCAGTCTGCGGCCCGCACGCGTCCGCCATACAATGCGCATCAGCAGAATGGCCCCGAGCAGCACGCCCACGACGATGTGCACAGAGCGAACGGCGATTTTTGGCGCTCCCTTGGGGAACAGGTCGACAATCTGCGCGATGCCCCAGAGCAGAACCACGAGGACGGCCGTGGCCCAGTGCAGCTGAATGGTCCGTCGGTCATAGGAAACGTCGGCCCTGCGGGTCTCAGCGACCGTCTCCACGGAGAGTGCGCTTTTCATTCAGCCGGACTCACCGCCCACAGGACTGCAGCCTTGAACAAGGCCAGGCCCTCCGGGCGCATCTGATCGAAGGTGTCCTGCCAGAGCAGGAAGCTCACACGGCGAGCCGGAGCAAGAAATTCCCCGTTCATCGTGGCGCCCTTTTCATATGCGAAAATCGCGGCCTTTTCCGGCTCTCCCCGCAGCGTCGCGATGGTCACGGCGCCCAGGCCGGGCTTGCCCCAGTTCATCTTGCAGTGTTCGTCGGTCAAGACGTTCTGAATGCCGGCGGCCAGCCCGGCGGCGAGCGGATGCGGTGCATTCACCAGCCAGATGAAGCGCTGATCATCATCCGTACCATAGTCGCGACCGTTCTTCAGTGCGGTCATGCCCAGCTCGCCCAGCAGATCGTTCTCGAAGGTGAGCAGGGGTACGGTCACGTAGCGGTACTTTGTGCCGACGTCGACCGCGTCCACCGTCTCGGAAATGATGACGAAGTCCTCAGTCTTCACCGCCTCGACCGGCGTTGCCTCGTTCGCACCCGTGACGGTGAAGCCGAGCGACCGCAGGAACTGCATCGCGTCCTCATCGTTCTTGCGCCACGACTCCAGTTGCGCGATGCGCTTCGGGTCTGTTGGCTCCGCGGTCCGCGCTTTCTCGAGCTTGATCTGATTGTAGACGTACAGAACCTTCTTGCCGTGCGCGGCATTCGGGTTGACAGTGGCGGCCCACGCTGTCGGTTGGAAGCTGATGACGAGTAGCGCAAGTGCCGCGCTGACCTGAAGACCGGTACGCTGAATGCTCATCGCGCCACGATAGCCGACAAACCTTAAAGCTGCCTGAATTATTTCTGAATGCAACGCGGGCCGCTGCCGGGGCTGTTTTGAGCCGCAGCTTGCGCCTGAATGCGGGGCCCTAAACTCCAATTTAATTGCGGCCTGCCGACCGGCTTTCGTAGTGTGCCGGGTCAGATGATGGCGAGTATCAAACGGTAGTGAGCAGTGCGTTTCGCTGGAGTCAGATCGCAAGCAAGCAAGCGTGGTCGGCATTCGCGGTGCTGGGAGCCGTAGCGGCGCTTGCAGTCTTTGCGTGGCAGCGTTCCGATTCATCGCCCAGCTCTACGGGTGCCAACACCCCTAGGGCCGCGCCGGCAGTCAGGGTTGCAATCGCCACGACCGAGCGTCGCGACGTCGCCGTCGAGTTGAAGGGTATCGGCGTCGTTCAGGCGTACAACACGGTAACCGTCAAACCGCGGATCGGCGGCCAGATCACGCAGGTCGTATTCGCGGAAGGGCAACGTGTTCGCCAGGGCGATGTCCTTGCCAGGATCGACTCGCGTTTCCTGCTGACCCAGTTGCACCAGGCACAGGCAACAAGGTCAAAGGACGAGGCGCAGCTCGCCAATGTGCGCAGGGATCTCGCCCGCATGACCGACGCCTCGGTCAAGGCATTCATTCCCCGTCAGCTGGTGGACGGGCAGCAGTCACAGGTTGCCGCGTTGGAGGCTGCCGCGAAAGCCGATGAAGCCGCAATCGAGAACGTTCAGGTGCAACTCGACTACGCCACGGTAACGGCGCCCATAGATGGGATTACGGGCATTCGGATGGTCGATGCCGGCAATGTCATAGCCACGACCGATCCCGGCATTGTCGTCATCACGCAGGTCAAACCCATTGCGGTCATATTCAACTTGCCGGCGGACACGCTGACGGCCATCGCCGTTGGCAAGTCGGAATCGGCAATCCCCGTCGAAGTCTTCGACCGCGATGACAGGATACGGCTGGCGGTCGGGCGCCTTGTACTGGTTGACAATCAGATCGATCGCACCACGAACACCGTGCGACTCAAGGCGGTGTTCGCCAATGCTGATGACAGCCTGCGCCCCGGTGAGTTCGTCAATGCGCACGTGCTGAAAACACGGCTTCACGGGGCCACCACGGTTGCCGGAAGCAGTGTCCAATATGATGATCGTGGTGCCTTTGTCTGGCTCGTACGCCCTGACATGACTGTCGAGCCGCGCCGGATATCCCCCGGTGCCGTGAGCGGCGCCCTTGTCGTGATCGACAGCGGGCTCTCGCCGGGCGAGCGGGTCGTGGTCGACGGGCAGTACAACCTGAGCGCCGGTGCGCGAGTCTCATGGGAGTCGCAGCGCGACCCCGCGACCGCAAGCGGCAACGCGCTCAGCATTCCGTGACGAATGAGCTTCTCTCAGCCGTTCATCGACCGTCCCATAGCGACAGCCCTGTTCATGTGCGGTGCGGTGCTGGCGGGCATCGGCGGCTACCTGCTGCTGCCGCTCGCGACTCTGCCGCAGGTTGATTTTCCCTCGATAGAGGTCGAAGCCACGCTCGCCGGTGCCAGCGCCGAGACCATGGCGGCCAGCGTCGCGGCGCCCCTGGAGCAGCAGTTTCAGCAGATCCCCGGGCTCAACGAGATGAGCTCCGCCAACAATCTCGGGACCACCACGATCACCCTGCAGTTCGACCTGGACAGGAATATCGATGCCGCAGCACAGGACATCCAGGCCGCCATCAATGCGGCGGGCGGCATGCTTCCCAGGACGATGCAGACGCCTCCCACATATCACAAGATCAATCCGGCGGCGGTCAAGGTTCTGACGATTGCCCTGACCTCCGCAACGCTGCCGATCCGGGTCGTCGACGAATATGCCCACACCTTCCTTCTCAGGCCCATCTCGCAACTGAAAGGGGTGGGGCTGGTGGATCTGAACGGCGAGCAGAAGCCGGCGATCCGGGTGCAGGTGAATCCCGTCGCCGTCGCCTCGTTGGGGCTGACACTCGAGGACGTTCGAGCGGTGCTGCAGACCGCGACAGCCAACGGCCCCAAGGGGATGCTGAGCGACGCACAACGTGCCGTAACGCTCGATGCGAATGACCAGCTGTTGGATTCAGAGGCGGTGAATTCCCTGATCGTCGCGTACCATGCCGGCGCGCCGGTTCGCATCAGAGATATCGGGCGCGCCGTGGGAGCTGCGGAGAATGTCTGGATCGCCGGCTGGTTTCAGGGCCGCCGGGCCATTCTGATCGACGTGCACCTGCAGCCGGGCGCGAACCTCGTCGATGCCATTGACCGGATCAAAGCGGCGCTGCCTGACCTGCGGCGCCAGATCCCGCCGGGGATCACGGTCGATGTCGTTGGGGACCGCTCGGTGACCATACGCGCGGCCATTGCAGACATGCAGTTCACACTGGCCCTGACCATCGGTCTCGTCGTGATGGTGATTTTCCTGTTTCTGCGCCGCTTCTGGGCAACGCTGATTCCGAGCCTCGCGATTCCCGTCTCCCTGATCTGTGCCTGTGGCGCGATGTACCTGCTGAGCTACAGCCTCGACAATCTCTCGTTCATGGGCTTGACGATCGCAGTCGGATTTGTCGTGGATGACGCCATCGTGATGATCGAGAACGTCACGCGGCACGTCGAGGCTGGCGAGCCGCCCCTGCAGGCTGCATCCAGGGGTGCGCGCGAAATCACTTTCACCATCATCTCGATGACCACATCGCTCATCGCGGTGTTCATTCCGCTGCTGTTCATGGGCGGCATGCTCGGGCGTTTGTTCCGCGAATTCGCCGTAACCGTCGCAGTTGCGCTGGCCGTATCCGCCGTTGTCTCGCTGACCTTGATACCGATGATGTGCGGCCGGCTCATTCACGCGAACCCGCCCGGGAATGAGAGCGGATTTGGACAGCGGATCACGCTGGCATTGGATGCGATGCTGGGTTTTTATCGGGTGACGCTTGGCTGGGCGCTGTTGCATGCCCGTATGACACTGGCCGTCGCGGTTGCGCTGCTCGTGCTGACCGTCCTGCTGTTCGTCCGGATCCCGAAAGGCTTTATTCCCCAGCAGGACATCGGGATTCTTGTAGGTACGACGGAATCCGCGACGGATACGTCGTTCCCGGCAATGGCGGCCCGGCAACTCGCGCTCACTCAACAGCTGATGACGGACCCGGAGGTGGAGAGCGTATCGTCGTGGACCGGTTCCACACACCTGAATACCGGCCGCGTCTATGTGCATCTGAAGCCTTTCGCTCAGCGCAAGACGAGCGTCGAGAAGCTCATTGCGCGTCTGCGCGCCAAGGCGTCTGCGATCCGTGGTATCAGCCTTTCCATGCGCGCCGTGCAGGATGTACAGATCGGTGCGCGCATCACCCAGCTGTCCTACCAGTACACTCTGCAGAGTGCCAACCTCGAGGAACTCTATGGCTGGTCTGCGCGGCTGAAGGCCGACCTGGCTCATCTGCCTCAACTGCAGGATGTGCAGTCCGACTTACTGGCGACGGCACCGCATGCCACCGTCGTGATCGAACGTGATACCGCGGCCCGGCTCGGCGTGACGCCACAGGCTGTAGATGACACCCTGTACGACGCATTCGGGCAACGACAGGTTGCCACCTTGTTCACCCAACTCGACCAATTCCACATCGTGCTCGAAGTAGCCCCAGGCTTTCAGCTCGATACCGAGGCTCTTTCCAGACTCTATGTGCGCTCCTCGAGCGGGCAGTTGGTGCCGCTGAGCGCCTTTACGCATACGGGCCGATCAGTGGCGCCTCTCTCTTTGAACCACCAGGGGCAGTTCCCGGCGGTGACCTTATCTTTCAGTCTGGCGCCCGGCGTGGCGCTGAGCGATGCGATCGCAGGGGTCGAGGCCGCGAGCGCGAGGCTGGGAGTGCCCCCGTCCATTCATGCGAGTTTCCAGGGAACCGCGCAGGCATTTCAGTCATCGCTCAGCAGCGAGCCCTATCTCATTCTCGCGGCAATCGTGGCGGTTTACATCGTCCTGGGCATTCTTTACGAGAGCCTGATCCATCCGCTGACGATTCTGTCGACCCTGCCGTCGGCCGGCGTGGGTGCCCTGTTGGCGCTGATGTTGACCGGCAATGACCTCAATGTCATGTCGCTCGTGGGCATCATCCTGCTGATCGGCATCGTGAAAAAGAATGCGATCATGATGATCGACTTCGCCATTGATGCGCAGAAGGCGGGACGCACGGCGGCCGAGGCAATCTATGAGGCCGCGCTGCTGCGATTTCGTCCGATTACCATGACCACTTTGACGGCCCTGCTGGGCAGCCTGCCGCTCGCACTGGGAACGGGGGCGGGCTCTGAGCTGCGGCGTCCGCTGGGAATCGCGATCGTCGGCGGGCTACTGGTCTCGCAGCTACTGACACTGTATACAACGCCGGTGATTTATCTGTTCATGGAGCGCGCTCGCAGCGCATTGCGCGTTGGATTCAGGCAGCGTGCGTCTGTCTGAGCTCTTCCGAAAGCGCCCGCTGGCCGACAGGGCAACGAAATTTATGCCCAAGGATCCGCTCAAGCCTGGGCAGGCGTTCATTCACGATTCGTGTTGCAAGCGATCACGAGCCGGGGGCGACGCGGCTTGCAGCAGTCATTAGGCTGCGCTGTCGCGGATGCTTCATTCAAACACCAGGGGGCCGGGGATGAGATTACTTTCTTGCGTGGTTGGCACGGCGCTGACGCTCGCCATGGCTGTCGCGCCGGCTGCCGAGCCGGACAGCATATTCGGTCAGCAGGTAGTCAACCAGGAGATGGCCAAGCATCCGGAGCTGGCCCTTCTCAGCCTGCATACGGTCCCGCCGGGCGGCTCGCAGAGCGCCATTATCGCCTCCAGCGTGCTCGCAAAAGTCGGCAAAAAGTCAGATCCGGACGATCTGGTGGTGGTGCAGACCGGCAAGCCGGAAGTGAAGGATATGCCCAAGCGCCAGATCTTCGATCTGCTCTTGCCGCTGCTGGACAAGACCGGTACGGTCATCGGCACGATTGTCATGGAGGTCAAGTTCAGCGCGGAAAAGACGAGCGAGGGCGCGCTGCAGAAGGGGGCGACCGTTCAGACAGAGATCCGTAAGCTGGTGGCGTCCAAGGACCAACTGTTCGAGCGCAGCCCAGTGGGACCCGGGGCCTGACCCGTGAATCGCGGTGACGGGCGCTGCGCCCCTCATCGAGTGTCCTTGGGGGCTGCAAGCGCAAACGGGCCCGATCCCAGGCGGGCACGCAGATGACGAATGCACAGCCGGGTCTTCGCAGAGTTCTCGGAGCGGATCTTGGTGACCGCCCAGACATCGGCCGGCTGCCAGAATTTGCGCAACAGGTGCACCAGCTCGCCACGCTCGAGACTCTCCGCGACATCCCAGTAGGAGCGCAGCATGATGCCGTGACCCTCGACGGCCCAGCGGCGAATCACGTCCCCATGATTGGATGCCAGCGCCGCGTTGACTCGGATGTTGCGCGTTCCGTCGGGTCCCCGCAGCGACCAACGCCCGAATGTCTCATTGCGTTCGCGAATGAGGAGGCAGGAATGTCGCGAGAGGTCGGCCACTGTCGCGGGTTCCCCACGCAATTGCACGTATTCGGCCGATGCGCACAAAATGCGGCGCCCGCGGGCCAGATGGTGCGGGACGAGGTGCGGTTCGCGCACGTCCCCGACGCGAATGTCGATGTCGATCTCCTCATCGACGAGATTCACCGATCGGTCCAGAATCTCCAGGTCCACCTCGAGTCCCGGATGCAGCTTGACGAGCTCCGACAGCGCGGGCGCAACGTGATTGCGTCCCAGACCGGAGCTCGCAGCGATTCGCAAGCCGCCCCGTATGTCGTCCTGACTGGAATCGAGCGTTCCATTGAGCTGATCGTAGGTATCGAGCACACGCTGTGCCCAGGAGAGCATCAGCTCGCCGCGTTCCGTCAACGACACCCGGCGGGGGCTGCGATGGAACAGCTTCACTTTCAGGATCCGCTCCAGCAGGCCGATCCGCTTGCTCACGTACGCCGGTGAGGTTCCGAGCTCCGTGGCAGCGGCCGCAAAGCTTGCCTGGCGGGCAGCCTGGATGAAAACGCGCAGGTCCTGCGGAGGAATATTGTTCACGAATCGTGTTCTACGAGACCACGTGCGGCAGGGTTCTCATCGAAGTCGAACGGTCTAATCTCTTCAAGCACGCATACATGCATCGACCCGCCTGCCCACCCAGTCGCCGAACCATGAACAATTATAGGCTAGCGTTGTGATCCGCGGGGATCGAATCACCCGGGATGAGCTTCCTGAGGACACCGGCGTGCTCGCGGGAGCTGCACGTCGCACCGGGATTCCTCTAAATGGGCACAAGCTTGCCTGCAGCTGGGAATATTTCCCGCGCGCGGGATGCTTGCCGCCGACCGATGGGCTGAGAAGCCTGCGCCTGCACGCCGGCACGTTGCCGCGCCCAGGCGGCCTTCCCGGGGTTGGGGAGCCTATCCCGCCCCCGGACTTGATCAAACATCCGCATGCATGCCACGGCGGCTATTCGCGCTGCCGTGGCACTGTCCATGTAATTTTTTTTAAGCTGACAGGAGCGCGATAACAAATGCACAGACGACAGTTTGGAACACTCTGCGTGGGCGCCATGGCGGCGGCTCTGCCCGCCGCGCGGTCTGTCGCGGCGGAAACCCAAAGTGCGCCGAAAGAGGGCGCCGCCGAGAAGGGCCCCGCAGGCGCAAAAGGCTTGACGGAGTACGTGGCCACGTTCGTGGTCAACACATCGTACGACGCCATTCCCGCCGACGTCATCGAGCTGGGAAAGAAATCCATACTCGATGGCTTCGGTCTGGCCTTGGCCGGCACCAAGGCGGAGTCGGGTCCGCTGTGCCTCGCCTATCTGGACACATTGGACAGCCGCGACGGCGAGGCGGTGTTGATTGGCACCGGTCGCACGGCCACCCCGCAGTTGGCTGCCCTGGTGAATGGCGTATCCATCCACGCCGATGATTTCGACGACACCCAGCTGGCCGTCGCGAAGGATCGCGTGTATGGACTGTTGACTCACCCCACGGTGCCGGTCCTGCCCGCGGCCTTCGCGCTGGCGCAGAAGACCAACGCCTCGGGCCGTGATCTGCTGCTTGCGTATCATCTGGGAGTCGAGGTGGAGTGCAAGGTAGCCGAGGCGATCGCGCCGCGCCACTACGAAGACGGCTTCCACTCTACGGGCACCTGCGGGCCGTTCGGTTCCGCTGCCGCGTGCTCGAAGCTTCTGAAGCTCGATGTGCCGAAGTTGCGCATGGCCTTCGGAATTGCCGCCAGCCGCTCTGGCGGACTTCGCGAGAACTTCGGCACCATGACCAAGCCTCTGCAGGCGGGCCATGCGGCTGCCAGCGGCATGGAGGCGGCGCAACTCGCCCAGCTTGGCTGGACCGCAGCGCCGCAGATCCTGGAGGCGGAGCGTGGATTCTTCCACGCCGCCGGTGGCACGTTCGACCCGGCCGCCATCTACCATAAGCTCGGTTCGCCGTGGACTTTTGCCTCGCCGGGCGTCTCGATCAAGCCCTATCCGTCCGGCTCTCTGAGCCACCCTGCCATGACGGAGATGGCGCGCCTCATCGAGGTGAACAACATAAAGCCCGCACAAGTCGTAAAGGTGGAGGTGGGTGCCAATCACGCCATGCTGCAGGCCCTGTTACATCACAATCCGCAGACGGGGCTGGAGGCCAAGTTCAGCATGGAGTTCTGCATGGCCATCCTGCTGCTCGAGCGCAAGGCGGGACTCGCGCAGTTCAGCAACGCGGTGGTGCAGCGCCCCGATGTGAAGCAGATGATCGAGAAGGTCAGGTACTACATCGACCCGGAAGCCGAGTCCGCGGGCTACGACAAGATGACCTCGATCCTCAAGATCACGTTGAAGAGCGGCAAGGTCATCACTGGCAGGGCGAACTTCGGCAAGGGCAGCCCTGCCAACCCGATGTCGTTCGACGAGGCGGCGGTGAAATTCCGCGGCTGTGCCGAGTATGTGGGCTGGCCGGCCGCGAAGACGGAAGGCGTGATCACCTTCGTGAAGGCGCTCGAGACGGCGCCCGACATCAGTCAGCTGGCAGCGCTGCTGAAGACCTAGAGCCGGAAACGCAGCAGCCGGGGGAAAAAAACAGGGCCTCCCCGGGAGGCCCTGAATCGTCGAAGGACCGGCAGGAAGTCCCGCTTCAGTCGCCGGCCTTGAACAAGGCCGCTTCCGAGGGGATCTCCTGCGCCAACTCGTCCCGCAGCTTCAACACGCTGTGTAGTGCGTCAGCTTTCGGATCCTTCGAGTCCGCCGCCGGGTGGAAGTGAACTGCCACGAATCCGACCTTTTTGCCCGCGTGGTCCTTGAGGGTGACGCCCACATCGAACACGCCTCCCGGCAGCGGGTTCGGGCCGTCAGTCTTCCCGGTCTTCAGGGTCACCAGATCTGCGCCCTCCGATTTGTGCCCTACGGAGGCACGATTGGTGTGGGCGATAATGATGTACTCCGAAGTACCCGGGGGTTTCGCATGAATCCCGATCGTGACGACATCGGGATGGTGCGCCTTGGCCTCATCTACGAGCTTCTGGGCGAAGATCGGCTGGGCGTCCTCGGCCGAGGCAAGCCCGATGGGGGCCGCAAGACACACTGCCACGGCAAGGACGGTTGAATGTTTTGGCATACGCTTGAGATGGCCTCCGCTATGGTTGTTTTTAGAAGGTGACCGTGGCGGTGGCGTAGATCAGCCGGCCGATCGGGGAGAACGTGGAGACGTCCGCGTTGTTGTCAACAAACGCCCGCGGCGCGAGCGGCGGCATCCGGTCCGCTATGTTGTTGACTCCCAGCGCGAACAATACATCGCCGGGGTGATGGCCCTCTTGACGCCAGTCGTAGGCGACCCGAGTGTCGAAAGTGACATAGCTGGCGACCGGTATCGTCGGCACTGATGTGCCGTTGACGCCCGTATCGTTCGTCCCCGAGACGTAGGTGTTGTTGACCGACACATCCCAGTTATTGCGCGTCCAGTCCAAGGAGGTGAAGAACCGGTACGTCGGCAGCGTCCCGCCAAAGCCGCCGGTGGCCCCCGCATTGTTGGTCGAGCCCGCGTACTGGATGAAAGCGTGGCCCGGCGCGTCCTGGAAGTGGAACGACTTGAAGATCGCCCCGTTCGTCGAGACGGTGAACGTTCCGTAAGTGGTCCAGGGAAGGATGTAGTCCGCCGCCACAGTATACGAACGCTCCTGGAGGACTCCCAAATTCTGGAACTGGTCGGCGATGAACAGCCGATTGGCCGCGCCCGGATCGCCCTTGCCCGTGTTCGGGTTCGTGATGAACGCCAGCAGCTGGCCCGGATTCGCGAAGGGCTGGCTCGCGCCCGCAGACCCCACGAATCCGTCGACGCCCAGGTTGTTGAAGAATGGCGAGGCCGCACCCAGCTTGTTCACGCTGTCCAGGATGTTGCTGACGCCGATGCCGCCCGGAAATCCATACAGGTTGATCGAAGAGAAGTCCGCGGACACGGTCAGACCCTGAATGAAGTCCGGACGAAACACGAGGCCGAGGGAACGCGACACCGAGGTCGCCGGCTTCAGGTTGGGGTTGTTGCCATCCTGGCCGTTGAAGGGCAGGCCGCCGTAATTCGGTCCGAACAATCCCTGGATGACAGTCGCCGCAACCTGCCGGGTCGAGATGGGTGCGTATTCCGAGTACAGGAACGGCGCGCTGTATGACTTGGAGTAATTGCCGCGCACCGTGAGCTGCCGGTCGAATGGCTGCCAGCGGAAGCCGATCTTCGGCACGTTGGACCGCCCGGTGTCGCTATATTTCTCGGCGCGCATTGCCGCGGTGAGATCCAGCGCAAATAGTCCGGGTACATGCCATTCGGGACTGGTGATGGGAATGCGCGTTTCGGCAAATAGAGAGCCGATCGAGCGATGTGCCTTGAACGGGTCGAAGTTGAGCCCGCCCTGCCATAGCTGCGCGTTGCCGACGGTTTTTCCGGTCACGGGATCCGTAACCCGGCCGTTCGCATCCGCCTGTCCCGTCAGCTCCTCGCGCCGGAACGCAAGTCCTGCCGCAACGGATACTTCTCCGGCCGGCAGGGAGAACACGCTACCGACGACTTTTCCGTCCCAGGCATACAACCGGCTTCTTGCACCGATGGTTTCCGTGCCGTACAGATTGGCGAGCGAGGCGGCACTTTGACCCGCGGCGAGCGCGAACGGATCCAGCGCCGGCTGCAATACCAGCGGACCGGAAACCGACAGGCCGCCGAGAACCTGACTGTATGCACCACCCGGCACCGCATTGCCGGCCTGGTCAAAGCCGCCGGCAATGGCACGCGTAAGGTTCGGTTTGAAGATCACGTTGTGGATCAGCTGCCGGAAATTGCTCTGGCTGAAATCCAGGCTCGTATCCCAGGTCCAGTCGCCCGCAATCTTGCCCTTGAGGCCGGCGAGCACGCGGCCGGAATCAGTCGTGTTGCCGAATTGTTTCGGATTGCTCAACTCGTTGAACGTGACTCCAGTGAACGCGGTCGTGAGCGGATTGTATGGTGCGCCCGCGGGAACCGTCGGCGTGGAGAATACCGGCAGCCATTGCAGGGAATTCGTGCCATGCGAGAAAAGCGCATCGCCATACACCGTGACGCGATCGTCGAACAGGCGGGAATCCAGATTCATCACGAACGAGCTCTGTTCCTGCTCGGACAGTATCGTCTGATACTGGGAGGCATCAAACGCCCCCGAGAGTGCCCCCGGCGTCGTTGCGTTGTAGGTGCCATTGGCGATCAGCTGGCCGACCGAGGTGGCGGTTGCCGCAGTGCCGGTGGGATTCACAGCGCTGGGAGACGTCAAGCCCGGCGCCAGAATGGCTCCGGGACTGCCGCCGTTGGCGGCGACGGAGCCGGGTACGTTCGCCAGCCTGCTGAACATCGGGCTAGCGAATGAGCGGGCATTTTGGAACAACGGATCCGTGTGCGTGTAGCTGGCAGAGGCCGTGATGCGCGTGTTGCCAAAATGTGTTCCGCCGGTGAGAAAGCCGGAGCGCTCGCGATAGCCGCCCTCCGCGCCGCCGTATCGACCGCCAGCCTGAAGGCCTTCATAGTCGGATTTGAGAATGAAGTTCACGACGCCGCCGACGGCGTCGGAGCCGTAGATCGACGATGCGCCGTCCGTCAGCACCTCTATGTGATCTATGGCTGACGGAGGGATCTGGTTGACGTCGACGAAATTCTTGCCGTTGGTGCCCGCGATGGCGTCAATCGCCATGCGCCGTCCGTTGACCAGCACCAGCGTCGGCAGGTTGCGCAATTGCAGCTGTGAGCCGCCGCCCGTGCGCTGATTATCGTTGTTGGCGTTGCTCGCCCCGGCGTTGCTGCGGCCGGCGAATGCGGGAATCGATTTGCGCAGGATCTCCAAAGCGTTGGAGCTGACGCCCGCCTGGGCGATTTTCTCCGCATCGAGCGTTACCACTGGAATCGCGACAGCGTCCGGCGTGGTCGGTATGAACGACCCTGTAACGACGACCGTCTGCAGGCCCCCTGACGCATCGTTGGATGCGTTGTCGGTGGAGGCTGCATTCTGGCGGTCGGCCGCGCCTGCAGTAGTCGATTCTTGCGCATGTGCTTGCGAAACAACCGCATAACACGAGGCCAATGCTGCCGGCAGCAGATACTTGAATTTACATGACATTATCGGCGCGCCCCCCTCTGACGCTAACCTGGAAAAAAACGATAACCTGGCGTCGCACTCCTGATCTAAGTCAAAACGTACCATACTTCCCTGACCGACCCAGTAAGACTAGCGCCTTCGCGCAGATCCTTTGCGCCTTCGTCGTGGTGTCTTGGAACACAGATCGTGAATGGGCGGTGTGAGCCGATTTATGAGCAGCAGCAAGGGTTAACAGCTCGCGACGAGCATGCAGCGGAGCAAAAGGCCCGCTTGCGCAGCGCTACCGCGCGGTAGCGACTCACTTGCACACTGTTGGGGCGTGTTCTAAAAGAGGGCCCTCGAATCGGCAACGGGTGGGAGCTGCGGGCCCTGCCTGATTGCCGGTTCCGTATTACACGGGAGTCGACGCTTGCAATCCAAATCCTCAAGTCACGGCGAAAACCGGCAGCGGGCGCTCGCATGCCTGGTATGTGCGTTCGTGTTTGGCCCGATCGCGGCGCACGCAGCGGCACTCGAGCGCAGTGTTGCGCAGGGCAAAAAGCTGCTGTACGTCATGAATTATCGCGAGGTGGATCTGGCCAAAAAAGAAGACCCACCGCGGCCGGCGTTGGTCAAAATGAAGCAGGAGGTCCTCGACGAGGACTGGAAGGTCGTCGCCCATCTGAAGTCACTGGGTTTCAACGTTACCACCTGCGATGAGCTCGCGGACGTGAGTCTCGCCAAGGGCAAGGATCTCGTGGCGATCTCCGAATCGGTCAACGCCTACGAGGTGGCGAATAAGTACACGTTCCTGACCATCCCGGTGATCGTCTGGGAGAACGACATATTCGACGATATGCGCATGACCGGCAAGCGGCTCCGCGTGGACTACGGCACCTACACCAAGGGCGCGACCTCGTTCGAGCTGTTCAACGCACCGCATCCGCTGTCGGCGGGGCTCGGCGCCGGAGTCCATCAGATCCTGCAGAATCCGGCACCCATCAACTGGGGGCTTCCGGGACTTGGGGCCACCATCATCGCGACGCTGCCCGACCAGCCGGACAAAGTGACGGTCTTCGCCTACGAGAAGGGCGCAACGATGGAATACGACTACACGGCGCCAGGCAGGCGGGTCGGCTTCTTCGCCAACCGCGGTTATTTCGAGAACCTGACTCCTGACGGCCAGGCGCTGTTCGACGCAGCGTTTCTCTGGGCAGTCAGTCCGACACAGGAATGAGGCAGATCACCATGCGCACGAAAATGTCCCGAATTCTCCCGGTCGGGGTGCTGGCTCTCGGCCTGGCAGCCGCGGTGTTCGCTACAGAGAAGCAGCGCGTGCCCGACCATGGCGCGGGCGGCGCTCGCCTGCTGTACATCATGAATGTGCACAATCTCGAGATGGCCAAGGCCGAAGTGCCGCTGGATGCAACGTTGGTCAAACGGCTCCAGAAGACGGTCGACAACGACCAAAAGGTGATCGAGCGCCTCAAATCGCTGCACTTCGTAGTGAGCGTTGCCGACGAGCATCCGAGCTCCGATGTGGTTTCCGGAGAGGATCTCATCGTGATCTCCAATTCGGTCAACGCGCGGCAGATGACGAGCCGGTTCGCCAGCCTCAATGTTCCCATCGTGACCTGGGCGAGCGACCTGTACCCCGTCCTGCACATGACCGGCAACGTCGCAGGGCAGGACTACGGCACAACTGGAACCGTGGGGGGCAAGGACGGGGACCGGTTTACCTCCATCGTCAATGCGCCTCACCCGCTGGCGGCGGGCCTCGCCGCGGATGCGATTCAGGACCTGTACGACGATAACGAATTCATCACGAACTGGGGCAAGCCGTCGCTGGGCGCGATCAACATTGCCGTGATCGAAGGATTCCCCGATAAGCGGCTCGTGTTCGCGTACGAAAAAGGCGCCAGCATGGCGGGCAACGCTCTGGCGCCCGCGCGTCGTGTCGCTTATTTCCTGAATACCGAGGACTTCGGCGAGCTGCAGCCCGCGGGACTTGCCCTGCTGGATGCGGCTGTCCTGTGGGCCTCCAGATCGCCACGATGAGAGTCGAAATGCTCGCACTGGCCGCTGGCCTGCCACGCGCCAGGTCAGCCGTCGTGGTGGCGCTCTTGTGGTTGAACGTCGCTGTCGCCCAGCCTTCGCCGGAGTTGCCGGAGTATCGCCCCTCGACCGCGCTCCACGGAACGCTGCGCAACTATGGGGGCGATTTCGGGGGACTGTTGAAGCGTTGGGAGGAAGGTTTCCAGCGGTACCAGCCTGGCATCCAATTCAGCGACAAGCTGCCAGGCAGTGACGTCGCCACGTCGGGTCTAGTCGCGGGCGTGGCCGATATCGGCACGAGCGGGCGGGAACCGATGTTGATTGAGCTCGAGGCATTCCATGACGCGGCGGGAAGCGATCTGGTTCTGGTCCCGGTCGCCACGGGTACGTTGGACGTGAAAGGAACGACCTGGACGCCCGTGGTGCTCGTTCCCACCGGTAACCCGATCAAGGGGCTCTCGCTGCGTCAACTGGACGGAATATTCGGGGCCGAGCGTACCGGCGGCTATCGCGGCTATCGCTGGTCACCCGAGGGTGCGCGTTCTGCGCGCGAGGACATACGGACCTGGGGACAGCTCGGACTGCGGGGCAAATGGACCCACATGCCGATCCACACGTACGGGTATGCCGTCACAGGAATGAGCAATTTCTTCCAGCAAACGGCCATGAGTGGAGGAACGAAGTGGAACCCGAACTATCGCGAGTATGTCGAATCGGGTTCGAAGATGATCGCGGCCACGCCTGGGGGTGAGGCGCTGGGCATCGAACATATGCTCGAGGAAGTCAGTTCCGACACGGTCGCAATCGCATGGACGGGGCTGCGCCAGGCCAGCAGCTTTCCCGGATTGCGGCCGCTGCCGCTCTCGCGGGAGGACGGTGGACCGTACGTCGCGCCGACGCGGGAAAATCTACAGAATCGAAGCTACCCGCTCGCACGTTTCATTTACATGTTCATCCGCCGGGATCCGGGTGCGGCGGTAGAGCCGCTCACGAAGGAGTTCCTGTCGTATGTGCTGAGTCGCCAGGGACAGCAGGATGTCGCCGCCGGCAACGTCTACCTGCCTCTGACCCCGGATCTGGCGCTCGATCAAGTCAAAAAGCTGAATTGAAGAGGGCACACGGTTCGCAAGCGGCCCGCCTCGCCCCAATGGCTGATTTCGCGCCCGTCTGCTGCCCACGGCGTCGCCATTCAGGTTCGGGTAAGGTTCGTGCGCCATACTGCCTGCATAGGTAAAGCGTCCGAGAGGGGGGCAACCATGCAATGCAACGCGCGTTACACCAAACGCATGCCGCCGCTCGTGCGCGTGCCATTTCTAACAGCAATGAGGGCGTTTCCACGTTCTCGCCCATCGGGCGCGCCGTATGCGGCCCGCTCGCAGTCACACTTTGAACTGCCGAAAAGGACCCCTATGATCAGTGAGACGAAACTTTCCACGGCAATGCTGGCAATGCTGGCGTGCATTGGTGCGAATGTCGTGAACGCCGATACCGCGCTTGGGAAAGCCGCTGACAACGCGATCTTTGCGCAGACCCTGGTGAACGATGCGATGGCGAAACATCCCGAGTTGCTCGTGATCGGGATGCATGCGCCGAAACCCGGCTCCAAAGGCTCCACCATGATTGCTTCCAATCTGGACCGTATTGGCAAGAAGGACGATGACGACGACCTTGCCGTGTCCCGCGAACGCAAGACGATCCTGGCGCCGAATCTGAAGGAGCCCACGAAGTTCGAAGTGGCAGTGCCGTTGCAGGACGCGTCCGGAAAAGTGATCGGATCCCTCAGTACCGTATTCAAATACGCGGCCGGTGATGACGAAGTGAAGATGCACGCCGCCGCGGTCGCCATTCGCAATGACCTTGCGAAAAAGACTCCGGATGTGGCGGCGCTGTTCAAGCCGGCACACTGACCGTCCCCATCCCCGATTGTCGCTGTAAATCCCATGATGAAACCTGCAAATCAATTTCTGGCAGCTTGCGCCGCTTTGTTTTCGGTCACCGCTGTCGCCGCGGGCGAACAGGCGGTTCCACTGACTCCGGGCCCGTCGATCGAGATACCCGGGTCGAAAGGTAAATTCGACTTTCTCCGCGTCGACACGCAGCGCCATCGCCTGCTGGCCGCACACGAGAATGACGGCACCGCCGACTATTTTGACCTCGAGAAGAGCACGCTGATCACGCGCGTAAAAGTGGGCGGCGCGGTCGATACCGCAGTGGATGCGGATTCGAAGTTCTATTACGTGAGCGTGCAGGAAGATAAGCGCGTCGCCGTGCTCGATGCGCAGACACTCAAGGAAGTCAAATCCATCAAAGTCGACGGCCCGACGGATGCGATCATCTTCGAGCCGAAGAATCACCTGATCTATGTCACCCACGATGAGGGCGCGAATGTCTGGGTCATCGACCCGAAGGCGGGCAAGGTGGTGGCATCGGTCGCAGTGCCCGGTGTTCCGGAGTTCATGGTGTACGATGAAAGCACCGACCGGATCTATCTGAACATCAAGAGTGCCGACAAAGTGGCCGTGATCGATCCGGCCACCAACAAGACGGTGGCCGAATGGGCGACCGGCCCTGCGACCCAGCCGCATGGCCTGGCTCTGGACACGGCCAACCATCGTGTCTTCTCGGCGGGTGGCAACGGCAAGCTGTCGGTCATCGACACCACAACCGGCAAGGTTACAGGCTCGGTTGACATCGTCCCGAAGGTGGATCAGATCGCTTTTGTTCCGGTGAAGCATTTGGTTTACTGCGCCGGACCCGACAAAATGTCTGTCGTCAGCACGTCCGGTGCTTCCGTTGTGACTATTGGCGAGCTGAACACCGCGGCAACGGCGAAGAACGTGGCCGTCGATCCGCTGACCCACACCGTCTGGACGACTTACACGGATGGCAAGAGCTCATTCGCGCGAGCGTGGCTGCCGAAGTAACTGCAGGCCTTACAGGCAGGCCCTGTTTCACCACGCGTGGCGTTTTGAATCCGGGGTCTGCCTGTTTCCCTTACGCCGCTGCAGGCGTGGGCTGGGGCACTATGCCCTTCAAGGCAAGCGTAATCTGGGAGGCGTAGACGTGTGGCCTCCTGTAGAGAAAGCGGCGCCGGGAAACCGTGCATCGCAGAGCTCGAGAGAAACCTTGTCCGACCACGCCGTCGTGGCCAGCCGGTCGCGCAGCTTCGGACGGACCTCGCGGTACGAAGTGCCGTCGTCAGCCATGCAGGCGAACTTCGCGTAGGCGTTCAGGATCAGATCGCTGTTCGGATATTTTCTTTGCAGGTCCATGAAGCCCGCTCTCATGGTTGACCAATGGGCCAATGGGGCCTCGAACAGTTTGACGTCATCATGTTCGAGTGACGAGTAGCTCCAGTACAGCCTTGCGTACTTCGCAAAGTCCCTCTCGTTGTTAGGGTCGCCGGAGACCTCCTGGATGAAACGACTGATATCCTCCTGACTTCCGAGCCAACGAGGCATCAGTACGCGCAGCATACCTGTATAGAGAGGCCAATATCGGGGCTCTTCCGCCACGCCACGATTGAACGGCATCCCGTCGGGAGCAACCGCGCGATGCCGCGATGGTACCTATAGCTTCAGCCAGCACCACCGTGGAACATGTTCGCACCACGGTGGCGTGGCCAACTGGCTTTGACACCCGAGCACCGCCGGCTGTCGCACCAGCACTCAACCACCTGCTTCGTAGAGTCAGGCGCCGCTGAGCGTAATTGCGCTGCTGACCTCTCACCTGTCCCGGAGAATCCGTCTCGCCGGGGTGCGGCGGGTTGCAAAGTAGAGGGCTCCGGCTGTGACCGCGAGATACGGAGCAGCGAACAGCAGCACGTCGATCCACTGATGCTTCACATCTGCGCGATGGTGCCCGAGTCGCGAGCGCAGACCGTGGCGCTTGAATTCGCTCAGCACTCCCGTCTCCATAAGACGGCTGTCAGGGCGTCCCTTCAGCAGGGCACCCACGCGACTCTCCATTACATCGATCCGATCCGCCATCAGTAGCAGCAGCCAATGCGATGTACGGCCTTCGCTGAAGCGATACGCGTAGCGGCGGATTGCGCCCGAGATCCCGCTGGGTGGACAGGCCGTGCCGAACACCGGAGTCAAAAACGCGTGCTCGGGAGACTTTTCGCGCGGCCATCGCGCAGGCTGGCGCTCGGGGAAGTCCCAGTGTGCGCCGGTCGCGTCGGGCTTGAACTGTTCCTTCGGTACGGCGGGCCGATCCTTCGGATCGAGATCTACCCCCCATCCCGGAATGCGGCTGCGTAGTTCGTTGCTGGGTGGAGCGAGCGGAGGCTTCTGTGCGAGATAGGCCATGGTGTTCTCCGTTTGGAAGCGACGATCCGGAGTCTTCGAGGTTTGTGGCAGAGCTAGTGCGGGCTCGTATACACGAGCGACTTCACGCACTCATCGAGCTTGCTCGCCATGATGTGATACCCCTCCGCGATCTCGTTAAGGGGCACCCGGTGCGTCACGATCGCGCTCGGTTTCAATACGCCATTCTTTACATGCTGGAACAGTCGCGGCCAGTGCCGCTTGACGCTGCATTGGGCGGAGCGGATTGTCAGCCCCTTGTTCATCACGTCGCCGAACTTCACGGCACTGAACAGTGGGCCGTACGCGCCGACGACGGACACCGTTCCCGCCTTGCGCACGGAATCTATCGCCCAATTGAGCGCGACCGGCGATCCGCCCTGCAGTTTGAGCTTGTTGTTTGAAACCACCTGCCAAAAACTGCCATCGGCCTCCGCGCCGACGGCGTCGATGCAGACATCTGCGCCGAGATAATCGGTCAGCTTCTTGAGGTGCAGTACGATGTCGTCGACCTGCGTGAAGTTGATCGTCTCGGCGTGCGCGAACTCCCTGGCCTTCTCCAGCCGGTAGTCGAGATGATCGATCACGATAACCCTGCCGGCACCCATGAGCCAGGAGGACTTGGCCGCGAATAGCCCAACCGGTCCTGCGCCAAACACGACGACCACGTCTCCCTCTTTGATGCTGCCCATCTCGGCGCCCTGATATCCGGTCGGGCATGCGTCCGTAAGCAGAACCGCATCCTCTTCCTCCATCCAATCCGGGATGGCGGTGGGACCGACGTCGGCAAATGGCACCCGGACATACTCCGCCTGGCCACCGTCGTAGCCGCCGCAAGTATGCGAGTATCCATAGATACCCCCAACAGCACTCGCGTTCGGATTGACGTTGTGGCAGCAACTGTAGAGCTCGCGTGCGCAGAAGTAGCACGAGCCACAGCAGATGTTGAACGGCACCATCACCCGGTCTCCGGGCCGCACGTTCTGCACGGACGGTCCAACTTCGTCAACCACCCCGACGAACTCGTGACCGAACGTCATACCAACACGCGTATCGGGCATCAGGCCGTGATACAAGTGTAGATCTGAGCCGCAGATCGCCGCACACGTGACTCGCACGATCGCATCGTTTGGATGCTCGATTGCGGGCTTCTCTTTGTTCTCGACCCGAACCCTGCAGGGGCCGCGGTAGACCATAGCTTGCATTGGATGTCCTCCAGCATTGCTGACAGTGTGGCGTTGGCATGAGGGTACGCTCGGATGGTCAGCAGCATAAAACGTGCATCGCTTCGTCTGTGCACACGCTGCGATCTCATTTCACGAGTCATGTAGCATTCGCGCGCATTGCCGTCATGCGGTGTTCCGGGCGAATTGCGTGTAGATAACCGTGCAGCTGCGCGACTACGGCGGCACCTTCACCGACCGCCCCCGAGACGCGCTTTACCGAACCGGCCCGAACGTCGCCGACCGCGAAAACGCCCTGTAAGGAGGTCTCGAGCTGCAGAGGTCCGCGGTCCGTGCCCTCGCCCGCCGCCGCGCTCATGGCACCCGGGCCGCCAGTCTGCACAAATCCCTTGGCGTCCACGATTACGGCGCATTGCTTGAGCCAGTCGGTATTCGGCACGGCGCCGATGAAGAGAAATACGTGGCGGATCGCGCGCTTTTCCTCTTTTCCACTCGACCGATCGCGCCAGGAAATCCCTTGCAGTCCTTCCTGCGGGTCACCTATCAACTGCGTAAGCTCGGACCGGGTGTGAATTTCGACGTTCGGCAGGGCCTCGATGCGCGTGACCAGGTACTGCGACATGTTTTCGCTGAGACTTCGGCCGCGTACCAACATGTGTATTTTGGCGACGTGGCTCGCGAGGAATACGGCACCCTGGCCCGCTGAATTGCCCCCGCCCACGACGACGACCTCGCGTCGCGCGCAGAGCCTCGACTCTATTGGCGAAGCCCAGTAGTACACGCCGCGGCCCTCGAAGCTGCTCAAGTTCGGCAGGTCGAGCTTGCGATAGCGTGCCCCGCTCGCGATGACGATGGTGGAGGCGCGCACCGGTTTGGCTTCGTCCAGCTCCAGCTCGAAGTCTCGCCTGTCAGGTCGCGCGTCGCCAACGGCTGGTTTCAACAGCTTGACTTCTGCAGGAATCGCCATCACGGCACCGAACTTCTGCGCCTGCGTGTAGGCGCGCCCGGTGAGTGCTTCGCCGGAAATACCCGTCGGAAATCCCAAGTAATTCTCGATTCGCGCCGAAGCGCCCGCCTGACCGCCAAAGGCTTGCGAATCGAGCACCAGCACCGACAAACCCTCGGATGCGGCATACACTGCGGTCGCAAGTCCCGCGGGACCGGCCCCGACAACCGCCACATCGTACTGTCGGTCTGCAAGGAAGCTCGGCAGCAGACCCAGGCACTGTGCGAGAGTTTTCTCGTGCGGGTCGCGCAACATCGTGCCGTCCGGACAGATGGCCAGAGGCAGCTCCGCTTTGGAAATTCCCAGGTGGTCGATCAGGCTCGCGGCCTCACGATCCGTGTCGGGGTTCAGCATCGTGTACGGCACAGCGTTGCGCCTGAGAAAATTCTGCAAGCGCAGTGCGGCCGGCGCATCAACCGCTCCGAGCAGCACCAATCCCGCGCCCGTCTCGATGAGGAATGCGCGCCGCAAAATGAAGGCACGCATGATCGCTTCGCCGACGTCCGCAGTTGCGACTACGAGACTTCGCAGCTGCGCGGAGTCGAAGGGCGTGGCTTGCGCACCGTTGGGACCGGCGCGGCCTTGAGCTAGCGCCGGGCCACCCGCGAGCTGACTTACTTCGCCGGTCAGTTCGCCTGGTCCATGCGTGGTGACCTCGCTCATGCGTCCGAAGCCAGCGCGCCGGGACACCTTGATCGAACCCGAAAGCACGAGGTACGCAGGCGCAGCCACTTCCCCGAGCTCGAACACTACCTCATCGGGCTTGAACCGTCGCGGCTCACCGCCGAAGCGGCGTGCAATCTCGATCTGGGTTGAGTTCAAGACAGGAAACATCTGCTCACGGCGACGCTCGATGAGCGAAGACGGAGACGAGGGCGTCATCATGGTTAGACCTCCGTTTGCGACGGCAATCCGGCTATGCGATCGGCCATCGAGATCCGCCAGCAATGTACCCGGCGCCACGCTGCCTCGTTCCGGCGGATCGCTTCGCCGGCCTGTAGGTACGCGCAGCAAGCCTCGTTACGGTTGTTCTTACGGTTATTCAGCCGAGGCGAGCCTCACGTTATAGGTGGCGGCGTTTCGCAGTCTAACGCTCATGCAGCGCATCGCGGGTTGACGCGCATCAAGGCAACCGCTTCGGTGCCGGTCTTTACTGGTCCGGCTATGGCCAATGATGCGCCGTCTCGCCACCAGCGCGACCGGGAAGTGTTTTTCGCGCAACTCAGCCGATACCTGCCCGGTCTGTATCGCTATGCGCAGCATCTTCTGCGCGACTACGAGGAGCTCGGCGACCTCCCCCCTGGCCAGATCGACCCCGCTGACGTCGTCGACACAGCCGTACTCGGAGCTTACCGCGAGCTCGGCAAAGCGGCAGCCGATCGGGATCTCAGAGAGCGATTGATGAGAATCGCCCGATCCTACGTGCAGAATGAGGTCAGGCGGATGATCGCGCGCCGTGAGTTGACGATCAGCAAGGAAGAAGAGGTTCCGGAAGTCTCTCCGGAAGAAGACGTGAGCCAGGAGGGTGAGCAGATGTTCGATTTCTTCGAGCCGGATGAGGACCTCAAAGTGGAGGATGTCGTTGCGGATCTCGACATTCCTAGTCCGGAGCAAGTGGTTGAGAGAGCCGAATGGCAGCAGTGCGTTGACTCCGCGCTGGCCGGCATGCCCGCAGAATGGCGACGAGCGCTCACGCTGCGTTATGTGCGAGGCATCAAGGGCGATGCACTTGCGCGGGCCCTTCGCAAGCCCGACTCGGAGACTTCACAGATTCTCGAGCATGCCCGTGCGTATCTGCGCCAACGGCTGCTGGAGGCAGGATGCGGTTTCACGCCGGAGGGGGAGGGCGCCGCCAATGTTGCGAGCTCGCGGGCACAACCCTCGTAGCGCACTCGAGAGTCGGGGCACCAGGATTTCGAGAGCGATTTCGCAACCGTCCTGTTGGAGCGCGCTGACATCTGGCATAGGCTGACTTTTCAGTCGCGATGGCGGTGTCAGGTGGTGCAATGCTGGACGGACAGAGGTAGTGATTCCCGCGGCATCGCCGTCGCAGGCACGTTAATTGCTATCCACCTTGAATTTGGGGGGTGGATGGAAAAAGCCTCGATTGGCCCAACAGCGTTGCAGAGCGCGGGTTCGCCCCCGGATGCGTCCGAAGCAGCAGCTGCTTCTACAAAAGACAGCGACGAACTCGAGCGCCTGCGCGCTCTCCTGGCTGCGATCGTGGTGTCTTCCGAGGACGCCATTGCGAGCAAGGGCCTGGATGGCGTGGTGACTTCCTGGAATGATGGCGCCGAGCGTCTTTTTGGCTATTCCGCCGCCGAAATGATCGGACAGCCGATCACCCGCATCATTCCGCCGGAACTGCAGTATGAGGAAGTCGAGATTCTCGCGAAGCTCCGGGCGGGCGGGCGCATTGATCGCTATGAGACCGTTCGCCTGTGCAAAAATGGCGAGCGCGTCGAGATCTCCCTGACCGTGTCCCCGGTGCGCGACCGATCGGGCGTGGTGGTTGGCGCAGCGAAGATTGCCCATGACATTACGGCGCGCAAACGCGCCGAGCGTGCCCTTGCGGAGGAGGCGCATGCGCTGGAGACGTTGAATCGAGTCGGCAAGGCAGTGGCAGCGCAACTCGAGCTGGAGCGAATTGTCCAGATTGTCACCGACGCCGGTACTGAGCTCGCGGGTGCCGCGTTCGGGGCGTTCTTCTACAATGTCATCCGGGATTCCGACCAATCGTACTGGCTGTACACTCTGTCCGGTGTATCACGCGAAAAGTTCGCGCAGTTTCCGATGCCGAGAGCCACTGAAGTTTTCGGCCCCACTTTTCGCGGTGAGGGCGTGGTCCGTTCCCGTGACATCCGCGCAGATCCGCGGTATGGCCTTAATACTCCTTACTCCGGCATGCCTCCCGGGCATTTGCCGGTCTGTAGCTACCTCGCGGTGCCCGTCGTTTCTCATACCGGCGAGGTCCTCGGCGGGCTGTTTTTTGGTCACCCTGAGCCCGGAATGTTCACGGAGCGTGCTGAGCGACTGGTGGTCGGGATCTCCGCGCAGGCAGCCATTGCCATCGACAACGCCCGCCTGTTCCAGACGCTTCGCGACCGTGAAGCCCAACTCAAGGAAGCGGCCGCCGAGCGTGAGCAGTTTCTGCAGTCCGAACGTGCGGCGCGTTCGGAAGCCGAGCGACTGGGCCACATGAAAGATGAATTTCTAGCCACTCTCTCCCATGAGCTGCGCACGCCGCTCAATGCGATCCAAGGGTGGACCGCACTTCTCAGGCAGCGCGACGTTGTGCGCGAGGATCAGGAGCGGGGGTTGGAGACGATCGAGCGTAACGTTCGCGCGCAAGCGCAGATCATAGACGACCTGCTCGATATGAGCCGCATCATCTCGGGCAAGATTCACCTTGAAGTGCAGCCATTGCAGTTACACGAGGTCATCCTCAGCGCCATCGACGTCGTGCACCAATCCGCGCTTGCGAAGCGCATCCGCATTCACCCGCTGCTCGACTCCACCATCGGTCTCGTGCGTGGTGATCCCAATCGGCTGCAACAGGTACTGTGGAATCTTCTCACGAACGCAGTGAAGTTCACCCCCCAGGGCGGCCGCATACAGGTCGTACTTGAACGCGTGAACTCGCATGTCGAGATCGTCGTCGAGGACAGCGGCAGCGGCATTCGGGCCGAATTTCTACCCTACGTATTCGATCGCTTCCGGCAGGCCGATCCGACGACTACGCGACGCTACGGCGGTCTGGGTCTGGGATTGTCGATCGTGAAGAGCTTGGTTGAGCTGCATGGCGGCACGGTCCGCGTCAAGAGCCCCGGCGAAAATCAGGGCAGCACGTTCATCGTCGTGCTACCGGTGTCCCACGTTCAAAGCGAGGATGCCTCCCGGACGAGGTATCCGGCAGTGGCTGCCGATCCGCTGGAGGCGATCGAGCTTCCGCGGCTCGATGGGGCGACCGTGCTCATCGTCGATGACGAGCCGGATGGGCGTGCTTTGATCGCTCGAATCCTTCAAGGGCGCGGTGCGCAGCCAACATGCGCGAGCACCGCAGCGGAAGCGCTGGAGTATTTGGGCCGGGAACGCTTCGATGTTCTGTTGAGCGATATAGGCATGCCCGAGATGGATGGCTACGAGCTGATGCGTAAAGTGCGCGCACTCGATCAAGCGCGGGCGGGGCCCATACCCGCCATTGCCGTCACGGCATATGCGAGGCCGGAAGACAGGCAGCGCTCTTTGCTTGCCGGCTACCATATGCATTTGTCCAAGCCGATCGAGGCGCGCGAGCTCGTCGCGGGAATCGCCAGCTTGCTGCGGCTCAGCCGTTAGGCTCTCCTTACCATAATCCGTCCATTCGATCGGTGTCTGACGCGGTGGTCCGTCACGAGCCGGCTGCCCGCGATGAGCCCGTCGTGTGTTACACCGCGGCGGGCGCAGCAAATGATAACCGCATCACAACATATTGACTGACTGTCAAATCGCGGGGTTCCCGCAGAACGTAAAGTGTGCGGGCTGTGCACCCGTATCAACCCCGGATCCTCCAGACTGCGCTGACAGCTGGAGGAGTTGTGAATTACTTCACCGCCATGCCCGCAACGATGTTCCGCGGGTTGACGACACTAGTGCGTGCAAGTGTTGCCCGATGGTCCGCCGACTCGGACATCGCCAGCGCATTCCAGCAGTCGCCAAAGTGCACCCTCCTGGCCGACGCATTCAGCCTGCGAATCGTAGGGGCCAACGAGGCGCTGCGAAGGGCGCTCGGCTATTCGGAGAAGGAACTTCGGAACCTGTCGCTAGGGGATCTCTTCGAGCGCGAAGACGACAACGCTGCGCTCATCCAACAGCTGCGCAAGCCCGACCCAAAGGTTCCGCTGCGTGCGCGCCAGCGTCCGAAAACGGGCAAACTGATCGAAGTGGAGATCACCGGATACCGTGTGAGGGCGACGCGGCGGCCCTTGCTTGCGTTCATTACGAACGATGTCACGCTGCGCAACAGATTCGAGGCGCGTCAGCTGGAAAAACAAGGACATCTCGATCACCTGGCGCATCATGATCAGCTGACGGGATTGCCGAATCGCCTGTTCCTGGCAGCGCATCTGCCCAACGCCGTCGAGGTGGCGCGGCGCAACGGCCAGCTTCTGGCGATTCTGTTTCTGGACCTCGACCGGTTCAAGCACATCAATGACTCGCGCGGCCACGAAACCGGCGACAGACTTCTTCAGGCCGTTGCACAAAGGATCCGCGATACGACGCGTGAAGATGACATGGTCGTGCGCATGGGCGGCGACGAATTCATTGTCGTACTGAAAAACGTGGCCAATCTCGAGCAGGTCGACCTGGCAGCCACGCGCATCATCGAGGCACTGTCAGGTCCCTTCGATATCGAAGGCAAATCCCTGGTGACGACGGCAAGCATCGGTGTGAGCCTCTTCCCGCGTGACGGTGCCGATATGGGTGAGTTGCTGCGACACTCCGATACCGCTATGTACCACGCCAAGGACCGCGGTCGGAACAACTGCCAGATTTTCAGCCCGATGATGGACCGGCGCCTGAAGCAACGCATGCTCATAGAGACGCAGCTTCGCGAGGCCATGCAGACCGGTCAGCTGGGTGTTCATTATCAGCCGATCGTGGATCTTGCTTCGCAAAAAATCGTTGCGCTGGAGTCCCTGCTGCGCTGGAAGCACCCCACCTACGGCTTCGTGGCTCCGAAGCGCTTCATCGGCATCGCGGAAGAGACCGGCTTGATAGTCCCGATCGGGGAGTTCGTCCTGCAACGAGTGCTCGAGGACGCGGCCCGCTGGCGCTCCAGTGGTTGTGCATTGGTGCCGATTGCCATCAACGTTTCGGCCATACAGCTGCAGCGTTCCAACCTACCCGAGCTGATCACCCGCAGCACCCAGGCGCACGGGTTCAGTCCGACTCTGCTGCAGGTCGAGCTGACCGAGAGTACGATTTTCGAGCGGCGTGAGGGGCGCAACGGAGAGTTGAGCCAGGACGCCGTAACACATCTGCGCGAACTGGGCGTGCATATTGCCATCGATGATTTTGGCACCGGCTATTCCAGCCTGTCCTACCTGAAGCGTTGGCGGGTGGACTCTCTTAAAATCGACCGATCCTTCGTGCGCGATCTCGTGACCGACCCGAGTGACCTCGCCATCGTAGGCGCCATTACTGCCATGGCGCGGCATCTCAATATCCCCGTCACGGCGGAGGGGATCGAGGGGTGGCAACAACTTGCGAAGCTGCGTGAGCTCGGGTGCCAGCTGGCGCAAGGTCATCTGTTCTCCAAGCCCGTCCCGGCCAGTGAATGTGTGCGCTACTTGCGGGGCGGTCATATCGATCTCATCGGTGGAGACAGGCGGATCGATACGCTCGAGCAGAGCGGCGTGCATCCCGCGCTGCTGGATGAACTGCTGCAGGGGACGACCGGGCGATAAAAGAATCTGCCCCGGACCGGCGGCTGACGGATCAGCGGCGGAAGATCCAGGCGAGCAGCGAGATTACGGCGCTGAGGAGCAGCATCGTCGTAACCGGAAAGAAGAACTTGAAGTGAGGCCTGTCGATGACGATGTCACCCGGCAGGTGAAAAAGAGAAAGACGCTTCAGCCAGGGCCAAACGAGGCCCGCGACGATCAGCGTGGTGCCGAAAATGATGAGCAGGCGGTTCATGGGGGCCAAGGCTACAAGATTCGCTCCGCACCTGCTTAGCGGGCATGGCTCTCCAAGAGCCTCTGGTCTGCCAACGGCTGCAGCCCTGGATCCAATCCGTTGCAGCCGCGCAATAGCGCGCCAGCACCGCAAGCCCACGCTGACTGAGGTCGGCACCGGGCCCCGTGGGAGGCATTGCGTTCGATGCCTGTCGGCCTGGGATCGCTCGCTCCACGCCAAGCGTTTGATTCCACTCACTTATTGTTTCAGGCCAGGCGACTGGAAAATTATTTTCGCTGGAGGGGTAACCAATCGCGCTAAAAAGGCTCTTCATCATCCTGGTAGGCCTTGATCCGAGATTTGCTTTTGGCGGTCGAAGACACTCAGACGCTCGTAGCTACCCTCGTCGCCAGTCACGGGGAGCAGCTCCGCCGGTTCCTACTCGCGCGCGTGCGCCATGCCGCGGACGTGCCCGATATCATTCAGGAGGTGTATCTGCGCATGCTGCGCGTCCCGAAAGTGGAGTCGATTCGCTCGCCGGAAGCTTATCTCTTCACGGTCGCCCAGCACGTCATTCAACAGCACACCTTGCGTCAATCGGCCATGCTGCCGTCGGTCGAGTTCGCCCGAATGCTCAACTCGCGGCAAGCCACGACCTATGCGGACCCCGCGCTGGAGGTGGATGCGCACCAGTGCCTGGAGCAGTTGCAGAGCGCGCTCGACCAGCTGTCCCCGAGGGTGCGGGCGACCTTCATGATGTCGCGACGCGACGGACTGTCATTCGATGAGATCGCCACGCGCCTGGGCACCTCGCGCCCCATGGCCAAGAAATATCTGATGAAAGCATTGCTGCAATTCCGCCAACGACTGGAAAAGGCGTAAGCAGGAGCGCTCGCATGGATCCTCACGCGCCGTCGAATTTCAACACGCAGATCTACGAAGAAGCCTGCGCGTGGTTTGTCGAGTGTCGCAGCGGCGATCTCGATGCCGCCGCCCGCGCCGAATTCGACCGCTGGCTGCGCAAGTCCCCGGAGCACTTGAGCGCCTACGTCGAGATCGCGGCCATCTGGAACGAAGGTCCGTTGCTGGACCCGACAAACAAGTGGGATATCGACACCCTGATACTGCAGGCAGCTCAGGATCTCGACAATGTTGTCGCGCTTCCCGGCGCCGTGCCGCCGAATGCTCTCGTCCGCGAGGCCGCATTCGAGGTACCGAGCCATGGGGCGGCGGCCCACAGATGGACAAAGAAGTGGCGACTGTCGGCGATCGCCGCATCCATCGCCGTGCTCGGTGCGATTGCAGGGACGGTGATCTGGGAGCGGTTGCAGGTACCCACTTATGCCACGGCTCTGGGCGAGCAGCGTTCCATCGAGCTTGCGGATGGCTCCACGGTCGAGCTGAATTCCCGCTCGAAGATCAAGGTGCGCTACTCGGAAGGCGAGCGAGACGTCGAGCTGCTCGAGGGACAGGCGCTGTTCCACGTTGCCGAGAATCATGCGAGGCCCTTCGTCGTCATCGCGGAGGGCACCCGGGTGCGCGCCGTCGGGACCCAGTTCGACGTCTATAAAAAGCGCACCGGAACCCTGGTCACCGTCGTCGAAGGACGAGTCGCAATCTTCACAGCTCCGGTGACTCCCGCACCCGGCACTCTGTTTTCAAATCCCTCTCCGGCGCAGACGCCCGCTTCCAAGGCGGTGGAGGGTGCGGTTTCTGCAGCAGCGGCAAAGCCAGTGGGCGCGACCTCAGATGTGACGGGCGGCGGCACCGGGACGATCTACCTATCCGCCGGCGAGCAGCTCACCGTCTCGGCACAGACTTCCCAGATGACCGAGCATCCGAACATCGCGGGTGCGACAGCCTGGCGACAGCGTCAGATCGTGTTCGAGTCCGCTTCGCTTACCGACGTGGCCGAGGAGTTCAACCGCTACAACGAGCGCCAGTTGATCATCGAAGACACCGGACTCTATGACTTCCATATCAGCGGCGTCTTCTCATCGACAGACCCGGACTCGCTCATCCGGTTTCTGCGCGAGCGTCCGGGGGTCCAAGTCACCGAGACCTCGTCCGAAATCCGCATCAGCAAAAATAATGCCCAGAGGGGGTAACCAATCGACGGCAAAACGCTCTTCTCCCGCATGAGCCCGCCGCATCGTCAGGCGACGGGCATATACAGCCTCATCAGAGGCGCGGGAGTTCTCATGCGGTTGAGCGTCGTGGTTACGGCTCTGTGCCTGTCGATCGTCGGGCTCGCGGAGGCAGACAATGTTCATGCCTCCATCAGGAAAGAGACCAGCATTCCTTCGCAGGGGCTCGGTCCCGCCCTGCAGACGCTCGCCAAGGATCGCAACTTCCAGATCGTGTATGTATCGGAAGAGATCGAGCACCTGCGCACGCGGGGCGCAGTCGGGGAATTCACTTCGGAAGAGGCTATAAAGGAGTTGCTGAAGGGAACGGGCCTCGGCTTCCGGTACCTCGACGACAAGACGGTCACCATCGTACCGGTCGTGGCAACCACGGCAGACGATGGCTCGCAGCGCCCTGCGGCAGCGGTTCAAGACGGACAGGCAAAGGAGGGCAAGAGGAGTTTCCTCGACCGATTTCGCCTGGCTCAGGCGGATCAAGGAGTCGCTTCAGGCGCTGATTCCGTAGGTCTCGAGAAGAAGACGGCACAGGCCGCGGACCAACAGGCTCCCGGCTTCCTCGAGGAGATCGTGGTCACCGCGCAAAAGCGCGAGCAACGCCTGCAGGACGTGCCGCAGTCGGTCAGTGCCCTGACAGGAGATGCGCTCGACCGAATGGGCGCCCGCGATTTTCACGATATTCTGCTGTCGATTCCGGGAGTCTCCTATTCCGGCGTCGAGCCCGGTCAGAGCCACTACTCGATCCGCGGTGTGGCTACCGCCGCCTCGAGTCCGACCGTCGGCATCTATCTCGACGACATCTCGCTGGTTACGGTGTCCACGGGCTTCGCGGGCGCGGCCGACCCCGTTCTGCTCGACCTGGAACGGGTGGAGGTGCTGAAGGGGCCGCAAGGAACCCTGTACGGCGGCAGTGCCATGGGCGGGGCGATCAAATATGTGAGCCGCCAGCCTGTAATGAACGAGACCGGCGTCACGGCCGAAGGCGGCGTTTCGTCCACCAAATACGGCGGCCTCTCATACAATCTGACATCGGTGGTCAACCTGCCGCTCATCGCGGATGAACTCGCGGTCCGTGTGGGCGCGTCTTACCGGCTGGACTCGGGCTACGTCGACTACGTGCCCCATGCCCAGGTGCAATCGTGGGCGCAAAGCGCTACGCAGCCGCCGGCATCGTTCCAGCCAGTGACCTCTCCATCGGTAAGTACGTATGGTCGCGACGACGTCAACCAGAGAAGCACGCTTGCCATGCGTTTCTCGGCCAAATATGCGCCCGACCCCTCGCTGACCATCTCGCCGACGGCCAGCATCCAGCGCAGCGACAAAACCAATCCCGACCAGTTTTTTACGAACCTGCCGCACTTCGAAGCGGCATTTCGGTTCAATCAACCCACCCGCGACAACCTGAGCATCTACAGCTTGAACGCCACCAAGTCGCTGGGCAGCGTGGCGGTCACCTCGCTGACGGGCTATGTCGATCGGACGGTCGAGTGGGATCGCGACTATTCGCAGTTCATCGGCGGGCTCGTCCCCGGCCTGCTGCCGGACAACTCCTATAACACGTCGGACACGACCTCCCGTACCTTCAGCCAGGAGCTGCGCCTGGCCTCCATCGATCCGGCAGCCACTCTGAAGTGGACGGCCGGTCTTTATTATTCGCACCAGCGGGATGAGCTGAATCAGTCCGTCGATACGGTCGGCGCCGGCAACTTCTTTGGAACGGGTACCGACATCACGTATTCAGGGGATCAACTCACCGCTACCACCCAGGAAGCCGTGTTCGGGGACCTCACCTACACGATCACTCCCCAGTGGGATGCCAGCGTTGGCCTGCGGTGGTTCGACATCAAGCAGACGATTAACGGAATGTTCGATGGCGTGCTCAACGGTGGCCATAGCGAGGTCAATGACAAGCGCAGCACCGACGCCGGGTTCACGCCAAAAGTCGGCGTGACGTATCGGCCTTTGGACGACCACATGCTGTACGCCAGCGCCAGCAAGGGATTTCGTCCGGGTGGCCCGAACCGGTTCAATACGGACAGCCCACTGTGCGGGCCTGACTTCCAGCGCCTGGGCATCACCCGAGCGCCCGCGACTTTCGAGCCCGACAGTCTGTGGACGTACGAGATTGGCAGTAAGAACGAATTTGCCCCGGCGCACCTGGTCGTCAACGCCGCCATTTACTACACCGACTGGAAAAAGATCCAGCAGGCCGTCAATCTTCTGTCCTGTGGCTTCCAGTTCACCGGCAATGTCGGTGCGGCAACGATCAAGGGTGCGGAGCTGTCGGCGGAGTCCGCGCTCGGCGGTGGGGTTTCGGTTGGAGGCACCGCTTCGTATGCCGACACGCGTATCACGTCGAGCGCTCCCGGAGTGTCCGCCCAAGTCGGCCAACCGGTATTGGATTCTCCGAAGTGGATGGGAAGCCTGTATGGGGACTATGAGTTCCTGCGCTCCCCGGCCTGGATCGGGAATTTCCGGGCGGAATACCAATATCACGGCTCCAACCTGCGCAGTTTCGAATCGTTTGCGCCCGTGACCTACCCGGACGGGAGCGGCGGACAAATTCCCGACGCGACTCAGGTTCAGCAGGCCTATCACGTGGTCAATGCGAGCTTCCGGTTCACCAATGGCACGTGGCAGTACCGGCTCTACTGCGACAATCTCACCAACGCCGCGCCTCTTCTGGACTTCGCTCGCGGCACGTCATCCGGCGCCTCCATTGCGACCACGCTGCGGCCGCGCACGATTGGCGTGGGCGTGAAGACTTCCTTCTAAGCGCCCGATACTCAACGGTGTCAGTTTTCCACACTCGTGTCAGACGCCCCCTGAAGATCGCCCCCTGTCAATGGAGTACTCGTGTGATTCGCACTCGTAACGCCGCCTGGTTCGCAACGCTCATGGTTACGGCGACACTGTGCCCCTGGAGGGCTTCGACCGCCGTCGCCGCGGCATCGGCCAACACCGCGGCGCAGGTGACCGCGGTGCACTGCGGTCACCTGATCGACGTGCTGGCCGGGAAAGTCCTGGGTGAGACGACGATCATCATCGAAGGCAAGCGGGTGCGCGAAGTGATTTCGGGTGGCGCACCGGCCGCCGGTGCAGCTCAGATCGATCTCTCGAGCCAGACGTGTCTGCCCGGCCTCATCGACAGTCACACCCACCTCAGCGAGGAATTTGGTCCGACCACCTATGCGGATGTCTTTCACTGGAATCTCGCGGACCACGCCGTTCGTTCTACGATCTACGCAAGGCGCACGCTGCTCGCGGGATTCACGACAGTGCGCAATCTCGGCGATTTAGCCAACGAGAGTGTGGCACTGCGTAACGCTATCAATGCGGGTCTGATTGTCGGTCCCCGTATTTTCACCGCCGGGATTCCCGTGGGGTCCACGGGTGGACATGCGGACCCGACGGACGGCTATCGGGACGACCTGGCGGGCGATCCCGGCGCAGACCGCGGCATCATCAATAGCGCCGAGGACGCCGCCAAGGCGGTGCGCATGCACTACAAAAAGGGCGATGACCTGATCAAGATCATGCCCTCGGGCGGAGTGTTGGACCAGAGCGCGAGCGGGGATAACGCGCAACTTTCGCTTGACGAGATCAAGGCTGTCGTTTCAACAGCGCATGACTACGGGTTCACCGTCGCGGCTCATGCGCACGGGGCGGAAGCGATCCGGCGTGCTGTGCTCGGTGGAGTCGATTCGATCGAGCACGGTACGTACATGGACGACGAGGATATGAAGCTGATGAAGGAGCACGGCACCTGGTACGTCCCGACGATCATCGCGGGAGACTACGTCGCTCAAAAGGCGAGCATCCCCGGATTCTATCCGCCCCAGGTCGCCGCAAAGGCCGCGGCCATCGGCCCGCTCATCCTCGGCACAGCCGGACGTGCTTACAAGGCCGGCGTGAAAATTGCTTTCGGCACCGACGCGGGTGTCTATCCTCACGGTCAGAATGCTCACGAATTCGAGCTGATGGTGCGGGCCGGCATGCCGCCGCTCTTCGCGATCCAGGCTGCGACCGTTCATGCCGCCCAACTCCTGAAGCAGGACAAGGATCTCGGCAGCGTGACGGCGGGCAAGCTGGCGGATCTCGTGGCCGTGGAGGGCAATCCCGTTGACGATGTGGGTCTCCTGAAGAGCGTGAGCTTCGTCATGAAGGATGGGGTCGTATACAAGCGCGACGGGAAGGCTGTTGATCTGAACCCGTAGTAGTTCGCTCCCCCTATTCCGGTCGTGAGCGGAAAGTGATCGGTGCTGCTTACCTGGATGACGTTTGATCGGCAAGGAGACCTGATGCGTATCCGTACTCTACTGAGCCTGCTGTTGGCAGTGGTGAACGTCGCCGGCGTCGCACACGCTGCAAATACGGCGTGGCCCATGTATGGCGGAACCTCCAGCGAAGAGCGATTCTCGCCGCTGACGCGCATCAACAAGGAAAATGTCAGTCAGCTGGGCCTCGCCTGGAGCTTCAACGATTTCGTGGTGCGCGGGCGCACGCATCGTGGCAATGAGGCTTCCGCCATTGTCGTCGAGGGCGTCATGTACTTTTCCGGCCCATGGAGCGTGGCGTACGCCGTGGATGCGAAGACCGGAAAGCTGCTGTGGAAATACGATCCCGGCGTCGACGGGCAGTGGGCGCGGCGGGCTTGCTGTGACGCCGTCAATCGGGGTGTGGCTGTCTGGAAAGGGCTCGTCTATGTTGCGTCCCTCGACGGCTTTCTGATCGCCCTCGATGCATCGACGGGCAAAGAAAAGTGGCGCGCGGATACCTTCACCGATCGCGTGTCGATGAACTACGCCAGCACGGGGGCGCCGCGGATCGCGGGCCATAACGTTGTGATCGGCAACGGTGGAGCGGAGATGGGGGCTCGCGGGTACGTCAGTGCTTACGACCTGCAGTCGGGCCGGCTTGCCTGGCGGTTCTTCACCGTACCGGGCGATCCGGCAAAAGGTCCCGATGAAAGTCCGGACATCACGCTGGCGCGCAAGACCTGGAGCACCCAGTCCCGCTGGGATCTGGGGGGCGGCGGCACGGCGTGGGATTCGATGGTTTACGATCCCGAGCTCAACCTTCTCTACGTCGGAGTGGGCAACGGGTGTCCCCATCCGGGGTGGATCCGCAGCCCGGGAGGCGGGGACAATCTCTTTCTGGCTTCCATCGTTGCCGTCGAGGCGGATACGGGCCGTATGAGGTGGTATTACCAGACGACGCCCGGGGACAGTTGGGACTACACCGCCACGCAGAACATCGTGCTGGCGGACCTCAGTCTCGAGGGCCGGGTGCGCAAGGTGCTGATGCAGGCGCCGAAGAATGGGTTCTTCTACGTGTTGGACAGGGTCACCGGGAAGCTCATCAGCGCTGAGAAGTACACGACGGTGACTTGGGCCGATTCGGTCGATCCGCGGTCCGGCCGGCCGCGTATCTCGCCGCAGGCCGACTATTCCCAGGGTCCCAAGGTCATCTGGCCTTCGCAGGCCGGCGGACACGACTGGATGCCGATGTCTTACAGCCTGCAGACCCACCTCGTATACATCCCCGTCATGGAAACGCCGATGCTGTTCGACAGCGTGCCGGCTGCCAGCGTCACGTTCAGATCCGGTGCCAACAATGAGGGTGACCGGGTCGCCTTTGTCGGCGATGCCGTGGATCCGGCGCTACTGCGGGGCCAGCCGCATCCCGTGATGCAAAATCGCCTGGAAGCCTGGGATCCCGTGTCGCAGAAAGTCCGGTGGAGCTCGCCGCCCATGCCGCTGTGGAGCGGCGGGACGCTCGCTACCGCCGGCGGACTGGTCTTTCAGGGGTCGAGCGATGGAGCATTCGTCGCCTATGACGCGGCCAGCGGTGAGGTCTTGAAGCGCATCGAGACGGGGACCGCCATCATGGCCGGGCCGATCTCCTATGAGATCGACGGCACTCAGTATGTCGCCGTTCTCGCGAATTTCGGGGGCGCCATGACGGCCATCGGCTATCTGCCCGGCACGGCGCCCAATAAGTACCAGAACAACGAGCGTCTGCTCGTCTTCAGGCTGGGCGGAGCTGCGGTGCCGCTGCCGCCGGCGCGCGTGCCCGCGACGCACTTCCCACTGCCGGCTGCAATCACGAGCGACGAGAAGGTCCTCAAACGCGGTGAGGCAGTGTTCGAGCGTTGCGCCGCCTGTCATGGCTTCCGTGGCAGGCTGAACGGATATCCGGATCTGTGGAATCTGCCGCCGGAAACGCATCAAAATTTCGAGGCGATCGTGCTCAAGGGCGCCTACAGGTATGCGGGGATGCCTGCGTTCGACGATGTTCTCTCGGCACAGGACGTACGCGCCGTACACGCTTTTATCGTCGCCGATTCTATCGAGCTCCGCGCGAAGGCCGCGGCGGCCGCGAGTACGTTACCTACGGCGCATTGAAGCGGCGGGGGAGGACGCGTGCGGTGCTGGCGACCCTTCAACTCACCAGTCGCGGTACTGCCGGCCGCGGCTATCGACGCTATCCTGGTTTTCTCGTATGCCCGGACGAGCCCGAGGATACGCCGCTGCTCGGGGACCACGGGCGCCACAACGCGCTCGCGGTAAGGCTCAGCCCTTCCAAGGCGACTACCGCCATTCCGACGATCACGTAGTTCCAGGTCCGGGCGTCTCCGGTGACAGTGCCGAAGACCCAGGGCGACACGATGGCCCAGCCGGCGAACAGAATGTTGAGGTAGCTGAGAATCGAGGTTTTCCTGGCCGACAAGCGGATTGCAGCGCTCAAGGCGATGAGAACGCCAACACCCATTGCACTGCGCGAGATGGCACTGGCGGGAGACCCGATGACCCAGGGTGAGACGACCAACCACAGCCCCAGTAGCACGTTGACCGCGCCCGTCACTCTCACCAGGGTGGACCGTCCTTCGTTACGCATTTTGTGCCGCCTCCAGGTTGCCCATCTGTCTGCATATGGCGTTCCCGGGAAGGCGGATTTTTCGGTACGAGTCAACATGGCACGGCCAGGCCGACGCAAGAGCTGTTGCTGCATGCCTCAGTCGACGGAAACGGGGACGCTGCGCCGTCCATAGCGGCTCACGATCCACAGAGCGGCCGGCAGTGCGGTGAAGTCGGCGAGCAGCGCCAGAACGAACGCTGACGAGGCAACGATCCCGAACTGGCGCATCGGCGGCAGATCCGAGAGCGCCAGAGCCAGGAAGCCGCTAACGTTGATGAGAGTCGCGAACAGAATGGGCTGGCCGGCAATCAGCAGCGCATGCCGGAGGGCGGCGGCTGTGGAGCCGGCCGCAAGGCCCTCCTGGAAATGGTA
>JAQGOC010000005.1 GCA_028293805.1 Gammaproteobacteria bacterium
GATTGCCGCGCAGAACCCAGATGCCGGAGGATGCCTTCACAGGCGCACTGACCGTGCGGATCACCTCCGCGTCGAAGCAGCTTGCATCAGCCACCTGGTTTCGCAGCGTAGCACCTGAAACAGCCGGCGCATCGAGATCCAGGAGCGAGCCCATCGCCTTCATCACTGCGGGCAATCCGCCGGCATAATGGAGATCCTCCATCAGGTAGCGGCCCGAAGGCTGCAGGTCGACCAACAGCGGCACCGCGCGACTCAAAGTGTCAAAGTCCTCGAGCGACAACTCGACTTCGAGCCGGCCAGCGAGCGCCAGCAGATGTACGACGGCATTGGTCGAGCCGCCGATGGCGGCATGCACACGAATGGCGTTCTCGAAAGCCGCACGCGTGGCCACTTGGGACAGGCGCAGGTCTTCGCGAACCATGCGCACAATGGTGCGACCCGTCTCGTGAGCTAGAGTACGTCGGCGCGCGTCAACAGCGGGGATCGTGGCGTTGAACGGCAATGACAGGCCCATCGCCTCCACGAGGGCCGCCATCGTCGAGGCGGTACCCATGGTCATGCATGTGCCCGGGGAGCGGGACATGCCGCTCTCGGCCGCCATGAAATCGGCAAGCGGCATTTCACCGGCCCGCACGGCCTCGCTGAACTTCCACACGTCGGTGCCCGAGCCGATGTTGCGACCCCGAAACTTGCCATTCAGCATCGGACCGGAGGAGACGACGATGGTCGGCAGGTCGACGCTCGCGGCGCCCATGAGTTGTCCCGGCGTGGTCTTATCGCAGCCTCCGAGAAGAACCACGCCATCGATCGGATTGCCGCGAATCGACTCTTCCACCTCCATCGCCAGCAGGTTGCGGAAGAGCATGGCAGTCGGCCGCATCTGCGTCTCGCCAAGAGACATCGCGGGAAACTCGAGCGGCAAGCCGCCGGCCTCCCACACTCCGCGCTTGACGTGCTCGGCAATGTCGCGCAGATGAGCGTTGCAAGGGGTCAGCTCGGACCATGTATTGCAGATTCCGATGACCGGCCGGCCGTCGAACACGTCGTCCGGCAGACCCTCGCTCTTCATCCAGCTGCGATGAATGAAGCCGTCGCGATCGAGTTTGCCGTAGGTGTCGCCGCTGCGGAATCGTTTGCGTTGCCGATCGTTGCCCATGAGTCATCTTTGCGCCGGATCCGGCGTGGGCGCGCCATTCGACACCCTTGTCGCGCATTTATATGATAAATAAGTGCGAAATGAAAGCCCGCTCGCGACACCTGCCCCCGCGCGGCAGGCGATGGTACGTGCACAGGCTCATAGGTGGCTGAAGGTGTAGGCCACGCAACGCGAGTACACCAGCCCGGGCCGCAGAATGGCGGAGGGGAACGCCGTCTCGTTCGGCGCATTGGGAAACCCCTGCGGTTCCAGGCAGATCCCCCGACCCGCCCCGGGATGTCGTGGCGGCAGTGCGTGGCCATCATAGAACTGGAGACCTGGCTGGTCGGTGCCGATGCGCATTGCGACGCCGCTATGCACCGAGCGCAGCTCGGCGGCCATCTCTACCCCGGGGTTTAGCACGAAGCAGTGGTCATAGCCGCCGGCGGCGGCGAGTTGCGGATGCGCTCCGGCTGCCACCGGGCGCAGCATACGCAACCGGCGGTAGTCGAATGGCGTGTCTACAACGGGGCACAGCTCACCCGTTGGAATCAGGCCAGGATTCGTCACCGGCAGAAAGCGGTCTGCGCATATCCGCAGCCAGTGATCGTCTGCGAGCCAGCGCGTTGCGCCGGAAAGATTGAAGTACGGGTGATACGTGAGACTGACTGGTGTAGGCGCATCGCAGCGGGCCTCGAAGCGCAATTCGAGCCGATCACTGTCGACTATGAACTCGGCACTGACATCGAGATTGCCTGGGTAGCCATCCTCGCCTGCCAGGGAGCGCAGCCCCAGTCGCAGCCGCGCCCGGCTGCCGGGGGCAAAATCGAGGACTCTCCAGGCCCGCTTGCTGAACCCAAGCTCACCGCCGTGCAGGTGGTGCGATCCGTCGTTCGCGCTGAGGCGATGGAGCTGTCCGTCCAGCGTAAAGGATGCGCCCGCAATGCGATTTGAAAAGCGCCCAACGATGCTTCCGAGAAAAGCACTGTCGCCAACATACGCATCGAGGTCCGGCAGACCGAGCACAAGATTCGTGCGGCCGCGCCTTGTCGGCAGCGTGAGTCCGCGCAGGATCCCCCCATAGCTCAGGATTTCGGCCTGAAGCCCATCGGCGCCACCCAGCGTAAGCGCCTCGATCGCTGTCCCATCGGGGAGCGATCCGAAAATCCGCCGGCCTGCAAATTGGCTCACGGCAACAGACCAGTGTTGGGCTTTATTGCATGCATCCCGCTTCGCTTCCTAAGGCGACGTGCAACTCGAACGACCCGCGGGGGCGCAAGCCCCTAGCGATGCTCGCGAAATCGCGCGCGCCGTTGCGCGCCGCCTACGCGACGTTTCCCATCGATCATCCAACTTGCCGTCACTCGCGGGCAAGCTTTCGGACGTGAGGTCGCGGTGAAATCCGCTGAAGCTGCCAGGCAGGTCACTCTCGGAGTATTGACTTCGAATATGATTTATATGATATATGCGGCCCGCGCACCAGACCCCATGACGTTGCACAACAACGGGGGCTGCGCGGCGCACAGACTTCAAGGGCCGACGATTAGGGGGTAAGACGGTGAAAAGGTTCCGCAAGCATCCACTCCGCGCGAAGACTCTCATTGGCATCGGGCGTTCTGCTGCTTTCGCGGCAGGCCTCATCGCCATGGCGGGAACGAGTGCCCGGGCCGAGAGCCCGGCCGACACTTCTCAGGCGGTACGGCCACCTGCGACCCCGGGCACGCCGCAGCTTGAAGAGATAGTCGTTTCCGGCATCCGCGCGAGTCTCGAGCGCGCCATGGACATCAAGCGCGATGCGGACGCCGTCGTGGACTCTATCTCCGCGGAGGACATCGGCAAGTTTCCGGATGCAAATGTCGCCGAGTCGCTCCAGCGAATCACCGGTGTCGCCATCGACCGCAACCAGGTCGGCGAAGGCCAGACGGTCACCATCCGCGGCTTCGGGCCGACATTCAATACCGTGCTGGTGAATGGCCGCACGCTGCCCTCCCAGACCGGCGTCCGCTCCTTCGATTTCGACGTCCTGCCGGCGGAGCTGATCAACGGCGCCGACGTGTACAAGACCTCCGCGGCTTCGCAAATCGACGGCGGCATCGGCGGGTTGATGAATCTGCACACGCCGCGCCCCCTGGACCTGAAGGGCTTCAAGGGCATCCTGAGCGCCAAAGGGGAGTATGACCAGCTGTCCGGGAAGGCGGCGCCACAAGGCTTCGTGCTGTTGAGCGATACGTTCGCGGACGGCACATTCGGCGCACTCGCATCGCTGTCCATGCAGGAGCGGCACGCGCGTACCAACCAGGTTGCCACCGGCAACTGGGTGGCCACGGATTTCCCGCTGCTCCCCGGCGATCCCCATGGTTACATGCCGCAGCAGCTCGATGTCCAGACGATCGACAGCGTGCGCAAGCGGTTGGGCGCGACCGGCGTTCTGCAGTGGCGGCCGAACGATCAGACGTTGCTGACTCTGGACGGCCTGTACGACAGCTACAAGATCCATTCCGAAACCACTGCCGTCGGCTTCTACTTCGACAACCAACAGATCGCCAGTGGCACGCTCGATCCGAACGGCGTCCTCACGAGCTTCACGACTACGGACCAGGCGCACACCGATTTCATCCGCGAGCACGGGAACGACACCATACGGACGCCGGATACGCTCAAGGCCATCGGACTGAACGCGAACTGGAGCAGCAAAGACGAGCGCCTGAACCTGACATTCGACGCCTCGAGCG
>JAQGOC010000018.1 GCA_028293805.1 Gammaproteobacteria bacterium
CCGTGCAGGCGTTCTTTGGCACCGGTCGGCGGGGCTGACCGGCCACCCCTCTCTTCGACGTTCAAAGCCTTAGCCAAGCCCGACTCATCTTTGGAAGGAATCGTTCCAGTTGTCGACACGTCGTCGATCGTCCATCCTCAGGCCGTGCTGATCGGGGACGTCGTCATCGGCCCACGGTGCTATGTCGGACCAGGCGCGTCACTTCGCGGGGACTTTGGCCGAATCGTGCTGGGTCCGGGTTCGAACGTGCAGGACAACTGCGTGCTGCATACCTTCCCCGCGAAGGAGGTGCTGCTCGAGGAAGATGCCCATATTGGACACGGGGCGGTGCTGCACGGGTGCACTGTGCGGCGAGGGGCGCTGGTAGGCATCAATGCAGTGGTCATGGACGACGTCGTCATTGGCGAAGAGTCGCTCGTTGGGGCTGCCAGCTTCGTACGGGCCGGGTTCATTGTGCCGAAGCGCACGCTCGTGACGGGCGTGCCGGCCCGAGCGGTTCGGGAGCTCACGGCCGAAGAAATCGAATGGAAGGCGATCGGGACACGGCAGTACCAGGAACTTGCCGCACGCTGCCGGGCGTCGCTCCAGGAATGCCTGCCGCTGACTGCGGCTGCCCCCGGGCGTAACGGCCCCTCGGCGAGGCCGGTAACCACGGTGCCGCTTCATACGATCGAGCGGCGGAAGTAGCAGGCGATAGCGCTGCCGCGGGAACTCCCTACACGTTCACTCATTGCTAGAGGCGTGCCGCGACAGTAATGGCTGCGCGTCTTTGCCCGGCGCCCAACGGGTGCGGCAGTCTCCACGGGCGAACTCTGTGCGCCGATTGCGTCAACGCTTACGTTCAAGTTCGCATTGCATAGAGTCCGGGAGCATCATGAGGATGTCATATAGAGGGCGCAAAGATGTTGCCTTCACCGGAGGCCAGCTCGCAATGAAACCGACATCGGAGCAGACGCGGAACGGAGTCCTCTCGGCTATCCCCTTCCCTACGGAAGAGGCGCTCAACATGAGGAGCTTTTTCTGCTGCACCACGGAGCGAACCGAAGTGGCCGCGCGACCCCACCCGGCGGCAGTCGATCCGTCCTCCGCCTATGGGTGCGTGGATTGGTACCTCTACCCTGACTCGAAGCCTGGGAGCGCCGCGGCTTGATCCCCCGGCGGCAGCAATCGTTGCTGCCGCCATTCATCTGCTTGGAGCCCCAGGTCCCGACCCGGTCGGTCGGCTCCGTCGTACGATGGCGGCGCTCTGCGCCCGGGAATGCGGTAGTTTGCGACTCGATGAGCTCGCCCCACCCCGAAAGCCGCACTCCTGAGTTCTATCCTCCGATCGAGCCGTATCGCAGCGGCCGGCTCGTCGTCGACGCCATCCATACCCTGTATTGGGAGGAGTGCGGCAACCCAGCCGGCGTGCCGGTGGTGTTCCTGCATGGGGGGCCGGGCGCCGGCTGCTCGCCCGACCAGCGGCGGTTCTTCGATCCGCAACGCTATCGCATCGTGCTCTTCGATCAACGCGGAGCGGGGCGGTCGACGCCGCACGCGGAGGTCCGGAACAACACTACGGCACATCTCGTCGGCGATCTCGAAGTCCTGCGTGGGATGCTGGAGATCCCTGCCTGGCATGTCTTCGGGGGATCCTGGGGCTCCACGCTTGCGCTGGCCTATGCCCAAGAGCATCCGCAAGCGTGTTTGAGCCTCACACTGCGCGGTATCTTTCTGCTGCGCGATGCGGAGATCGACTGGTTCCTCCATGGCATCCGCCAGTTCGCGCCGCAGGCCTGGGAGGCGTTTGTTGGCTTTCTGCCGGAGCGGCTGCGCGGCGATATCCGCGAAGGCTATTGGGAGTTGCTCAATGATCCGCGGCCCGAAGTGCGCAGTGCCGCCGCGAGCGCCTGGGCTACGTACGAGGGCAGGTGCGCGACGCTCCGCTCAGGCCCCCAGAGCGTCGGCCAGGCGGGGCTTTCGCAGACAGCCGTCGGCCTGGCGAGGCTCGAAGTGCACTACATGCGCGCGAACCGTTTTTTGCCCGATGATCTGCTGCTGCGCAGAGTGGACCGGATCCGTCACATCCCTGGGGCGCTCGTGCAGGGTAAGTACGATCTCGTGTGCCCGCCGGTCACCGCGGTGGCTCTGCATGCCGCCTGGCCGGAATCCACACTCCAGATCATCGACGATGCAGGTCACTCGGCCTATGAGCCCGGAATCCGCGCCGCCCTCGTCGCCATCATGGATCAACGCGTGGCTCAACAGGCGGGTGGGTAACGGCGTCAGCGAGGTGCTCCGCCGGGGGGTGCTCAGCCGCGTGCACTCGCGATCTCGCCGCGCATCGCTTGCGGGTCGCTCAATCGAGTGTGGGCGGATGGCTCGTGTCCGGATCGATCACGCCAAAGCGCGCCGGAATGCGGACGTAGAACAACCGGATCTTCTCGCGATGGAGCAGTGCCAGCAGCTGGCGCGCTTCGTCGTCGGTGATGATGAACTCGACTTCCACAGCGAGCGTTCCGGCCAGCTCGAAGAACGTGTTCTCATGCAACACGTGGTGGCGACCGAATCCGGCCATCGCGCGAAAGGCCGAGCCGCCACGAACGCCGAGGCTGTTCGCTTGCTCGAGGAGCCATTCCCACACGAGCCGGCCGCTGTGGCGGTCGCCCTCGTGAACGTAGAATCTGAGTAGCGAGCCTTGCATGGTGTATCCCCTGGTGACGCGCTCATTGACCGCTTTGGCTCCGCACCCACATGACCGTGCCGATGCCCGCGAAAGTCATGAGGATCGAGCCCGCGAGGTGCGTCGCCGCGGCCCCCACCGCCCACAGCGTACGCCCTTGCTGTAGGAGCGCGACGATCTCCGCGGAAAACGTGGAAAAGGTCGTGAGTCCGCCGCAGAAGCCGGTGATCACGAACAGCCGCCACTCGGGTGCCACCGCGGAGAAGGTCGCGAAAAAGGCGACTGCCAGTCCGATGATGTAGCCGCCGATGAGGTTGGCGGTGAGGGTGCCTGGCGGCATCGTGGGAAAATGCGCGTTGAGCAGCATGCCCAGCCACCAGCGAAGCAGGGAGCCGACGCTGCCGCCGACGCAGATTGCGACTATCGATTTCCACATTGACCTGTCCTTCAGTAAGGTGCGACCCCTTCGGACAGGCTTCGGGACGCGACTACGCCTTTCCGCACGGGCCAAGCGTAGGCATCATCAGCCGCTGGTGCGGCGGTTCGAGGAGGAATGCCATCTCCCATGAAGGCCTCGAGTCTAAGGGGCGTGTCGATTGCACGCAACGCTTGGAAACATAGCGGGTGTACCCGAGCACTCTGGCGTTCGCCCCTCGCCACAGCGATAGGCTTCGGGCTCGCGTCGCGTTTCGCTGTCGAAGAGAAGGATCCTTATGCATGCACTCGTTGCGCGCGGGCTGATGATTACAATGACGGTGGCCGCCATGTCCGCATGTTCACCCGGCTCGAACCAGCAGTCGCCGTCCCAACAGAACGAGACGGATGCCCGGTTGCGCGCGATCTATTCCACCGAATGGAAATGGCGTGAGGATCAGTTCGCCGCGGATGAGGACACGCAGAAGCCCATCCTGGACCACCTGCCGAGAGTCGACCCGGCCGCGCAGGAAGCGCGCCTGCATTATTGGGAGGATGTGCTCCGTAAACTGGATGCGATACCCCGCGCGGAGCTCTCACCGCCGGAGCAGATCAACTTCGACATCTACCGACCGCAGATCGAAGTGCTGATCGCGAACCAGCGGTTTCGCGACTTCGAGATGCCGGCCAACTCCGATACGACCTTCTGGACCGACATCGGCTATACGGCGCGCCGGACGTTCCGCACGGTGCACGATTACAAGAACTGGATCGCGCAGATGCGCGACATCCCGCGTTATTTCCGCGAGCAGATGGATGAGATGCGCGCCGGGATGAAACGCGGGTTTACGCCGCCGCGGGTGACGATGCAGGGCCGCGATGGTTCGCTTACCGCCGTCACGAACGCTACGCCTGAAGCGAGCCTTTTTTACGCCCCCTTCAAGGAAATGCCGGGCGTCCCGGCCGCGCAGCAAGCTAAATTGCGCGCGGAAGCGGTCAACACGATTCGGGACGGCGTGCAGCCCGCCTACGTCGAGCTCCTGAAGTTCATGCGTACCGAGTACGTACCGGGTCTGCGGACGACCCTGGCCGCGCAGGACCTCCCGGACGGTAAAGCGTTCTATCGCGCGAAGATTCGGGAATTCACGACCCTGGATATGGAGCCGGAGGCGATTCATTCGCTCGGGTTGGCGGAAGTAGCCCGGTTGCACGAGGAGATGCTCGGGGTGATGCGCGAGACCGGCTTCCAGGGCGATTTCCCGGCTTTTCTGGAGTCGCTGCGCTCCGATCCGCGGTTCTACGCCAAAACCCAGGACGAGCTGCTCATGCGTGCCGCCTGGATCGCGAAGAAGTTCGACGGCAAGGCTGCGCAGTATTTCGGTTACCTGCCGCGCGCGCGCTTCGCGATCAAGCCGGTGCCGGACGACCTCGCGCCCTTCTACACGGCGGGGCGTGGCGGGCCAGGCGTCTACCTGGTCAACACGTATGACTTGCCCAACCGTCCTCTCTACAACCTGACCGCTCTGACGCTGCACGAGTCAGCGCCTGGCCACGCATTCCAGATGCCGATCGCGATGGAGCACAAGGGTCAGCCGGAGTTTCGGCAGCACACGTACATTTCCGCTTACGGCGAAGGCTGGGCGCTGTATTGCGAGAGCCTGGGCGTCGAGATGGGAATGTACGAGACGCCGTACGACCGGTTCGGCATGTTGGGTTATCAGATCTGGCGTGCGGCACGGCTCGTAGTGGATACCGGTGTGCATGCGCAGGGTTGGACGCGAGAGCAGGCGCTCGCCTACCTGCGGCAGTACACGGCGTTACCCGAGCACGAGATCGAAACCGAGGTGGACCGGTACATTGCCTGGCCCGCGCAGGCGCTTTCGTACTATCTCGGCGAAAAGGCACTTCTTCGCGTACGGGCCAATGCGGAGCAGGCGCTCGGCGAGCGCTTCAATATACGGGCCTTCCACGATGCCGTGCTGGAGTTGGGCTCGGTGCCTCTGCCAGTACTCGAGTCGCATATCACCCGGTTCATCGCGGGCGGCGGCACGGGACCGTATCCGGATATGGAGTAGGGCTGCCGTCGCAGCCCGTCACGAAGTTTCGGGCAGCGCGCGCGGCTTTGGCCTGCCGGCTGTTGGAATGCCCGTCTTTGGCTTTGATGGTCGCATTCCCTCACGCCACCCAGTCCACGTCAAACACCGCACGAATTCGGGCAGGACCCTGCCAGGCCCGCACCAACTTTGTGCCTGGCCGCCGCGCCGTACCGCGGTTCCTCTAGCGGGGCAAGCTCCCGCCCAAGCCGCCGCGCCCCATTTTGGGGACGGGGGCGCGCGGGAGAGTTACCATACGATCGCTCCTATATTCGCTGATTCCAAGAGGAGGGCGTATGAGACGTTCAATATGGCTGGTGGCGGCGAGCGCGGTGCTGGCGTTTGGGGCGCTGGGGCAGCCGGCGACGGCCGCCAACAGCCAGCAGACGAAGATGGCCACCTGCAATGCCGATGCCAAGGCCAAGGGCCTGGCCGGCGATGATCGCAAGGCGTTCATGAAGACCTGCCTGTCGGCCAGCTCCACGACGAGTCCGCCCGTGAACACTCAGCAATCGAAGATGAAAACCTGCAACGCGGACGCGAAGACCAAGGGCCTCGCGGGGGCCGATCGCAAGAAGTTCATGAGCGACTGTCTGAAGAGCGCCTCCTAGCGGGGTGGGTTGTCATCTAACGTCATGGGCGGCCGCTGGAGCCCGCCCCAGGGGGACGCCCCGGCGCCGCCCGTCTGGCTCACTTCGCAGGAGACCTCATCACCGTGATTCTTGAATTCGCTCTGCTCACCCTCCGGCCCGGCAGCGAGGCGGAATTCCAACAGGTCTTTCCGGTAGCGGAAAAAGTTCTCGCGGCCAGTCCCGGCTATCTGTCGCATGAGCTGCGGCGCTCGATCGAGACCCCGAACCGCTTCGCCCTCCTGGTACAGTGGCGCACTCTCGAGGATCACACCGAGGGTTTTCGCGGCTCGCCGGCCTTCGCGCGGTGGCGTGGGCTCATCGGTCCGTTCTTCGAGTCACCTCCCGTGGTCGAGCATTTCGCGGCGGTTGCACTACCGCGGCAATAGCATGACCGCGGCAACGAAACGCAACTCGCGCCTGGAGCTGGAATCCTTCATGCCCGGCATTTTGGTCGAAACAGGGGGCCGCGGCTCCACGCCGCCGGAAGAGACAGATGCCTGAACTATCGCGAAAGCGCGTCTTGGCACGAACACGGCGGACATGGCTGCTGGGGTGGGCGATATCGCTAGCGGCACTGCCGGCATTCGCATCGCCCGAGTCCCTGCCTGCCAGCGTACGCTCGTGTGCGCATGAAACCGATCCGGGCCGACGACTCGCGTGCTACGACAGAGAGGCCGCACGCTTCCCGGAAGCCGCGCCCGCGCCGCAGGCCGCGGCACCACACGATTCGAGCCCAACTGTCGCGGCAACCCCGGCCGGGATGGATCGAGCGAGCCCGGTTGACAAGCAAAAGCAAAAGCCGATCGCGCAGGAAAACCCTGACAAGGAGCCGGGGCACCTCTTGGCTCGCGTGGTCAGCATAGAGCATTCGCCGAACGAAATGGTTCTGCACCTGGACAACGGCCAGGTCTGGCAACAGATGCAGGGGGTCTCCGGGGATATGGGTCTACGGGCCGGGGATGCCGTCAAGATCAACAAGCAGCTCGGATCCTATTGGCTCTCCGGACCTCATGGACTGACCATGAAGGTGCGACAAAAAGCCAATCAGCCGGAGCACTGATCTGTGCCCATCGCCGGCGCCGGGTGGGCTGCCACTCACGGACGTATGAGCGCGCTAGTCCCGGCGGGACGCCGGTTGGGTCTGGCCGCTCCTGGGCGCACGCGCTTACTTTCGCACTGACTGTTTCAGCATCTCGAACAGGACAGGGTGGCCCGCTTGCAAGACCTTGCGCAGGGCCACCTCCTCGGCCGGGCGGTTTGCGCGCCGTGCATGGATCCATCGATGCACGCACCGGTAATGCTCCTCCCCGGCCGTGTTGCCGACCGGCAAGTCCTCCGCAAACTGCAGGGCGAGCCCGGGCTCGTGCAATAGCAGCCATGCCGGAAAATCAGTGGCGGTCAGCAGGGGTTCTGCTGCCTGCCGCGGCGTCGGCAGCTCCGGCTCGCTGTCGAGAAACGTCTGCCATAACGCGGTCAAGTCAGGCTGTCTGAGCTTGCTGAGTGCCTCCGCCGCCTCCTCGGGTGCTCGCCAACACACATGGCACCAGGCCAGCAGCGCTTCCACGCGGCGCCGGCGACCAAAAGCGCTCTCGACGAGGCGCAGGCATAAAGGTGCATGCCGCTGCCAACCTCCCTCGCCCAGCACGCTGTCGCTGACGCCGGCCCAGTCCTGTGCCTGACTCAGGGCGAAGCTGCGATGCAGGGTCGGCTGGTCGGGTGAAAAAGTGTGGCCCCGCAGGGTGTCGGCCAGCTGCAGCCACAAGGGCGACAGCAGGTCCCGCGATTGCGCACCTAACAGGCGCCTGGCCGTCGGGGTTGCCCCCAGCAGAAAATCCAGCTCCTCGCGTGGGTCCGCACCGGCATGCCCCAGGCGGCCGAGCGCGGCAAGCAATTGATCGAACGCGGCCAGGTCGGAATGGTTGGGTGCCTGCGCATAGAGCCGGTCGAGCTGCCTCTGGGCGTCGGCCACGTTCCGGGTCGTTAGTGCTTGTACGATGCCGTTGGCCAGAGCCACCACCGGGTTGTCGAAGAAAAGATCCATCTGTGGTGCATCTTGCGCGGGGACGTAGCGGGTCCCGAGGAGGCGCTGCAGGTGGGGATCCGTGCTGATGCGCAGCGGCTTGTCGCCGCCGACCAGACTCCCGCCCGCCGCGTCCGTGTGCCAGGCATGAAACTCCTGCGTCTGTTCCACGAGTCCGATGCTGCGCGCATACCCGACGGCTTGCTCTATTTCCGCCCGGATTCTGGCCTTGTTTCCCATCAGCACACTGTCGAGAACCTCGGTTTCCCGGCGGCGCCAGCCTGCGTAATCGCTGTAGAGCAGGCGCCCGGAGTTGAACAACAGCTCCAGCGGCGCGAATGCGCCTTGCTCCATGAGTTGCGCATCGACCTGCGCCTGCAATGAGCTGTCGATGGTCATCACGGTGCGAACAGCGCTTCCAGGTCCGCCGCCGTCCAGGAGACCGGCGAGGCGCTGTTTTCCGTATACAGCCGATTCGCGAGCGCGTGTTTGGCGGCCTGCAGCTGCATGATTCGCTCCTCGACCGTGCCTTGTGCGATGAGTTTGTACACGAAGACGGGTTTGTCCTGGCCGATGCGATGCGCCCGGTCCGTCGCCTGCGCCTCGACAGCGGGATTCCACCAGGGATCGTAGTGAATGACGGTATCGGCGGCGGTGAGGTTGAGACCGGTACCGCCGGCCTTGAGGCTGATCAGAAACAGAGGCACGGCACCCGCTTGAAAGCGGGCGATGACAGCGGAGCGATTCTGCGTCGCGCCAGTCAACAGGCAATACGGAATGGAAAGCCGGGTCACAGTTGCTTCGATGAGGCGCAGCATCGAGGTGAACTGCGAGAACAGTAAGACGCGCCGGCCCTCCGCAATGAGCTCGGGCAGCACGGTGGACAGCCAGTCCAGCTTGGCCGAGGGAATGCCGTCCTTTGCGGCCGCCACGTCCAGGAGCCGCGGATCGCAACAGGCCTGCCGCAGCTTCAACAGCGCATCCAGTATGGTGATCTGGCTGCGGGCAAGGCCCTGCTGCTGAACGACTTCCTGTATGCGCCGGTGGGTTGCAAGGCGGATACCGTCATAGAAGTCCCGCTGTTTCTCCTCCAGTGCGATGGATTCGACGATTTCTGTCTTGGGGGGCAGGTCCTTGGCGACAGCATCTTTCGTGCGCCGCAGAAGAAACGGAGCGAGCCGTTGCGCCAGGGCCTGCGCGCGCGGCCGGTTGCCGTTCTTTTCGATGGGGGTGCGGTAATGGCGCTGAAAATGTCTCTCGTTCCCCAGCAGCCCCGGCTGCACGAAATCGAACAGTGACCACAATTCGCCAAGATGGTTCTCGACCGGCGTGCCCGTCAGACACAGCCGATAGTCCGCGCGTAACGCGCGCGCCGCTGCCGACACTTTGGCGGCCGGATTCTTGATCGTCTGTGCTTCGTCGAGAATGACGAGATAGAAATGGCGCGCCAGCAGAACTTCACTGTCGAGTTGCAGCAGCGGATATCCCGTGATGACGATGTCGACTGTATCGATCAGAGCGAACGATTCTCTGCGCCTGGCTCCATGCAGTGTCAGGCAGGTCAGCTCAGGGGCGAAGCGGTAAATTTCCTGTTGCCAGTTGCCGAGGGTGCTGACCGGCGCGACGATCAGCGACGGCTTGTCCAGGCGCCCGTGCTGTTTTTCCAAGGCGAGGTGCGCCAGCGTTTGCACTGTCTTCCCGAGGCCCATGTCGTCCGCCAGGATGCCGCCGAGATGATGGCGGCGCAGAAACTGCAACCATCCCAAGCCTTCTTCCTGGTACGGGCGCAGCGCCGCTCGAAAGTGCGCTGGCGCGGCCAGCGGCTGGATACCGCCGGAAGCCTCGAGGTCATCGATGAGCGCACGCAGGGATGAATCATCCGAGCGCAGCACCGGTCGATTCAACTCGCGGGAAAGTTGTGCCAACCGGCCGGTCTGGCTAACCGGCAGGGACAGGGCCTGGTGCCGGGTAAGCGCATCCCGATCGAAAAGCTCCACCAACGTGTTGGCGATGCGTTGAATACGCTCGATGGCGACGGGCAGGTAACTTCCGTCGTCCAGTCGCACCAGCCATTGCTCCCCGACGCGACAGCCCGAGTCGGCGCCTCCCGGGAGTCCTTCGGCCGCGCTGTCCGCGGCGCCTGTCAATGAAGTCTGCAAATAGCGGGCGAGGGCGGGCAGGAGATTGACGTGCCGGCCGTCTACCACCACGCCGAGGCGCAGATTGAACCAGCCCTGCCGCCGATCCGTTTCCAGATCGCCGTACCAGTTGTCCGGCGTGGCGATTCGATACGGGAAGCGGGCATCGATGGACACTTCCCATCCAGCCGCCCGGAGCGTCGGAAGGGCATCCATCATGAACGTAAACCACTTCTCGCGGTTCTCGGCTGCGGCCGGGAGGTCACGTTCGAGTCGGGTCCGAAGTTCCCGCTCGGTGTCGCGATCCCGGTCAATCTCATAGACCACGCCGTCCTTCATCTGACGCACGCTGCCCGGTTCGCTCTGCAATCCGCGGCTGTCGACGGGCAGTCCGTTGTAAATGAACTGGAGCAGGGCGAGAGGCGCACGCGTTGCCTCCTCAGTGTTGACCCAGGGACGCCCCTCGTGGGCCACCACGTGCGACGCGACGTCGGGGTCACCGGACAAAACCAGCCGCGCGTTCAATGTGGAAAGCGCTTGCCTCTGCACCGGTAACGCGCGCAGGGTTGGGAAAATTGCTGCCCCGAGCTCGCACGATATCTGGTCGTTCACGGCGGCGACCTGCTCGGGTGGGACCGCGGGGTGTTCCCAATAGTGTCGTAGGAGGCCCAGCGGGCACGGGAGCTCGAGAGCTCCCAGTTCGCCAGCGGTCGGATCGATGTACAGTGCGGGTTCGACATCGAGGAAAATGTCGACGGCCGCGCCTGCCTGGCAACGCAGCTCCTGAGCGCCGTTCGGCAACACTTCCCATTCAAACAGCACGCGGCGAGGATTGCCGGCCCGTAGCGCGCGACCACTCAGCGAATGCCGGAATGCGCGTCCGGTGTGGACGATCTGCCGCACCAGCTCGCCGCTCCGCCCACGCACCTCCCAGGGACCGTCAATCCGGCCTGCGCTCAGCGTCTGTAGGATTTCTTTGTCCCGCGGATCCACGTACCGTGGAAACTCCGTGCTGCCCAGCGAAGCGCGTGCGGCGAAAGGATGGAGGCTGTCAGCGAGAATGCTTTCGCTTCCCGATAAGGTCTGGCCCACCCACGCGCAGATCCGAACTGCGCCCGCAGATCGGTGCGCACCGGCCTCAGACCGGGGCTTTTCGAGAACGTAGTAAAGCCGCTGCTGCTGCGCTGGTGTACTTCGTGTCAGTGCGGCAGCCGAACGCTGCAATGGCGGCTCGACGCTCGTTCGCGGAGGGCTGATTGGTGGCTTGCGCAGAGCGGTTTCAGCGGCAATCGATACTGCAGCCACGTGTACGCAAGGGCTAGCTTCGCTGCAGCTGCATTCGCCGTCGATTTTTTGGCCTGCCAGAGCCGTGTCCGGCCGCCGGATATAGACACGATGCCTGTCCGCCGACCGGGGTTCCTGGGGACCGTCGTCAACGACGCCGGTGACCACGCTACCGCTTTGGAGAATACGCACGTCGAGCACGCAACCGCCCTCGACCAGGCGCTCAGCCGCGCTGTAGAGGCGATCGCCGAAGGTCTCTTCCAGATGACGAAGGGCAGTGGCTGCGGTGTCTCTCACAAACCTTCAACTTGGATCACTGAGCGCGGCGCACTGGCCGTGCGAGCGGTGCAGGCCGAGCCCCAGCTCCAGCCAGCCGCTGTTTTGTCAAGCCCGTTCAGGGCGTACAATTCCATCCGCACCGGGGGCAATGGCCATCACCAGGGGAGAGAGACATGAGCGCTGTCTTACTCGCTGTGTTCAACGACTACGAAGCCGCCGACCTCGTACGCGCCATGCTCGTCCGAGATGGGTTTCCCACCGATCGTGTGGAGCTGACCGCCTGCTGCGAACTGGGTCGGGCAGGTCTTGGGCCGGCGGATTCGCCGCACGGCAAAATCATACAGTACTTCCGCACCCTGTTCAGAAACGAGAACGACGCAGAGCTGCTCGCCGGGCGTGTTGAGAACGGTGCCGCCACGATCACCGTGCATCCGCGGGGCACGATCGAGATCACTCGCGCGAACGAGATTTTCGCAGGCGCCGCCCCGGTCGAAGTCGCTCAGCGCGATCTAGGCAATCAGCGGCTGGAGTACGCGGCAGCCCACGCCGAGAGCCCGTGGATTCTCAACTTCCTGTTCCACAGCACGAGCAAGGCTGACTGCCTTTACTGCCGTCTGTTCGAGCGCAATGCCGACTGAAGGTCCGGCGGTGAACGCACCTCCGAGCATTCATCGTAGCGTACATCGCGCGTTACTCCGTGCGCGGCAGGGCGGCTCCGTCCCTCTTATTGCCTGCGAGTCGAGTCACGCTGACCACCGCTGCCGTGAGCGCAATTGCGGCGGCCACGCCTAATGCCAGGTTTGAACCCTTGCCCGGATAGGCGCGAAACAAAATCGCGACGCCAGCGGCGCCGAGGGTCTGCCCGAGTAGGCGCGCCGTCGCGAGCATGCCGCCCGCGGCGCCGGTTCGCGCGCGCGGTGCGGAGGACAGCAGCGTCCGATTGTTGGGTGACTGAAAGAAACCAAATCCCAGCCCGCACAGCGCCATGCGCCAGATGAGATCCGCCGGTGTGCCGTCGTGCGGGAAGAACACCAGCAATGTGAGCCCCGATGCCATCGCGAGGAGTCCCACACTGCCCAGAATGCCCGCGGGATAGCGATCAGCAAGCCGCCCCGCGATCGGTGCCGCCAGAGCCACCCCGAGCGGCCATGGTGTCATCAACAGTCCCGTCTCGGCAGCAGTGTGTCCGACGCGTTGGATCTCGAATGGCAATGAGACGAGCGCCACCATTTGCGCCATGAATGAGCCGATCGAGGTGGCAATCGACAACGAAAAAAGCCGGATGCGCAACAGGTCGAACGGCAGCAGCGGCGCCACGCGCCCGATCTCGTGCCGCACGAGTACCGCACCCAGGGCGCAGGCGCCCGCGATTTGCGCAAATCCCAGTGCAATCGCCGCATCGTGCGCCAGTGATTGCAGTCCGCCGATGAGCAGACCAAAGGTCCCCACATGCAACGCCACACCGACGTAGTTGAAGCGCCGCGGCGCACGCTCGGTTTCAGGCAGGGCATACAGTGCAAGGCAGAGGGTGAAGATCCCTACCGGCACGTTGATCGCGAACAGCCAGCGCCAGTGGGCGATGGCCAGGATGGCGGAGGCGATCGTGGGGCCAATGGTGGCGGCGACAGCGACTGCGAAAGCATTGATTCCGATCGCGCGTCCGAGCATGCGATGCGGATAGGTGAACCGTACCAGGGCGGAGTTCACACTCATGATCCCCGCGGCACCGAGGCCCTGGATGACGCGCGCGATGCTGAGAAGGGCGAGAGTGGGTGCCACGGCGCAAGCGAGCGACGCCACCGTGAAGATTGCCAGACCACACTGCGAGACTCGCCGGTAACCCACGGTTTCGCCCAACGCGGCCAGCGGCAGCAGTGCCGCCAGAATGGCAGTCTGATAGGAATTGATGACCCAGATGGAAGCCGCATCGCTGACCCGGAAATCGCGCGCCATGGAGGGCAGTGCGAGGTTTACGATCGTACTGTCGAGCACGGACATCGTGATCGCCAGAATGATCGCCACGATGGCCCAGTAGCGCCGCGGCACTGGCAGGCCATCCGTCGGCGCGGCCGGTTCCGGCTGCTCAGGGCGGCTAGCCACGCGTCGCCGCTCCCGCGCGATAGGGCACCGTTGAAGCCCTGGAATGCGGTCCCATATACCAATCGCTCATTGCGCTCCCGAATTTCACAGCTCTCTCGCCGGATATTGTCAATGCGAACCCGCCGCCTCGCGCCCCTGGTCATATTGGGTCTTTTGCACGCCTATATCGGCGCGCGCCTGTTGCCCGATCTGCCAGCAGGCTTCGGGGTACGGCTCGGGGGTGCTCTGCTGCTGCTCGTCTCTTATGCGCTGATGCTGGCCGGTCTGTCGGCCCGCTCCCTTCAGCCCAGGTCGCTGGCCGATCGCGTGGCAGCCGCAGGGCTGTTCGCAGTGAGCCTTTTCTCCTCTCTCTTCGTGTTCACCCTGCTGCGCGATTTCGTCCTGCTGGCGGCCATTGTCGCGTTGCCGGCCCGTCATGTACATCTTCTGGAGTCGATGTCCGCGCTGTTGGTGGTGGGAATAGCCGCGTTCATAACGGCAGTGGGCTTCGCGGGCGCGCGCCGCCGCGCCCGCATAGTGAGCGTGGATGTGCCCCTGGCCAATTTGCCGCTGGCGCTGCAGGGTTTCTCCATTGCGCAGATCAGCGACGTACACGTCGGCTCCACGATCAAGCAGAAGTACGTCGACGCGATCGTCGATGCAGTAAACGGCCTCAAGGCGGATCTCATAGCCGTGACGGGCGATCTGGTGGACGGCTCGGTGCACGAGCTCTCGCGTCACATCGCGCCCCTCGCAAGGCTGCGCGCGCGCCATGGCGCATTCCTCGTGACCGGAAATCACGAGTACTACTCAGGAGAGCGCGCCTGGACCGCGGAGTTCAGGCGGCTGGGTCTACACGTTCTTCTCAACGAGCACGTCGTGGTGAGCCACTGCGGAGCGCCGCTTGTCGTGGCAGGTGTTACGGACTACAGCGCGCATCACTTCAATCCGGCGCAGCGGAGCGACCCCGCCGCCGCCCTGTCCGGTGCGCCGCTCGGCGCCGCGAAGATACTGCTTGCTCACCAACCGCGCTCCGCCACAGCTGCCGCGACGGCCGGCTTCGATTTACAGCTTTCGGGACATACCCACGGCGGCCAGTTCTGGCCCTGGAATCTATTCGTACGGTTCCAGCAGCCGTTCACGGCGGGACTGCACCGGCTGAACCATCTATGGGTTTATATCAGTCGCGGCACGGGATACTGGGGTCCGCCCAATCGGTTCGGGGCTCCGTCCGAAATCACGCTGCTGCGTCTCGTCGCCGGCCCATTACCCCTGCCGGTCTGAAGCGCCCTTTGCGGCATTGCCGCTGCTGTAGCGCTGCGCTGCGGGCATGCCAATTGCTCGAGCGGCGGATATGAAACGCAAAGCGTTACGGTTCGGGAAAGGATTTCGGGTGGCGATCAGCAATCCGCGCGCGCAGGCGGCGCAGATGGTTATTGCGCCCGGCGAGGCCGAGGGGGGTCCCAGGAATCGACATCGGGGCGCCGATCAGTGGCTCTTCGTGCTCTCGGGTACCGGAGTCGCGAAGGTGAATGGGCGCCGCTTTCCGCTGCGCGAGGGCGTGCTGATGCTCATCGAGCATCGGGACCAGCACGAAATCAGGAACACCGGCCGTGCGCCGCTGCGCACCTTGAATTTCTACAATCCGCCGGCCTACACGGCAGCGGGCGACGAGCTGCCCGCCGCGAAACCTTGAGACTACGACCGCTTCGACGTCCGTCGGCCGCTGCTCTTCTTGCGGGCGCTCTTGCGCTTCGCGGGGACCTTGGCGCCTGAGCGGCGCGCTTCGGAGAGGCCGATCGCAATCGCCTGCTTGCGGCTCTTCACCTTGCGGCCTGAGCGGCCGCTGCGCAATGTCCCGCTGTTGCGCTCATGCATTGCCCGTTTGACCTTCTTTGCGGCCTTGCGGCCGTATTTTCCCGCTGCCATGGAACGCTCCTGATGACGCTCGGACTGTGCTGCAACGTTTGTTGAGGAATTCCGTTCCGCGCTGCCGACCACGGCTGCGATGCGGGCCGGCACACCGCTTGCTCCCTCCGTTTCAACACCGTTCGTTCAAACAATGTTCAAGTGGAGGATCTATGCGAATTCTGACAGGCGGATTGTGTGTCGCGGCCGCCGCGCTGTGCGTGAGCGGTGGCGTGGCAATGGGCGCAGACAAGGGCCTGACCGACCAGAGCTTCGTGAAACAGGCCGCCCTGGACGGCATGACCGAAGTTGAGTTGGGCAATGTCGCTGCGGAAAAGGCGGCTTCGGACGACGCGAAGACCTTCGCCGCGCATATGGTGAAGGATCACAGCAAGGCGAATGACGAGCTCGCCACGCTGGCAAAATCCAAGAACCTCAAGGTGCCGACCCAACTCGATGTCAAGCATCGTGCGATGATCGACGCCCTGAAGATGAAATCCGGTGCCAGCTTCGATGCCGCATACGCCAAGAACATGGTCTCCGATCACAACAAGGCCATCTCCTTGTTCACCAAGGAGACGCAGTCATCGGATCCGGATCTGGCGGCCTTTGCCACCAAGACGTTGCCCGTCCTGAAGGAGCACAAGAAGATGGCCGATGCGTTGAACGCGAAAGTGGGGAAGACGTCATAACACGCGGCTGCGCTCGAACGGCGGGACGTTCGAGTCCCGCCGGCCGGCCCGTGCCGAGCTCCCGCCACCTTCGAGCCCATTGATGCGTTTTCCCGTATGACATTTTTTCCTGTTGTCCGCCTTGCGATGCTGCTGTCGGGCATCGTGCCTGCGATCGGGCTCACGGCCTGCGCGGGGAATTCGCAATTGCCGGAAATTGCCGGCACAGGGCCCAGTCCGCCGCTGCCCGCGCCGAGCCACTCTTTGTTCCCGACGGTAAACATCGCGCCGGCGAAGGGATGGGCACCGGGCGCATCGCCGGTCGCCGCGCCAGGTCTGAAGGTAAGCGCCTTTGCAACGGGGCTCGACCATCCTCGGTGGCTGTATGTTCTGCCCAACGGCGATGTGCTGGTTGCGGAGACCAGCGCGCCGGACCGCCCGCGGGATGCCACGGGAATCAAGGGCTGGGTGATGCGCAAAGTCATGAAGAAGGCGGGTAGCACGGTCCCGAGCGCGAACCGCATCACGCTGCTGCGTGACACGAATGGGGGCGGTGCAGCCACTACGCACACGACCTTTCTGCACGGATTGAGCTCTCCGTACGGCATGGCCCTGGTCGGCCGGAACTTGTATGTTGCCAACACCGATTCCCTCGTGCGGTTCGATTACCAGCAGGGGGCCACCGAACTGGCGGGCGCCGGGTCGAAGATCGCCGACCTGCCCGCGGGTCCCATCAACCATCACTGGACGAAGAATGTCATTGCGAGCCCGGACGGCTCGCGGCTGTATGTGACGATCGGCTCCAACAGCAACGCCGCCGAAAACGGCCTGCCCGCTGAAGAAGGGCGCGCCCGGATCATCGAGATCGACCCAGCGACGGGGGGCTCGCGGCCCCTGGCCACCGGCTTGCGAAATCCGAACGGCATGGGCTGGAATCCCCAGACCGGCGCCTTGTGGACGGCGGTGAACGAGCGCGATGAGATCGGTAACGATCTCGTCCCCGACTACATGACAGCCGTGCGCGACGGGGGTTTCTACGGCTGGCCTTTCAGCTACTACGGAGAGCATATCGACAAGCGCGTCAAGCCGCAGAAGGGCGCTCTTGTCGCGCAGGCCATCGTTCCCGATTACGCGTTGGGCTCGCATACGGCCTCGCTCGGCCTGACGTTCTATGACGGGCAGCTCTTTCCCGCGCACTACTCCGGCGGGGCCTTTGTCGGGCAGCACGGCTCATGGAATCGCAAGCCACGCAGCGGGTACAAGGTCGTCTTCGTGCCGTTTGCGAACGGCCAGCCTGCGGGTACACCGGAGGATATCCTGACGGGCTTCGTCGATGCCGATGGCCATGCACTGGGGCGTCCCGTTGGAGTCGCTGTCGATCGGACGGGGGCCCTGCTCGTCGCCGATGATGTTGGCAACACGATCTGGCGTGTGACGCCCGTCGCTCCGGCTCGCTGACGCAAGCCACGATGGCCGCGGTACCGGAAGTGCGCAAGGGGCAGGAGAGCGTCCAACTCACACGGGACGAGTTTGCACGCCGCTTCCGCCAGCAGTTCTACGATCCGGTCTTTGAGCTGCTGCAGGAGGAGATCGACAAGCTGTGCGCCGCTGCCTGGGATGGTTACGAGAACGCGCGCAAGAGCCCACGGACGCTCAAGGCCGGAGCGGAATTCGCCGATCCGGACTTCGACCTCTCGGTAGAATGGCTCGCCACGCGCGACTCCATCGAGGCGGCCGGGCAGCGCCACCACGATCCCGCGAGTCCGTCGCGGGTGTTGCTCATCTCAGGGGCGTCGCGCAACGATCAGACCTGCCCGGGGGAGCTGCCGAAGTCGATCCGGCTCCTGCGGCTGGCTCGTGCGGTTCTCGAGAGTCGCAACATCGAAGTCGATGTGCTCGATCTGAGTCATCTGTCGGCACAGTACGGACGCCGTATTCTGCCCTGCAAGGCCTGCGTGTCGACGGCGATGCCACTTTGTCATTGGCCCTGCTCGTGTTATCCCAACCACAGCCTGGGGCAGGTGCATGACTGGATGAACGAGTTGTATCCGCGTTTCGTGGCCGCTCACGGCATCCTGATCGTCACTCCGGTCTACTGGTACCAGTCCCCCAGCGGGCTGAAGCTGTTGATGGACCGGCTCGTGTGCGCGGACGGCGGAAATCCCGACCCGACGACGACGCGGGGCAAGGACCCCCGGCTTGCCAAACAACTCGAGCTTGCCGGATGGCATTATCCGCGTCACCTCGCGGGCCGGGCCTTTGCGGTCGTGGTTCATGGAGATGCCGCTGGCGTCGAAACGCTCCGTCGCGCGCTTGTCGACTGGCTCACCGACATGCGGCTCGTGCAGGCGGGAGACGCCGCCGCGTTGGACCGATACGTGGGCTACTACGGCCCGTACGCGAGCAGCCACGAAGCGCTCGATGCGGATTTCCCGTTTCAGGAGGAGGTGCGCAACGCCGCCCGGGCCCTCGCGAACGAGATTCAAATGCTGCGTCAGGGCCGACGCGAGCCGGATGAGCATCTGCACGACCCCCGTCCGAAATAACAGGCCGTGTAGGAAAGTTGCCGGGCTCACAGCGGGGGAGTGTGCCAGAAGCGTTGCGCACGGGCGGCTATCCGCACTTTGCGCCACTGTGCGAACGGCTGCGGTCAGTTGGCGGCGCCAGGCGGCGAACGTTTCCGCTCGCCCGTCGATGACGTAAGGGTGCTCACGCGAGCCGTCATGGATTGTGCGGAAAGCCCTCGTTCGGCTCCTCAGTCCCATCGCCGTGCTTGCCTTCGTCAGCGGGGCGGTCGCGATATTCAGGTGTATCCGATTTGGAGCGCTCGCCCGCCCGCCCCGCCTCGTCGGCCGAACCTGAACGCGGCCGGGGCTTTCCGGGCGGGTTGCGCCCGTGCGGGTTCGATTGAGGGTCAACCATGCGTTTGTCTCCGAAAAGCCTTTGGAATAGACGCGGATACCAACGCGATTCAACGCAGCACAGTTCCGGAGCGTTTTTTGCAATGGAGAGGGAGACTCCGGAGGCGTGCGCGTGGCCGGTTGTGCGTGCAACGGTGCAGCGCAGGCAGGAGCCGGCGTTCCGCGTCAGGACGAGGCCGGCCGTTCCAGACTCTGGCGATCCCATTTCGCCAGCCTGGCGCCAGCTTCGTACGTCGTTTTCATGAAGCCCTCCAGCGCCTTCGCAGGGTCCTCCTCGGCGCGCATCTTCTCGTAGGGCAGGATGAACTCGGACACTTCGGGGCTGTAGAACGCACTCGCCGGCAGGACGCGCGCATCCTTGAAGCCGGCAGGCTCCGGCGCCGCGTAGGCGTAAAAGGCTGCGTAGGGTGTCGCGCCGCTGCCAGGCCAGAAACCATGACTGATGACTTCGTGAGAGTAGGCCTCGCGGGTGATCGGGTCGGCCCCGGGCCGCTCGGGCGCGGGCCGCCCCGAGAACCGGGTCACCGCAAGGTCGAAGCTGCCCCAGAAAAAATGGACCGGGCTGCACTTGCCGACGAATCCTGCCCGGAAGCCCTGCATCACCCGCGAGGCCTGCAGGAGGATCTGCCAGAAGCGGTGCGCGTAGGCGGCCTCGTACGAGGCATGGACCGTGTCCAGCTCGAAGCGGATCGGATCGGGGACCTCAACGGGCAGGGTCCAGATCTTCACGTCGATCCCAAGCTCATGGAGCATGCGCATCGTATCGCGGTAGAACTCCGCAACCGAACGGGCCGACAGCGGTATGTTCCTGCTGGCCCCGTCGGAACAACGCGTAAGCAGTTGGTGCTCGAGGAAATCGAAAGTCATGTTGAACGTGCGCCCTCCGTAGGGGAGCGCCGGCGTCGACAGTCCGCGCGACGTGACTAGAAGGGTCACGTTCCAGAAGTGGTTCACCCGCGGTGTCAGCGCGAGACAGATCTTGCCGACGATCTGCGTCCACATGTGCAGTGTGGCGCAAGTCTCACGCCACAGCTCAAGAGGCAGTTCCGGCCAGGATTCGTCTGTCACGCGTGCATTCTGCGCCCGGACGGTCCCGGCTTGCACGCGCGATCGCGCGGCGTGGCTAGAATACCGGAAGCTTCACAACGTTGCGTCGACGCACAATTACCGCACAAGCAGGCACGACGCAGGCAGAACGCATCCGACGTACGGGCAGGTCACGCCGCTAACGCCTAGAGCCACTTGGCTTTGCGAAACCGGTACACCAGATAGCCGTCGAGCGCCGCCATGAGTCCCATGCACAGCGGATACCCGTAACGCCAATGCAGCTCCGGCATGTGTTCGAAGTTCATGCCGTAGACGCCGACGATCAGCGTGGGAATGGCAACCAACGCCGCATACGCCGTCAGGCGCTTCATCGTCTCGTTTTCCTGCATCGCGATCATCGAGAGATTGACCGAGGTGGCCGCGGTGACGGTGTCGCGATTGGACTCTATGGTCTGGTTGAGCCGCTGCAGGTGATCATAGATGTCCCGAAAATACTCGCGCAGGCCGGCCACCATGGCCGGGACACGCGCGCCGGACAGGTTCGAGACGCCCTCGAGCAGCGGCGCCACGGCATGCTTGAGTGTCATCAGCCGTTGCTTGAGCTCGTACAATGCCTGGATGTTGGTGCGCGGTTCGCCGTTGACCACGAAGATGCGCTTCTCGATGTCCTCGAGACTGTTTTCCAGCTGATCGAGAACCGGGAAGTAGCGATCGACGACGGCATCCATCAACGCGTAAAGAACGTAACAGGATCCGAGGCGGAGTTGCTCCGGCTCGGCCTCGCAGCGCGCCCGTACGTCGTCAAATCCCTTCTCGACACCGCTGCGTACCGAAAGAAGGTAGTTGGGGCCGGCGAAGATATCGACCTCTCCAACGCGCAGCTCAGCGTCATCGAGCTCGACCATGTGCAGAACGGCGAACAGCGAATCGCCGTATTCCTCGATTTTCGGACGCTGGTGGCCCTGCTGCGCATCTTCCACCGCCAGCGGGTGCAGCCCGAATTCCTTCTGCAGCTCTTCCAGCAGCGCGGCGTCGCGTTCGCGCAGCGCGACCCAGACGAAGCAATCCGGCTGACAGACGTAGGTGTGAATCTCGGCGGCGGGAATTTCGGCGACTTTTTTGCCAGCGCGGTAGACGACGCACTTGATCAGCATGGGTGGCTAGTTTCGCCTCGCTTCCTGGATCGCGGGATTCTAGCCCTTGCCGCAGTGGACGTCTTGCGCATGCGGCGCCGGAGCACCTCTTGCGGGTCGCCGTTTACCTGCTGCCAGCGGCTCTCTTCGGCTTGCGCGCGTCCACAACACGCAGCAGAAAGCTGATAAAGCCCAGCACCTCGCGGCAGGTGTCCGCATCGAACGGCACGAGGCTGCGGCTCGAGGAAGCCCCGAAGCGGGCGCTCGCGCCGAGAAACAAATCGAGCAACGCCTGTTGCTCTTCCGAAGTCTCCGTTGCCGCGGTGAGCTTCCCGGTGCCGGGCTCGAGCGCAGCACGCATCAGCTGCACGGCAGTGTCCTTCGGCTCCCCGGCTACCGCGGCCCTGACTTCCATTTCCAGGAGCGTGATGGCTTCGAGGGCGGCGCCGTCATAGTCGCCACGAACATATTTCGTGTAGACGGTCGTGCGAAGCGCAGGGTGCCACGCGTCTCTTCGCGTTGATGTCATCGCAAGAGCGGCATTCACGTCCGCGTCCGTGTTAGCCGCCTCGCCCCGCCGCGTGATGAAATACCAGTAGATATTGTTGTCTTCGGGATCCATCGCGATCAGGCCGCCGCTTTCCAGGAGGCTCCAGGCCTCCGCGACACACCTGCCCACGGCGCGATCGAGATTCGACACGATGAAGCCGAGCGAGATGCGCTCGCCGGGGCGGGGCCACTTTTCTTTCAAAGTGGCCAATAGCTGCGGCGCGAGCTCTTCAGGGGCGAGCTGCAGAATGGAATTGAGGTCGGGAAGCGGCATGGGTCACCCTTTGATGGGCGTCCCACGAGGCGGCAGAGCGTGGAATCCGCGCCGACTGTGAGACGCGGTCGGGCTACAACCTAGCAGGATTCGGGTGCGGATACGAGCCGCGAATGCTCCGCGTCAACCCGGCTGGCCGCGCCATGCAAGCTGGAGCGCGGGAGGCTAAACTCACGCATCGGGTCAAGAGCAATGCAATCCGGGCCCGGATCGGGCCCTTGGGCGAGCGATCTACGATGTCAGCCTTCCAGCGTGAGATTCTCGTGCGGTTTGGGCACTGCGATGCCGCCGGCTGGGTGTTCTACCCGCGCTATTTCGAGATGATCAGCGATTTCGTCGAGGACTGGTTCGAGGAGGGGCTCACCGCCAGCGCTCCCGGCTTGTTTCATCACAAGCAGATTCTCACTCCCTCGGTGCATTTTACCGTTGATTTCACCAGACCGACCCGATACGGAGACCGGCTCACTTTCAATCTGTGGGCCGTGAAGGTCGGGCGGACGTCCTGCGAGCTGCGTATCGAGGCCTCCCATGGGGGTGAGCTGCGCATGTGTGTGAAGCAGGTGCTCGTTTTCATTTCCGCTGCCACCGCCCGCGCGACGGCGATTCCACCGGAGCTCATCAGCCGGATGCAGCGGTTTGCGGCCGATTCCGGCCAGAGTGCCGACGAGAGCCCCGGGAAGGGGCCCGTGATGTCGCACGGGGTGCGCCGGAAATCTGGCCGCAAGCGCCCGGCCCGCCTATGATTCGACCCGTAGGACCGGCGTGGAGCCCGGGAATCGCCGGGCCCCGCTAACCCCGCTTCCGGCGACCGTGAAACTGGAAGAGAAATATGGCTTTCAGCCCCCGTGAGATGCTGGCCGCCTGCGCGGCAGTGATGCTGATCATGACTTCGGCTCGTGCGCAGGAGAGCGCGGCGCCGCGAAGCGGCGTCTGGCCGGACACTCTCACCGCGCGTGTCGAGGCGCTTGCTCTTCTGGAGACGCTGAACGCCGACTTGCTGGGCAACGACAGCGCGACGCTCACCCTCGATCGCTGGTGTGAGGCCCATAGAATGGCATCTCCGGCGAAAATCGTCGCGGAGCGGGTCTCTGGTGGCGACAAGCCGCCCACGCAGGACATCAGGCAGTTGCTCGGAGTCAATGCAACCGATTCCGTGCGCTATCGGCACGTCCGGTTGCATTGTGGCAGCCACGTGCTGTCGGATGCGGATAACTGGTATGTGCCGTCACGGCTTACCCCCGACATGAACCGGCTGCTCGATACGACTGACACCGCCTTCGGAAGAGCGGTGCAGGCGCTCCATTTCCACCGTCGCACACTTTCGGCGAAGCTTCTCTGGTGGCCGCTTCCGCAAGGCTGGGAGATGGGGGCCGCGTTACCGGCGGCAGGCTCAGGACCGCTGCAAGTTCCATCGCAAACCATCGAGCATCGCGCGGTGCTCTCGCTTCCCGACGGAACTGCCTTCAGCGTCGTAGTCGAGACCTACACGAACGAGGTGCTTGGTTTCCCGCCGCCGCCGCGCCTATAGCCGTTCACGCCGCGCGCTCCACACGCGGAGCGTTTCCCGTTTGTTGCGGCTAATGGTTGCCAAACCAGGACGACGGTGTACTACCATTGCGCCTGCTCAGCAGCCGGCAGGTCACATCATTCAAATCTTCAGCCTTCCATCCTTGACACGAGTGCTGCTCGCATTTGTGGCCCTCGGTTTGGCCGACGCGGCAGCGTCTGCCACGCACTACGACCCGCTGCAGACTTTCGCGCCGCTCACGCTGCCACAGCCGGTGAACCGCTATCGCTCCTCCAACGGAGCGCCCGGGCCGGATTACTGGCAGAACCGCGCGGACTATGAGCTCCACGCGCAACTCGACACGGTGCTCAAGCAGTTGAGTGCCAGCGAAGTCATTACCTACACCAACTTCAGTCCCGACTCGCTCACGAGCCTGTGGATTCAGCTCGACCAGAATACGTATCGCGCCGACGCGCGGGCCGTGGCGGCCGACGAGGAGCGCCGCAAGGAATTCACCGACGGGCTCATTCTCGATGAAGTGGCCATCGAGCTCCAGGGGCGCACGACGGCGGCGGACTATTCAGTGTCCGACACGCGTCTGCAGATCCGATTGCCGCAGCCGTTGCGACCCGCGGGCGGCAAAATTCGCGTTCACATCCGCTACCACTACACTATTCCCGGCGCGTTCGGCGGGCGGACCTCGTGGGTGACGACGAAGAACGGCGAGATCTATGATATCGCGCAGTGGTATCCGCGCATGGCCGTCTACGATGACGTGCACGGCTGGGACACGCTTCCGTACCTCGCGCAGGAGTTCTATCTCGAGTACGGCAGTTTCGATTACTTCGTCACTGTGCCCTGGGACATGCTCGTCGCAGGCAGCGGGGCGCTCCAGAATCCGGAAGCAGTGCTGACACCAACGCAGCGCAAACGGCTCGAACAGGCGCGCTCCAGCGACGGCACGGTGTGGATCCGGACGGTTGCCGAAATCGGCGACCCCGCCTCCAGGCCGGCGCAAACGGGAACTTCGACCTGGCACTTCCGCATGGATAACACGCGCGACGTGGTTTTCAGCGCGTCACGGGCGTTCGCTTGGGATGCCGCACGCATCCGCCTTCCTGACAATGGCAGCTCCCTTGCCATGTCCTTCTATCCGGTGGAGAGTGCCGGTGAAGCCGCGTGGGGACGTTCGACAGAGTATCTGAAGCATGCGGTCGAGGAGTTTTCCCGGCGCTGGTTTCCGTATCCCTATCCGGCGGCCGTAAACGTCGCGGGCGGCTCGTCCGGCATGGAATATCCGGGGGTGCTCTTCGATGGCATCGGGGACAAGGGCAAGGAGCTGTTCTGGATCACTGCGCATGAGATCGGCCACACGTGGTTTCCGATGGTGGTGGGTTTCAACGAGCGTCGTGACGCCTGGATGGACGAGGGCTTCAACACGTTCATCGACATCTACGAGTCGGATGTTTTCGGCGGCGGCGTTTTCGGTCCGAAGCGCGATCCGGAATACGCCCCCGGCGGTGGCAACCCGGTCGATGAGATTCTTCCGATCCTGGCCGACCCCGGCGCGCCGATCATCATGACGCGCGCGGATGCCATCCTGGAGAAGTACCGCCACCCGGTCACCTACTTCAAATCCGCGCTCGGCCTCGTCCTGTTGCGCGAGCAGATCCTCGGCCCGGAGCGCTTCGACTGGACCTTCCGCCGCTTCATCCGCGACTGGGCCTTCCGGCATCCGACGCCGGCGGATTTCTTCCGCGCCATGGAGAGTGAAGGCGGCGAAGACCTCAGCTGGTTCTGGCGCGGCTGGTACCTGAACAACTGGACACTCGACCTGGCCGTCAAAGGCGTGGCATACGTGGACGGGGATCCGGGCAAGGGTGCGCAGGTGACCGTCGAGAATCTCGATCGGCTCGTCCTGCCGGCGGTCCTGCAGATTCAGTTCAAAGACGGCAGCCGCACCCGTCTGCGGTTGCCCGTGGAGACCTGGATTGTGCACGCCGTAACCACGCTGCGGATCGACAGCAAGCAGCCGATCGTCGCGGTGAGCATCGATCCGGATCACGTCCTGCCCGACAAGGACCGGACCAACAACGTGTTGCTGATGGAACAGAAGTAGCGCGGCACCTGTTCCCTGGCTGATTCGTAAAGACCGCGCAGTAAATTACCCAGGTCCGATGGAGCAACGGCAATGAAAGACGACACAGACCTTACCGGAACGAACGACAAAGCTTCCCTGTCGCGCCGGGAGTTCGCAGCGCTCTCCGTCGCCGCGGGCATTGCGGTGGCGGCCGGCGGAAGCGCCCGAGCCGCCGCAGCCGAGGTGACCGACTCTGACGTGCAGATCAAGACCCCGGATGGCGTATGCGATGCCGCGCTCGTGCATCCGCGGGGGAAAGGCGCCTGGCCGGGCGTCATCCTTTTTCCCGATGCCCTCGGGCTCAGGCCGGCGATGCGCGACATGGCGAAGCGTCTCGCGGCGGACGGCTACACGGTCGTGGTGCCGAATCCGTTTTACCGCTCCGCCAAGCCTCCCATTTTCGCCTCGGGCTTCAGCTTTCAGAACAAGGACGACCTGGCGAAGCTGGGCGAACTGCGCAAACCGCTGACGTCTGAGGCCGTTATGCGCGACGGCGCCGCACTCGTTGCCTTTCTGGACAGCCAACCCGCGGTGAAGAAGAGCGCCAAGATCGGTGTCCAGGGATATTGCATGGGTGGACCGATGACGCTGCAGACGGCTGCCGCGGCTCCCAACCGCATCGGGGCGGGGGCGTCATTTCATGGCGGCGGCCTGGTCACCGACAAGCCGGACAGCCCGCATCTGCTCGTGCCGAAAATCAAGGCGCGCTACTACTTCGCCATCGCTGCCAATGACGACGAGCGTCAACCGGATGCCAAGACCGTGCTGGACGCGGCGTTCCATGCCGCGAATCTGCCTGCGAAGATCGAGGTATACCAGGGCTGCCTGCACGGCTGGTGCGTGAAAGACATGCCGGCGGGCGAGGGCGGCAAGCCAATCTATAACGAGGCCCAGGCGGAGCGTGCCTGGAGCGAGCTGCTGGCTCTGTACAAGCAGACTCTCATCTAACACAATTAACACAATCGATCGCGGCAGCGGCACCCGGGAGCGTGCCGCTGCCGCATTGCTGTTGGATCCAACGATATCTCGCTCAGCGCCATGACAGTTCCCTTCTCCGTGCTCGATCTGTCGCCTATTGTCGAAGGCGGGACTGCCGCTGAGGCTTTGCGCAACACGCTCGAGCTGGCACGCCATGCGGAAAGCCTGCGGTACAAGCGCTACTGGCTGGCCGAGCATCACAACATGACCGGGATCGCGAGTGCGGCCACCGCAGTGGTGATCGGCCACGTCGCGGGCGGGACGCGCACGATTCGCGTCGGCTCCGGTGGAATCATGCTGCCCAACCATTCGCCGCTGGTGGTGGCTGAGCAGTTCGGCACGCTCGAGTCTCTTTTTCCGGGCCGCATCGACCTGGGGCTCGGCCGTGCACCCGGCACGGACCAGCAGACATCGCGCGCGCTCCGGCGCGATCTCGCCATGAACGCCGATGAGTTCCCGCAGGATGTACTGGAGCTGCAAGGGTATTTCAATGTGGCCGAGCCGGGACAGAGGATCCGTGCGGTGCCGGGCGTCGGCCTGAAGGTGCCGCTGTGGATCTTGGGCTCGAGCCTGTTCGGCGCGCAGGTGGCGGCGATGTTCGGTCTGCCGTTCGCGTTCGCTTCGCACTTTGCGCCCGACGCGCTGATGCCCGCTCTCGAGATTTACCGAAAGTCCTTCAAGCCATCGCAGCAGCTCGCGCAGCCCTATGCAATGGTTGCGGCCAACATCGTCGCCGCGGACACGGACGCCGAGGCGCGGCGGCTGTTCACTTCGCTGCAACAGGCGTTCATCAGGCTTCGCCGCGGGAGCCCGGGCCCCCTTCCGCCGCCCATCGACAACATTGACGCCTGGGCCAGTCCGGTGGAAAAAGAAGGGCTGAATCATTCCCTGATCTACTCATTCGTGGGTGCTCCGGCGACGGTGGCGGGCAAAGTGCAGTCCTTCCTCAAGATGACACAGGCGGACGAGCTCATCGTGAGCGGTCAGGTCTTCGACCCTGCCGCGCGCCTGCGCTCGTACGAGCTTGCCGCGCGCGTTCGCGACATGCTGCCCTGACACCAAAGGGCGCACTTCTGCGCAAAGCGCAGCTGCGTGCCCGAAGTCCCGCAAACCACTCGCGCAGTGGCGCCCAATGCCGTTGTATCAGGATGCCCACAAGGAACATCCAAAGGTAGGGAATGACGTTTACCAACACGAGGGTACGTGACCAGCCGCGGCCAGAATGAGGGGTGCTCGATCGCCAGATGCGCCGCGAGACTGACCGCGGCTACGAGGCACAACCGCAAGGTACTGCCGCGCCCATCGGCCAGCAACGCGGCGTAGAGGAGCGGCAGGAGCAGATAGAACTCCAGCTCGACCGGAATCGTCCACAGGCTGCCGTTGAACAGGCCGGTACCCAGGTTATGCAGGAATGCCGGCTGGTACTGTTGGAATAACGTCATCTGGGCCGCCCACCACAGCAGCCAGTCGCCGCTCGAGATGGGCCCGAGTGTTGCGACTCCTGCGATGCAGATCACGGCGACGCTGGCATCGAGACAGACCCACAGGCCGGGCAGGATCCGCAGGGCGCGATTGCGATAGTACTCGCGCAGGGACGGGGAGCGTTCGTAGGACCTGGAAACCAGGAGCCCGCTGACCACGAAGAAGACCGGCACGCCCGGGAACCAGCTCAGCCCGAGCTCGAGCACCCGAAAACGCGTGGCCGGGCTGCAGCATGGAGATGGCGTGCTCGAGCAGAACCTGCAGTGCCGCCGCCAGGCGGATCAAGTCAAAGTTATTTTCACGCCGATCGTCCGTCGCCATCTCGCGCTGCCGAGGCTTGAGTCCGCCCGTCAGTCTGGCATCAGCCCGGCGCAGTCGCTACGTTCCCGGCGGGCGGCCAGCCGGCCGTCCTGAGGGCGGCACGATTAATTCATTGCGCCTGGCGTGGTTCGTCCTCAGAATCCCTCGCGCAACGAGTCGCAGGACGCGCCATGCAATCGATCGCGGCGGCCCGAAACCAAAGCGGACGTTAGCGGTCTGATACCGCAAGCTTTGCGGCTGATACGGGGGGTGGATGGCGCTGTCGTGGATGACAGACGGCGGGATCCCATCTTTTGCCGGCCCGTTCACCGAAAATCCACTGGAGGATGTCCTAAAATATGGACATGACTTCCCGATATCGCTTTCTGTGCGTTGCTGCGGTTCTGGCTCTTGCGAATGCGGTGACGACGTATGCCGAGCCGGCGCCCTTCGACCTCGCCGGTCCCGTCCTCGACGTCAAAGTCACCCGCGGGACACAAACCCTGCCGATCTCGGAGGTGCCCAACCTCGCGGCCGGTGATCGCCTGTGGATCAAGGCTGATTTCCCGGCCACCCAGTCCGCGCATTACCTGATGGTGGCGGCGTTCATGCGCGGCTCGACCAACCCGCCGCCGGCGAACTGGTTCTTTCCCTGCGAGACCTGGAGCCGCAAATGCCAGGACGGTCTGAGCGTCACTGTGCCGCAGGATGCTCAGCAGGTGCTGGTATTCCTGGCGCCCGCGACGGGCGGCGATTTCAAGACGCTGGTCAGCGCCGTGCGCGGCCGTCCGGGCGCATTCGTGCGGACCTCGCAGGACCTGAACCAGGCGACTCTGGACCGTTCGCGCCTGGAGGACTATCTACGCGCCATTCACGCTCTCAACGCGGCCTCTCCGGCCAAGCTCAAGGAAGCCGCGCCGCTGCTGGCGCGCAGCCTCGCCATCAAGGTGGACGATAAGTGCCTGGACCGGATTCCTGAGCTCCAGGCACCCTGCCTCATGCAGGGGCAGGCGTCGCTCATCCTCAATGACGGGCATAGCACTTCCATCGTCGAGTCGCTCACCACCGGGCCTGCGAGTGACCTGGCCATGGAGGCCAGCTTCACGCCACAACTCAGCTACGGCTACTACAGTCCCTACATCGCCTCGGTGCTCGATATCGCGCGCATCTTCGACTCCTTCCGTTCCGCGCAGTATCAGTACATCCCCGCATTGGGGTCCCAGCGCGGCGACCAACTGGCCCTGACACTGAACACGCCGCCGTCCTTTCACAATCCTAAATCCGTGCTGGTCCTCGCGTTGCCGGCGGTGGAACAGCAGCAGTTGCCGCCGCTGCACGCGGTGGATCCAAAGGAAATCTATTGCGCCCGGAAGACTTCGCTGGTGTTGCCCGTGGAAGGCGCGCCCCTGGTGTTTTCCACCGGCTATGCGCACGACGTGAAACTGAGCCTCGCCGGGAAGGATGGCAAGTTCATCGATCTGCCTGCCAAGGCCGACGCGGAGCAGGGTGGGTTCGTGGTCGACACCTCGGCCCTGGGCACCGCCATCCTGGGCGACAGCATCCACGGCTCACTGCATGGCTACTGGGGCTTCGAGGAGTACAACGGCCCCAGCTTCCAACTCGTGAATGCGCACGCGCAGACGTGGGAAGTGGCTCCGCGGGACGACGGTGCACTCATTGTCGGCCGCGAGGGCACGCTGCACCTGCAGTCCGCGAGCGTCAGCTGCGTCGACAGCATCATGTTGAAGGACCCGGCGGGCAAGGAGCTCACCGCCGAATGGAAGACGGTGAAGCCCAATGAAGTGGAAATCAAACTGCCGCTGCAGGAGGCGAAGCCGGGGGCCCTGACGCTGTTGGTCACGCAGTACGGCGCCGATCAGGCGCAGCCGGTGCCCGTACACGCCTTCTCCGAAGCCGGTCACCTCGACAGTTTCGCGATTCATGCCGGCGATGCACAGGGCGTCTTGAAGGGCAGCCGCCTCGACACGGTGGCCAGCCTCGATTTGAAGGGGGTCACCTTCGTACCTGGCGCGTTGTCGACGCATCAAAGCGGCGACGAGCTGTCCATGGTGGCGCAGGACTCGACGGCCGCCGCTGTCTTGAAGCAGGGGGACAGCGGAAGTGCCAAGGTCACGCTGCAGGATGGGCGCGTGCGCGCCCTCAGCACATTCGTGGAGGCGCCGCGGCCCCATGTGACGCTGATCGGCAAGAGCATGCAGCCGTCTTCTTCCAGCAACGACAGTAACATCCAACTTACCAATCAGGAGCAGCTTCCGCAGGACGCGAAGCTGACATTCTCCGTGCGCACGCAGTCGCCCACGGTCTTTGCATTCGACGAGAAGATCGAAGTGGCGACGGCGGACGCGGCCTTCTCCACGGCACTTTCCCTCAGCAACGGAGGGCTTACCCTCGTGGACTCGAAGGTTGCCGTGGCCACCCTCGATCCGGCCCGGGCTTTCGGCTCATCGGCTTTCGGACCGCTGCAGTTCCGGGTGATCGCGAACGGAGTCGCGGGCGATTGGCAGCGGCTGGCGACCCTGGTGCGGTTGCCGGTGCTCAAGGAGCTGAAATGCCCGGCGACTCCCGATCTGGCCTGCAAGCTGTCCGGCTCCAATCTGTTCCTGGTCGATTCCGTGTCCAGCGACCCGAAGTTCGCTCATCCCGTACAGGTTCCGGACGGCTTCCCGGGATACGCATTGCCGGTACCGCACCCGATCGACGGCAATCTGTATGTGAAGCTGCGCGACGATCCATCGGTCGTCAACTCGACGGCGCTGGGTGCGCAATTACTGCCACCGCCTTCTTCCGAGGAAGCGGACCGCGCGCCCGCCAGGCACGACGCGCACGCGGAGCCTGCCGAGCCGGCTAATTCCGGTGGTAAATCCGCACCGGCGAGCAGTTCGACCAATAATCCCATCGCGGACCAAACACCCGCCGTGCAGGGCGCGGTGGTGCCAGCGCAGGAGCGGCAGCCGACCGGCTGAGCCGCTATGAAGACAGCCGCGGCCCCCGCACTCATATCGAGGCCTTGAAGCAGGCATACGCGGCAAAGTAGCGCGGAAGGTGTCGCGGAGAGCCCCCCGGCAATGGCCTACTCGGGACAGAACCATGCGCCTATACTGAACCGATCGCGTCGTTCACAGGGGAAGGGGGGAGTTCATGAACAAGAGTCTGTGCGTGTTCATCCTGAGCGCTCTTGCGGGTCCTTGGTGCGCGCTTGCCGATCCGCCGAAACCGCTGAGCGTGACCGAATCTGTGCAGATCAAGGCCCCTGTCGACCGGGTCTGGGCGGTGGCGAAGGACTTCGACAGCCTGAACAAATGGCATCCCGGGTTTTCCAAGGACGAAGTGGTGAAAGGCACCAACAACACGCCGGGGGCGGTGCGTGCGCTCACCATCAAAGGTGGCCCGACGTTCACGGAAGAGTTGCTCGCTTTCAACGACGCGACGCATACGTACCGCTACAAGATCATCGAATCGCCCCTGCCGCTGCGGGACTATGTCGCGACGTTCAGCGTGAAGCCGGGGAAAGACGGCACTACCAAGGTGACCTGGGTCGGGAAATTCAAGCGGAAAAACCCCGCGGAGAACCCGCCGGACGCCGAGAACGACGCCGCCGCCGTCAAGCTCATCACCGGCGTCTTTCAAGGCGGGCTTGCGAATCTCAAGCGCCTGTTGGAAGGCTGACGCCCGGCGTCAAGAGGCCGGGTGGTTAGTGAGGACCCGCGCCCCTCGATGTTGAAGAGGCAAGCGGCACGGCACCTACAGGGGCGGCAGGATGGGCAGTCCGTCGGCGCCGCAGGGTAAGTCGTGCACCCAACGCGCGGCGGATACTGCCAGGGTGCCGTACAGATGCGGAAATAGAGCGCCGCGGCGCGAGGCCTCCCATCGTAGTGCTTCGCCAAGCATCTCAGCATCGACTGCCAGGAGAACCAACCCTCGCTGTCCAGCGCGATGCCGGCGCGCACTCTCCGGCAACTGCTCTGCCGTTGAGAAATGAATAAAACCGTCACCCACGTCTTGCGACGAGCCGGCGTATGCGCCACTGGCAAGCGCCGCCTCCCATTCCTCGCGGCGGCACATGTGGTAGATCAATTCAGGGTTTGGCTCTGTCATCGCAGGAGCATTGGCGAGCGTCCAGGGTCGTCCAAGGCTCCATTGTAATCGCGCGCAGTCGATAATTCGTGGGTGATCGCCCGAGTGCGTTGCGCGTCGGTACCGGACGCGCTGGCGAGTTACGCTGCCTGCGCGACCCGGACTACCGTCGGCGGACGGGGGCTCACCGACTCAATGATGAGAGCACATTGCCAGCAACAAAATGACGGGGATGGGTACGCCCAACAGCCAAAGCAAAATTCCGCGGCCCATGAATCTCTCTCCTTCTCGTTCTTCAGTGTCGGAAACGATTGAATGAAATGAAGGTTCCGGGTGTTACTCATCCGGCGGCCGGGAGGGCGGCGTGTTGGAGCGAACGCCCTGTCTGGCTGCTGCAGCTTTCCTGGCTTCGGCTGTAATAGGAGCGTCGGTGGCGGTCTCCGGCGTCATCTTCTGATCGTCGTCTGCTGTCTGCGGGGAGTTGGCCTGCGCGTCGACGGCGGTTTCGGGCTTGCCGCGTTCGGCGCTATCCGCGGACATGTTATCGGGAGACGTATCAGGGGCCGCTGCCACTGAGCGCGTTACGCCCGGTGCTGTCGGGGTACGTGGCGCGCCTTCGGCGCGGGGGGCCCCGACCTGCTCCTGGGCGAACGCCGCCGATCCAGCGAGCACCAGGCAAGCCGCAAAAGGCACGGATTTGTAAAGGGTGAGCATGCGCGATCCTCGGTGCTTTTGACGAATTCGACGCAATTGCTATGCCCGGTGATCACATGAAGGCGCACAAGGCCGACTGTCGGGCGAGTCGGCTGCGTGCCCCCGAACTGCAGCACCCAAGCTCGCGCTCCTGGCGTACTGGCGCGGCCGGCGTGACCGCCCAAGTCGCGCCGCCAAGCGAGGGGAGCCGCTAGCGCGGACTGCACGGGGCGCATTATCTGCTACCCCTTTTGCGGCACTACGATCGCTTACAGGAGAATCTCATGGCTGCTGCAACTCGACCCCTCGCACTCGTGACCGGCGCATCAAGCGGTATCGGCCTGGAGCTGGCCCGGGAGTGCGCCCGAAACGGCTTCGATCTGGTGATTGGAGCGGATCGTCCGCTCAATGAGACGGCAGCGGAGCTCGAGGCTTTGGGTGCCTCGGTCCAAGCGGTGGAAGCAGACCTTGCGACGGCGGATGGCGTGGCGCAATTGTATGCCAGCCTCGGGGGACGACCGGTCGAGGCGCTGTTGGCGAATGCGGGACACGGATTGGGTAGGGCCTTCCTGGATCAGGCCTTCGAGGAAATCACGCACGTCATCGACACCAACATTACCGGCACTCTGGCGTTGATCCATCAGGTTGGCAGGGACATGCGGGCACGGGGGCGCGGCCGCATCCTGATCACGGGCTCGATCGCCGGTTTCATGCCGGGGAGCTTCCAGGCCGTCTACAACGGCACCAAGGCGTTCATCGACTCGTTCTCGTGGGCGCTGCGCAACGAGCTCAAGGACACGCAGATCACGGTCACCTGCCTGATGCCCGGGGCGACGGAAACCGAGTTCTTCAAGCGGGCGGATATGATGGATACCAAGGTAGGCACGCAGAAGAAGCAGGACGCGGCCGAGGTCGCGCGGGTCGGCTTCAAGGCCATGATGGATGGGGAGGGCGACGTCGTGGCGGGTCTGAAGAACAAGATCGAGTCCGCCATCGCATCGGTCACGCCGTCCGCGGCACTCGCCGAGCGGCATCGCAAGATGGCGGAGCCGGGCACTGCGAAGCAGTAACAAGCGCGCGAGCGGACTTCCGCGATTTTCCGCACCTGAGCTCTCAAGTCGGTCCAGCAGGGAAGATTGCCCTCGGCTGCGGCGGCGCCCGCCGCCGAGGGCCGTTCGCAGGCAAGCGCAGATGCGTGCATTCCAAGGAATGCAAGGCACGCGGTGCAGATCATGCGGAAGCCGGTGCTTGATGCTTCGAGCGCCTGAGGGCGAGCGGCAGCAGATACCAGAGCCCGACCAGTAATACGAACGCGGCAATGGCTCCCGCGAGCGCCACGCGGCCCAGGCCAAACAGCTTGTTGAGCGCGACCCACAAATCGAGGCAGATCGCGCAGGCCAGCGGTAGAAGGGCCATCGCGACGAGCATCGAGCCTGTTGAATGCATGCGCGGATGGTCGCTGCCGCCGAATGTAATTCGATGAATAGCGGCGGGAGAGATCAGCAGGACGATGGCGAGCGCGAGGCAGCCGAGCGCGCCGAGGTGCGCGACACGGACGGCAAAGGGCAAACTGTCGAAAGCCTTGGTCAACATGACTACGAGCTGAAAGCCGAGTAACGCCTGGGCGCCGGGCAGAATGACCCGCGCCTCCGTCAGCATCTGCTCGATCTTCGCGTGCAGAGGGGTGTGCGTCTCGTTCATAGGTGCCTCGCTATCCTGGATGGCCCAGGCCCGCCGCAGAGCCAATCCGAGGCCATACCAGGCGCCGACGGCAATGCTGAACGTGAAAAGTGCCATCGCCGTGCTCAGTGTCGGTCCGAATGGACGCCCGGTCGCCACGAACACAGCGCAACCAATGGCTCCGGCCAGCGGCAGCAAGGCAAATCGTGCGTACTGCGTGGAGGTGCGATGAATCCGGCGCGTGGTTTCCCCGCCGTCGACGAGGCGATGTTGGCAAGGCACTGCGATCAGCAGGCCCAGCGCCAGCACGATGAGTGCCATTCCGGCGACGTCAACCAAGCGCCCGGTGGAACTCACGTCCGGGAAGCCGTTCTGAAACAGTCCCTGAAACTGAAAGCCAAACAGCACCTGTACACCGAGCATCTGCATGCGCAGCTCATCAAGGGAGGTCTTGAGTGCTTCTTGCAGTTTCATCGAACGAATCCCAGTGGGTTACATCGAGCAAATGCCGTGCCCGAGCTGCTGCTCGCTGCGCTCGTCCATCGCAAGCGCGAACCACGCTCAAACGAGAGCGACCGAGGTGGCCGTACGGCGCCCCGTGAGACAAACTGCGCGGATGAAGACAACGATTCCCGCAACTACTTCCAAAACGCCACGCCATGGGGTTGCGCGGGTCATTTCCAAGCTGGGTAAGGGTTCTCGTACGCAGGCGGCGCAGTGGGTGCGCGAGGGGCGAGTGCGGGTGAATGGCCACGTGGTGCGGGACGCCGAATTTCCGGTCCGGCAGGGAGTTGACCGAATAGAGATCGAAGGCGAGCGGCTGGCAGCAGCAGGGCGACTGGTGCTCATGTTGAACAAGCCGCGTGGCCTTGTCACGACGACGAAGGATGAGCAGGGGCGCAACACGGTGTACAGCTGCTTCGCCGGCGCAGAGCTCCCGTGGATGGCGCCGGTTGGCCGGCTCGACAAGGCGAGTGAGGGTCTGCTGTTGTTCAGCAACGATCCTGCGTGGGCCGCGCGGATCACCGACCCCAGGTCAGGACCGGACAAGACCTACCATGTGCAAATAGACTGCCTGCCAGATCCGCAGTTGCTGCGGGATCTCGAGCACGGTGCGATGCTCGATGGCGAGCGCCTCACCGCCAAGGCCGCGCGCTGCCTGCGCAGGGGGCAAAGAAACGCCTGGCTCGAAATCGTGCTGGATGAGGGCAGAAACCGGCAGATCCGGCGCCTCCTCGCGGCTTTCGGTGTGTCCGTCTTGCGCCTGATCCGCGTGGCCATCGGACCGCTGCTGCTGAGTGGGCTCCCGAAAGGCCGGTGGCGAATTCTCACCGCGCAGGAGATCGATTCGCTTTGAACGAGCCCGTCGCAAGGAAGCTGCCGCCGGTGTGATCCAACCGCCGTATTGGCTTTGACCTTGAGCTGGGACTGATGTCCGTCCCCGTGTGGGCGCGGGCCCCTACAAGTCGATTCCGCTGCACTGTCGTTGGGCGTCATGCGCTGGCGGGAGGGGCGGCGGGATTGGGATATGTGAACTGCGTGCCAGTCGGCCCTCGCGGCGAGACGAAAGACCCAAGAAGGGTTCAAGAAAGCTTTCTGCCCTGTCGATACTCAATTCGCGGCAATGCAACAGCGGCGCCGCGAGTTTGGGACAGAGGCTTTACCTTTCATGACATCCAGTCCGGCCGTAGCGGGCGGCTTTGAAGCGGCATCCGAGGACGAAGTGGTTCGCGGAAATGTGTACGCTGAATCGCTGCCCATTTGGGCAAAGCAGATCGAGTCGGCGCGGCTGCAGACCGAGACGGCCGTCGTTGCGCTCGGCGAGCGTTTCGAAGGTATCGTAAGCCGGCTCGACCGGGCGCTTGGCGCCGTACAGAACGAGTCCGGCGGACAGGTCATTGCCCAGGACGCTCAGGAAGGCGAGCGCCACCTCGCCGAAGTCATCCAGGCTCTCAAATTACTGCAGCAAAGCCGCGACTCGCTCGCGGAGGACATTCGCGCGCTCGTCCGGCACACGCAAGAGCTGCGCAAGATGTCCAGCGATGTGGAATCCATCGCATTCCAGACCAACATGCTCGCTTTGAACGCCGCCATCGAGGCGGCCCACGCAGGCACGGCAGGCAAGGGCTTCGCCGTCGTCGCACATGAAGTGCGCGCCTTGTCGGAAGCCGCGCGCACGACGGGCAAGCGGATTACCAGCACCGTTGGATTGATCAGCACCGCGCTGCTCGAGATTGGCACGAAGAACGAGCGTGTCGCGGATCGCGACCAGCAGGCCGTCGCGGACTCACAGGGGCATATTCGCACGGTACTGGATCGCTTCACGCAACGGACCAGCCGGCTTGCGGACATCGCACATCAATCCCAGAAAGCCAGCGAAGCCATCAAGAGCGAGGTGTGCGAATCGCTCGTGCAACTGCAGTTTCAGGACCGTGTCGGCCAGATCCTGCAGCACGTCGTCGGGAGCATGCAGCAGGTTCAGGACTTGCCCGCGGCTTGCGAAGCGGGCGGCAGCGTGCACGCGCAGGTCAGGCAGCATATGGAGACTATGGCGCGCACCTATACAACGGACGAACAGCGCCGTCTGCATCGGGGTCTGGAGACTCAGGTGATTGCGCCGCAGGACGTTACATTTTTCTAGCAGGGCAACCCGATGGCCAAGAGAATACTTGTTGTGGACGATTCGTCCTCCGTACGCACGGTCGCACGCATGGCGCTGCGGGAGCACGGTTACGACGTGATCGAGGCGTCGAATGGCAAAGAAGCACTCGAGAAGCTCAATGGAGAGCGCGTCCATCTCGTGATCAGCGACGTGAACATGCCGACGATGGACGGCATTACGTTCCTGAAAGAGGTCAAGCGCCACCCCAACTACAAGTTCACCCCTGTCATCATGCTGACGACCGAGGCCGGTGAGGACAAGAAGCAGGAGGGCCGCGCCGCCGGCGCGAAAGCCTGGATCACCAAGCCGTTCCAGCCGCAATTGCTGGTAGACGCCGTCGCCAAGCTCGTCCTGGCCTGACCTTTCATCGAGTCAATCAATGAACGATCAGGTCAGGTATGAGCATCCGCGTGTGCACGTGGACGGTGAGATGACCGTCTACACGTGCGGCGAGCTCAAGCGCCAACTGCTCGCCCACTTGACGGAGCATGGCGATGCGACCGAGTTAGAGTTGTCGCGGGTCACCGAAATCGATACCGCGGGCCTGCAAATCCTGTTGACCGCGCGCCGGCATGCGGGCGAGCTCGGCCGTGAGATGCGGGTCGCGAACCCTAGTGGCGCCGTCCTCGAAGTGCTCGAGCTGTGTCGGCTCACCGATCTCCTCGCAGGCTCTGTCCCTGTGCCCGCGGAGGCGCCGTGAATCTCGATGATGCGCTGCCGGGGTTCATTGCGGAGTGTGCCGACCTGCTGCGCGAGATGGAGACGGGACTCCTGGATTGCGCCTGCGGCGCCCACGATGCCGAGACGATCAATTCCATTTTCCGGGTCGCCCACACGATCAAGGGCTCGGCCGGCCTGTTCGGGCTCGACGCCATCGTCGAATTCGTGCACGTCGTGGAAACTGCTCTCGATGCGGTGCGGCTCGGCAGGGTGTCCATGACAGAAGAGCTGGTAGCTCTCCTGTTACGTTGTAAAGACCACATAGAGTCGCTGGTCGGTCGGATCACCGGGGCGGACGGCGCCGACGACCCACTACTCGATGCGCGGGGCGTAGAGATACTGGCGGCTCTGAAGCAGGCCACGGGGGCCAAAGAGTCCGGCAAGGTGCAAATGGGTTCCGGCGGCGCGACGCCGGCCGCGAGCCCCGAAAAAACCGAGGATTGGCGCATCTGCGTGCGCTTCGGCCCCGATGTCCTTACGTCGGGCATGGATCCGCTTGGCTTCATCCGTTACCTGAAGACCTTCGGCGAAATACTCGCGGTGGCAGTCCTGGAGGAGGCCCTTCCGCCGCCCCCCGACATGCAGCCAGAGATCTGCTACCTGGGTTTCGAGATCGATTTTCGCACGGCGGCGGACCAGGCGCGCATCGAAGCGGCGTTCGAGTTCGTACGCGAAGACTGTACTTTGACGGTGAGCGCGGGGGCGCCGTCTGTGACGGTTGCGCCGACCGCGGCGCGTGATTCAACTAGCGACAGCTCACCCAGGAAACAACTAAGCGCAGAAGGCGGAGCCGCCGCTGCCACGGTACGGGTCGACGCAGCCAAGCTGGACTATCTCATCACACGCATTGGGGAGCTGATCATCGCCGCCGCGGGTGCGAACCTACTGGCGCGCCGTGCGGGCAACACGGAGTTGGAAGAGAGCACCTCCACTCTGTCGGGCCTCGTCGAGCAAGTTCGTGAAGGGGCGCTCCAGCTTCGCATGGTGAAGATCGGCGGAACCTTCAGCCGCTTTCAAAGAACCGTGCACGACGTATCGCGCGAGCTCGGTAAGGAGATTCGCCTCGTCATTCGAGGAGAAGACACGGAGCTGGACAAGACAGTCGTCGAACGGATCGCCGATCCCCTGACTCATCTGGTTCGAAACGCCATCGACCACGGCATCGAGCCTGCCGAGGTGCGTATTGCGCGTGGCAAACCCGCGGCTGGGACGGTTACGCTGAACGCGTATCACGATTCGGGCAGCATCGTCATAGAAGTGAGCGACGACGGCGGCGGTTTGAAACGGGAGAAGATCCTCTCCAAGGCCCTCGAGCGTGGCCTTGCCGAGGCAGACCGCCCCTTCACCGACAGTGAGGTCTTCGGCTTCGTGTTCGAGGCCGGATTCTCCACCGCCGAGCGTGTCACGAACCTTTCCGGCCGCGGCGTCGGAATGGATGTGGTCAAGCGCAACATCACGGCTCTGCGCGGCACGGTCGGCATCAGAAGCGCGGAAGGCAGTGGCACGACGGTCACGGTGCGCCTGCCTCTGACGCTCGCCATCATCAACGGATTCCAGGTCGCGGTCGGCAAGTCGAGCTTCGTGTTGCCGCTCGACACGATCGAGGAGTGCGTCGAATTTTCGGCCGAGGACGGCCACGACTTCGCCAACTTGCGCGGCGGGCTGCTGCCTTTCGTGCGGCTTCGCGAAATCTTCGGCACGAGCGAGCCTGCCGCCCGCCGGCAGAGCATCGTCGTCGTCAAGCACGCGGGCGAGCGGGCAGGACTGGTCGTGGATGCGTTGCTCGGCGAGTTCCAGACCGTCATCAAACCGCTCGGCAAGCTCTTCCGTAACGTCGACTGTGTCAGCGGTTCCAGCATTCTAGGCAACGGCGACGTCGCATTGATTCTCGATGTGCCGGCGCTCGTACAACAGGCCACCGCGGGCGTGCAACGGCGCGCTGCGGGCGCGCTCGGCATTCAAATCGGAGAATAAATGATGTTTGCGGACATGAAGGTGGGTACCCGCCTTGCCATAGCGTTTAGTACGGTTCTACTGCTGCTGATCGGAGTTGTTCTGACGGGTGTCAGTCGCATGTCCCTCGTCAATGATCACCTGCATGCGATTACCTCCGAGAACAATCTGGAGTCCAGCGGTGCGCAGGCGATCCGCACGAACGCCTTCCGCATCGGTGTGACGGTACGCGATATCATCATCACCGCCGACGAGGCCACCTTGAAGGTCCAGCGCGACCAGCTGGAGGAGCACGGCAGAGCCCTGGACACTTCGGTCCAGAAGCTCGACCAGCTGTTCACTTCACTTGCCAGCACAACGGCGACCGAGAAGGAGCTCATGGCCAAGATCAAGGACATGGTCCCCGGCTTCAAAGGTGCGGCTCTGAAGGTGGCGGATCTGGGTGTCCTCAACAAGAACGCCGAGGCGACGGAGGTGCTCAGAAAGGAGTTCGATCCTCGCGATGAAGCGCTGCACCCGGTGGCGGATCAGTTGGCGGCCTTCGAGGACAAGCTGAACGAGGAGGCCGCGACTGAGGCGGCGCGCGTCTATTCGAGCGGCCGTACGACGATGCTGGCGCTCGGTGCACTGGCTGCGATGATTGCCGCCGGCGCGGCATTTCTCCTGACCCGCAGCCTTCTGCGCCAACTCGGCGGCGAGCCCGTTTACGTGATGTCCGTGATGCAGTCCGTCAGCCGGGGCGACTTCGGCATCTCTGTGAACACCAAAGAGGGCGACAGGTCGAGCATGTTGTACGCCGTCAGGACGATGGTGGAGACCGCTGGCTCGAGTATCGGAGATGTGGTGCGTGTCATGAAGGCGCTGTCGGAAGGCGACCTCACGCAGACCATCGACAAGAACTACGAAGGCGCCTACGGCGAGCTCAAGGAGTTCGCGAACGGCACGGTGCTGAAGCTTTCGATGATCATCGGCGAGGTGAACTCGGCGGCCGATGCGCTGACGGGGGCGTCGGAGGAAGTGAGCACGACCTCCCAGGCGCTGTCGCAAGCGGCGAGCGAGCAGGCCGCCGGCGTGGAGCAGACGAGCGCC
>JAQGOC010000061.1 GCA_028293805.1 Gammaproteobacteria bacterium
GTCGCCGTCACTGTCAGCCTCTATATCTGGATTCCGAAAGGATTCTTTCCTCAACAGGATAACGGACTGATTGCCGGAACCACGGAGGCTGCCCCAGACGTCTCCTATTCCGTCATGGTGCTGCGTATGCGCGAGCTGGCGGACAGGGTGCGGCGCGATGAGGCGATCCAGGATGTCTACTTTTGGGTCGAGGGATATCCCTCGACCAACATTGGCAGCATGCTCATCGACCTGAAGCCGTTCGGTGAACGCCACAGCTCCGTGTACGAGGTCATGGATCGGATAAACAGTCGGGTCAGGGGGATGCCGGACATCGCAATTCACCTGCAGGCGCGCCAGGATCTGCAGGTAGGCGCCCGGGGCAGCAAGACCCAGTTTCAGTACACGTTGCGCGATCCCAGTCTGCCGGAATTGCGTCACTGGGCCCCGGTGCTGCTCAAGACGCTGCGCTCGATTCCGCAGATCAAGGACGTCGAGGCCGATATTGATCCGAGTGCTCCGCGGGTGAACATAAAGCTCGACCGGGATGCGATGGCGCGCCTCGGTGTCACCACGCAGGCCGTGGACGACACGCTGTACGATGCTTACGGGCAGCGGCAAGTCGCGAGTTATTACACGCAGGTCAACGTGTATCGCACCATCCTCGAGGTGGCTCCTCAATTCCAGTTGAACGAGAATGCCTTGGCACGACTGTATGTACCCTCGCGAACGGGTTCCCCGGTACCGCTGGGCGCCATCAGCCATCTCGAGTTTTCCGCCGCGCCACTGACAGTGAACCACGATGGGCAGTTTCCCGCCGTTACTTTGTCCTTCAATCTTGCCAAAGGCGCATCGCTCGGCGAGGCCGTCGATGCGATCAAATCGAAGGAGCGATCTTTTGGAGCGCCGCCTGGATTGAGCTCCGTATTCGCAGGCAGCGCCGGTGCCTTTCAGGAGTCCCTGGCCGGTCAGCCTTTTCTGATTGCTGCGGCGCTATTCGCTATCTTTGTCGTGCTTGGGATCCTCTACGAAAGCTTTATTCACCCCTTGACCATACTCTCTACATTGCCCTCCGCCGGCATCGGTGGACTTCTGGCGTTGATGCTTTTGCACTACGATTTCTCGCTCATCGCCTTGATCGGCGTCATCCTGCTGATCGGGATCGTGAAAAAGAACGGCATCATGATGGTGGACCAGGCGCTGGTGATGGAGGCGCAGAACGTTTCCCCCGAAGTCGCCATTTACGAAGCGTCGTTGAAGCGTTTCCGGCCGATCATGATGACGACGATGGTGGCGCTCCTTGGGGCACTGCCGCTCGCATTTGGATCGGGTGCCGGATCGGAGTTGCGACGGCCGCTGGGCATCGTGATGGTCGGCGGCTTGTTACTCTCTCAAGTGCTGACGCTGTTCACCACACCGATCATTTATCTGTACATGGACCGTATCGTTGCGCGGATTAGTGCCACGCGCAGCGGCATCCCAAGGTTGCATTCTCAACGTAACGCGGATCCACCACGGGTCATTTAGCCAGCGAACGGTAGCGCTCGTCGCGTTCCTGCAGGCTCTGCTGAAATGCTTCGAGCACGTTCCGTGGTGGAGCTTGCTGCCGTTTGCGGGCCAAGTACTCGCGCATTGAAGGTGCATGTCTGTCGAGGATCAGGTGCTAGCGCCCCATGGCCGGACGCCACAAGCAGGGCAGCTCTGGGGAACATCAGCTCGCAGGCACCCGCTGCTCAAGAGCCGGCGAGACTGGGTTCGAGCTGTGTCTAGGGGGCGTCCGAACGCTTTTCCTCAGACTTCAGGTCTGAGTTCAGGACGGTAGCGCCGAGCTCCCGCAAACGTGCCTCGAGCCGAGCGCTTGCTTCCTCCTCTACCTCGATGACCACCGCACTCTTGCCGGGTGTCAGCTGCGCGCCGACGTCGCTGATGAAGCTGTCTTCCATGCCAAATTTCGCGAGATCTCTCGACAATCCGAGCAATCCCCCGGTACTGAACCCGATCGCCGAGCCCAGCGGTCCAGCAGCCAGCCCGATCAAGGCGCCGACCAGAGCGCCGATCGGGGCGCGAAAGCTGAGCCGGCTGGTCCACTTCTGCTCCGAGACGGTGCCATCGGCATGCCTGACAATGATAGCCAGGCCGCGCACACCAATATCCGCAGGGTCGGCGGGATCCTCCACCACGCGAGCCGCCTCGTAAGCCTTGCCTTCGTCCGGGAAAATGGCGATGACTAGTCTATTCACTCGTTGGCCCTCGCTGTCGCACCACTCGTGAGACGTGCGGCGCCCGATGATCCGTTCCGGCAACGGCCTCGCCGCGGGCGCCGATTCAGCCCGACGGTCGCACCCGCTTGATGAACGCGCCCAGCGCCTCCAGTTGCTCCACTATCAGTTTCTGCGAGCCCTGGTGGGTGAGCTTGCCATGCTTGTCGAAACGCTCGTGTGCCTTGGCGAGCATCACCTCGGGCTGGTTGAGCACGAACGCATTGAGGTAAACGAAACACCTGCGCAGGTCATACTGCGCCCGGCCGGATCCGAGCATGCTCGGACTGGCACCGGTGATCGCGATCGGCTTCTCGTTGAACGGTTGATAGGGCGGACGCGATGCCCAGTCGATCGCGTTCTTGAGCACGCCAGGGATCGAATAGTTGTATTCCGGCGTGACGATCAGCAGGGCGTCGGCGCTTTGAATCTGATCCCGCAGGCGCCCGACAGCGGCCGGAAATCCCACCTGGCGAACATCCTCGTTGTAGGGAGGGATCTCATGGATGTTCGCACTCTCGATCACCGTGTCCGGGGGCGCCGAGTCCACATAGGCCCGCAGCAGCAAGGCATTGTATGAGCCTTTGCGCAGGCTTCCACAGATACCGAGGATGCGGGCCATGGGGTTCTCCGGGTGCGCTCTCGGCTCACCAGGGGTCATCCTCCGTCAACCCGATTACGATGGAATTGATGGCAATCAACGCCCGCCCAGAGGCTGCGAACAGACGAGCTGAGCTAGCCGGTGCTGTAGCGCGCCAGCTGGGGATGCAGGAAAGCGCCATCCGGCATGAATTCTTTCGGAAATATGTAAGTCACTGATTTCATTAGCGGCGTGGGCTGTTTCCGAATCCCGCCCGGGGCGGGGGCGTTACGGGTATCGTTCACTCGATTGTCGAACGCACTAATAACGGGCGGTAAATCGTCACTTTCCTGATGGGATGGCAGGAGCCAATCGACTCTTTATCCAATGGTTGACGATCAGGAACTCAAAGAATGGTTTTGTCGGGAGGTGTTGCCGCTCGAACGGTCGCTTTCGGCATTCATCCGCCGGAATTGGCGAGACGCGGCCGACGTCCTCGATCTTCGGCAAGACATCTATGAGCGGGTGCTGCAGGGAGCGCGGCAGGCCCTGCCCGCGCAGGCCGGGAAGTTCGTCTATACCGTCGCTCGCAATCATCTGATCAACCGTGCCAAACGTGCGCGAATCGTTTCGTTCGAAGCCGTCGTCGACCTGGACGCGACCTCCGGAAGCGACGTGCTGGAGCCCGAGCGTCAGCTCCTGGCTCGCGAGGAGTTGCGCCGTATTGAGCTCGGCCTCGAAAAATTGCCGCCGCGCTGCCGGGAAGTGGTGCTTCTTCGCAAGATCCGGGGCCTGTCGACGCGCGAGACGGCGGATGAGCTGGGCGTTGGCATCGACACCGTCGAGAAGCAAATGACCCTCGGGATGCGCGCCCTCGCCAATTTCATGTTGGGCGGATCTGCCAAAGTGCAACGTTCCGGTGTCCCCGGGCTGCTGGCGCGGAGACCCGCGCGATGATGCGCTCACAGGACCTCGAGGCGCAGGCTGCCGACTGGCTGATGCGGCGTGAGCAGCCACAATGGTCGCAAGCCGACCAGGCTGCATTGACCGACTGGCTGGACGAGTCCCTGGCACACAAGGCCGCCTTCTGGCGCCTGGAGCATGGCTGGCAGTTGGCCGATCGCATCGGAGCGCTCTCTGCGCGAGAGATCGCACTTCGCCCCAGACGCACGAGCCTGCCGTCGAGGTGGTGGCAGGCCAGCGCGTTAGCAGCCTCGCTGCTGCTGGCGGCCGCTTTTACCTTTATTGGCCTGCGTTCCAGGCCCGCATCGTCACCGCAGCCGAGCTTCGAGGCATTCGACACAGCCGTTGGCGGACACCGGATCATTCCGCTGGCGGATGGCAGCCGAATCGAGCTCAACACCGAAACGATTCTGCGAACCAGCGTCTCGGACCACCGCCGCGACGTCTGGCTCGATCGAGGCGAGGCTTTTTTCGAGGTCGTTCATATCGAAAACAGCCCCTTCGTGGTCCACGCAGGCCCGCGCATGATCACCGTGGTCGGGACACAATTCTCGGTACGGCGAGATGGCGACAAAGTAACGGTTGCCGTAGTCAAGGGCAGGGTGCGCGTGGAAGACACCACGCGAGGCGAGGCGAGCGCGACAACCACAGTGAATCCAGGCGATATTGCAATCGGCTTGGGCGCTTCGACGATGGTCATCTCACAGCCGGTCGCGGCGGTTGAGGACACTCTCACCTGGCGCGATGGGCGCCTGGTCTTCCACGGGTCTTCTCTGACGGAGGTTGCGGCCGACTTCAATCGCTACAACCGCCAGCAGCTGCTGATCTCCGATCCGTCGGTCGCGGCCATTCGAATCAGTGGTACCTTCAAAGCCTCGAACGTGGAGGCCTTCGTGCGGCTGCTCAAACAGGCCTACGGACTCAAGGTCGACCTGACGGCAGACGGGAAATTAAAAATATCCTCATAACTCGTTACGGTTTTGTTGCACCGCCTTGTCTTACCCGATAGCGCGCTTGGGCGCGTAAGGGGGACCAAGGATGATTAGATATATCGCGGCATTTGTTGCCGCTACCGTCAGCATTGTTGCCAGTATCGCGCCCGTGCACGCCGCGCCCGCGCAAGTACAAACGCAGATCCAGCACTTTCAAATCCCGCCAGGCGATCTGGGGCAGGCGCTCGACGCCTATATCCGCCAGAGCGGCCGCCAGCTCATCTATCGGGTGGATGACGTCCGCGGCGTTCACAGCCCCGGCGTGCAAGGTGAGATGTCGGCAGATGAGGCGCTGGCAGCGCTGTTGTCAGGATCGGGCTTCTCGAGCCGGAGCGATTCCTCAGGCGCACTGGCCGTTGTCCGCACCGATGCTCCACTGAGCGAGGTGGTGGTGACAGCGACCGCCGGCGGGCAGGGTATCGAGCGCCAGAAGGCCTCCTTTTCGACGACTTCGCTCAACAGCGAGGACATTCACCGGCTCGCGCCGCTGAATACGGCTGCGCTGCTGCAAGGCATTCCCGGCGTGACGGTGCATTCGACCGGCGGCGAGCAGGGCAACAACATCTTCGTTCGCGGCTTTCCCAGCAGCGGTGACGCACCGTACGTCACTTTCCAGCTGGCGGGCTCGGCGGTCTTCGATCCGCCGACGGTTGCCTGGTTCGGCAATGCTGACGTGATTCGTATCGACGAGATGGTCGACCACGTCGAGGCGGTGCGCGGCGGCCCGGCGCAAGTGTTGTCCAACGGCCAGGTCGGCCTCACGGTCAATATACTTCCCAAGACGGGAACAGACGTCGTGCACGGCGTGGGTGAGATCAGCACCACCGATTACGGCAAGCGGCGCTTCGACGGACAGGTCTCCGGCCCGCTGGACGAAAACACATTTTTCTCGGTGGGCGGCTTCTATCAGAACGGCGATAACGTCCGCCGCCTGCATTTCGCCTCCGAGCTCGGCGGACAGCTCTCCGCCAATATCCTGCACAAGTTCGACCGGGGAAGCGTGCTCGTCTGGGGCCGCATCCTGCAGGAAAACGACACCTGGAATCTGCCGATTCCGATCATCGTCGATAATGGCAACGTGAGGGAATATCCCGGCTTCGACATCCACACCGGTGCCATCGGCAGTCCTCAGGAGCGAGAGCTCACGCTGCGCAGCGGCGACGCCTTCCGTTTCGACCAGGGGCGCGGGTCCCGCATCGGCAATGGCGGCTTCAATGTCAGCTATGAAATGAGCGACGCTATCAGCGTACAGGAGAAAGCCAGCTATCTTGGCGGCAGCGTCAACACCAACGCGCTCTTCCCGAACGCACCGGTCTCGGCGGCGGCTGAGGCCAGCGCGCAAGGCGGCGCGTTTGGATCGCTCACCAATGTCGCGACCGGCGAGGTGCTTCCCTCGACGACGCCGGTGATGCAGGTCGGCGCGTGGATCGCCGACAAGCAGGTCAAGAACATCAACAACGATCTGAGTGTCACCTGGCACAGCGGTGTCAATAAACTGACGGCGGGCTATTACTTCGCCGCCTTCTCATCCCGCGATTACTGGAATCTGGGAAACAACCTGCTGCTGCAGGCGAAGACCAACGGGCCGATCCTGAGTCTCACGCTCGCCGATGGAACGAAAGTCACCGGGGCGGACAACTTCATCAACGGCAGTACGACCCTGCGCGGCGAGGATTATCAGGGCACCGACGATGCCGGCTTCGTGTCCGATGAGTGGCAGGCGACCTCCAAGCTCCGCCTGGATGCCGGCGCCCGCCTGCAGTACCACCATATCGAAGGGTCCTTCCGGAACACTGCGACCGCAGCAGATGGAACTGCCATCTTCCTCAATACCTACACCGACCAGCGCGCCAACTCGCACAAGGTGGCGGCGAGCGCCGGCGCCGACTACGAGCTCACATCCCAGCTCGGGCTGTGGGCGCGCTACAGCCGGGGCAACATTTTCCCGCAGTTCGACACGGTCCAGAGCGGACTGGTGGGAACCCAGACGGTCGATGCCATGGAAGGCGGCGTGAACTACACGACGTCCGTGCTGCGCCTCTACGGCAATGCCTTCTACAACAAATTTCGCGGTATCGAGAATTTCGATCTCGCCGCGAACGGCGCGACCTTCATCCGGCACGGCGGAGCCAACACGTATGGCACGGAGATTTACGCGACAGTCGGATCGTTCAAAGGCTTCTCCATCGGCGGCAGCGCAACCTACCTGCATGCGCGCTTCACCGACTATGTAGTCAATGGAATCGACTCGAGCGGCAATCAGGTGCAGGCCCAGCCGCAATGGCAGGGCCGAATGAACGTCAGCTACCGGTACGACGCGGGCTTCGGCGCGTTCACGCTCTACGGTGCGGGAACGTTCGTGGGCAAGCGCTTCGGCAACGAGACAAACACGCAGATCCTGCCGGCATACACCAAGGTGGACGCGGGGGCTCTGTTGGAAATGTCCGGCGGGGAATTCTTCCGGGTCTCAGTGGATAATCTGAACAACTCCGCTGGCCTGACCGAGGGCGACGTGCGCGCCGATTTGACACGAAGCAACGCCGGCGTGTCGCTGGGCCGTCCCCTGCAGGGACGATCCTTCCAGTTCACGGGAGGCTACCGCTTCTAATTCAGGCTTGTGCTCGCACCGTCAAGGATCAATCGGTGCGAGCACAGGCTTCGGTACGTCCCGTCTGGCCGTCACGCTCACGACTTTTCCGCGCCGGCGAAGACGATGAGGTTATCGTCCGGATCCCGTAGGCGCATGATGAAGTAATCCTGCGTGTTCTCGATCGGGCCCGGGTCGAGCCCCGCCGCAAGCAGCCTCGCCCGCTCCGGCTGCAGAGGAAGCACTCCTAACGTGAGCGTGCCCGCCCCGGCGTGTTGCTTGTCTTCAAAGAGCTGCACCTTTGGCGGAATCGGTGAAGTGCCATTCGGGCGGTGAGTGACCGGGCGTAGGCCTGCCGGTCAGATGAGTTCAGCAGGGGCGGATGCAAGGCCTGACCCGAGCTCGACACCCACCGTGGACGATATCGGGGCCGCGATCCGAGCGCCAACGGCGCCGTCGGAACATGAGCCTCCGTGCGCGCGTTCTAGTCACTCACGTGAAGCGCGGGAGGTCGTCATGGCGAAGAAATTCAAGGTGAGCATTCCTAAGCGCGTCGCCGGCCTGAAGATTCCAAGGGCAGTGCGTAAGGGGCCTGTGGCGAAGTTTCTCAATTCTTCCGCAGGGCAACTGCTCCTCGCGGAGGCTCTGATGCTGATTGCCGGTGCGCTGGCCGCCGAAGCGCGGGGCTCCGGTTCCGGCCCTGTCGAGCGGCTGCGCAATTCGCTCTCCGCCGCAGCCAAGCGCGGGGGTGAGAGGGCCGACATCGGGCGAGGCTCGAGCATGCTGTCAGCGGCATTCGGCGATGCGATCCGTACCTTCCGGACGAGTCTCGAGCAGCGTTTAGCGCAGGAACGGGAAACAACCCGGGAGGGGACTACGGCGGAGGCGGGAGAGGTTCAGAGCGAGTCTGCGCGCCCAAAAAAAAAGGCCGACAGCTCCCCTACCGAGACGCCATCGATGCCACATTAGTCCACGTGCCGGCAAGGAGCTTACGGGAGCGCTCGCTCGGGTTCCTTGGGCGGTGGCTTCGTCGTGTGGCTCGGCGGCGTTGGGAGCGAGAGCTTCGCGACTATCGGGATCCGCCTGAAGGCAGAGGGGTTCTGATCTGGCGGGGTGGGGCACGCGATGGTCAGCAGGTGTTTAGAAGCCTCATCCAGGTCAATTTCTACCCGCGGCCCAGGTAGTGCGGCATCCGTATGGTCAAACGATCATCGGCGGGACCTCCGGATAGCACTCGTACACTGGGCCCAGCGCCTCCTTCAAGGGACCGAGCCAGGCCTCGTAGTGCCGCCAGTGGTCAACGCCTTCAGCGAATATGGGCTGCCGAACCTGTTCCGAGCTCGCCGTGCGCACCGCGCGGTTGTTCTCGTAGAAGCGCAGGCACTGGTCCTCGAACGGAAGTTCGCAGAACGCGAGCAACCGCCTGACTTCTCGCTCTGTGTCCTCGATCACATGCTCGTAGAACACGCGGTGTACCCGTCCCGGCAGGACGGCGTCGAAGTGCGCCATGAGTTCGACGTAATCGCGGTAGTACCGGCCGATGTCTTCGAGCCCGTACGAGAAGTTCTGGCCGCGTGCGAAGTGCTGTTTGAAGCCTGAGAAACAGCAGCCGAGGGGGTGCCGACGCGCGTCGATGATCTTTGCGTTCGGCAGGATCAGGTGAATGAGTCCGACGTGCAGGCAGTTGTTCGGCATCTTGTCGATAAAGAACGGCGCCGCGGCCTTGCGTTGGATGCGTGTGTCGGTGAGGTACCGTTCGCCAAGCGCGCGCAGCTCCGCGTGGGTCAGATCGGAGATTGCCTCTGGATAGCGCAGCTCCGCATCTTTCGCGGTCCGACCTGCGAGCTCGCGGGCGATCGCTGGAATGTCCGGCAGCTCCATGGTGCCCTCGACCAGCGAGTGGCTCGCGAGGATCTGCTCGAGCAACGTGGATCCGGCGCGCGGGAGTCCCAGAATGAAGATCGGGTCCCGCGCCGGTGCCCCCGCGCCGGTGCGCTTCGCGAAAAAATCCGCCGTATAGAGCGCCTTCGATCGACGCACATATGCAGTGTTGTCGTTCGCGTTGTACGGATGGTGCTCGCGCCGGATCGCGTTGCCGGCAGCGTAGTGGGCGAAAGACTCCTCGAAGATTTCCGCGTCCTCGAGTGCTTTGCCGAGGGCGAACTCGAAGTGGAGGCGGTCGTCCGCCACCAGGTCATCGCGCCCGAGCGCTGCGTGCATCGTCGTAACGTCGGCCTCCGTGAATCGGAACGTCTTGAGGTTCGCAAGGCTCCAGTAGACCTCGCCGAGTGTCGGTTGAATGAGGAGCGCTTGGCGATAAGCCGCGATGGCGTCGCTCTGTCGGCGAGCGGTCTTCAGCGCGTGGCCGTAGCTCATCCAGATCTTGGCCTGCTCCGGGTATTCCTTGAGCACGGCCTCGTAGATCTCGAGCGACTCCGAATAGTCGCCCAGGGTCGCGAGCACGGCCGCCTTCAGATTCCGATAGCTCGGATTTTGGGGGTCCGATGCGACGAGGCGCTGCATCTGCGCCAGCGTCTCGGCGGCCTTGGCCTGGCGAAAGAGGACTACTGCGTAGTTGAAGCGCGCGGGCGCGAAGTTTGGCGCCAGCTCGAGGCACCGGGCCAGTAGTAATTCTGCGTCGGGATAGCGGCGCAGCCGGGCCGCCACCTCGGCTAGCATTCGCAGGGCCGCTATGTCGGTAGGGTACTGTTTGAGATGAGCGCGCAGTAGCGCTTCCGCCTCTGCGAGTTTGTTCTCGACCAAAGCCACAGCGGGCTGCAGAAGTCGGGGATCCCTTGTCGCCGCCTTGAGGTAGAGCGCGCGCGCGTGTTCTGCACCTTTCGCATCCCCCAACAGATCGAGATGGTCGGCCAGCAAGCGCCAGCCGTCGGGCAGATCTGGCTTGAGCCGCACCGCGTGCCTGAGCGCGGCGACTGCGTGTACGCCGCGACCAGCTTCGCCGAGAGCAATTCCGAGTTCGAGAGACACGGCCGCGGAGCGGAGCTGCTCGCGAGCCAGCGGCTCGAGCACCTCGAGCGCTGCGCCAGTTTGCCCAGACAGCCGGTACGCTGTGCCGAGAATGAGCCGGGCCTGCGGGTGGCCGGGGGCCGCTCTCAATACTTCACGTGCCTGCTCGGCAGCAAGCCCAAGATCCTTTTCGAGGAGCCGAGCCGCGTGAGCCAGCGCGACGTCGAGCGTGCCGACAGCGTCCGAAGCACTGCCCGACGGCGAACTGTCTCCAGACACGTGCTTGTCCTTGTCGCTAGGTGCCCCGGGTCAGATGGTAAATCAGCAGGGCCGCCCGCTTGGCTTGCATTGGCAGGGCTTTGAGATCAATCGTCTCGCCGGTGGTGTGCAGGCCGTCCCCTTCGGCACCCAACCCCGAGATCGTGTCGACGTAGGGCGCAACGAACGACGAGTCGCCGGCGCCACGGCGCATCGGGTCGAGTGCCTGCACCCGACCGAAACCGAGCTCCTGGCTGGCCTCGCTGTAGCGCTCCAGCAGAGCCGCATTGCCGGCCGTCGGGGCCATGGGCGGGTATCCATCCTCCTCGAACGCGATCTCGGAGTGTGTGCCGGGAAGGCTCGAGGCGACGATGGCCTGCATCCGCTGCTCGATGCGAGTCACCTGCTCGGGCCGGAGCCCGCGGATATCTCCGACAGCCTGCGCCTCGGACGGCACAATGTTGTCCTTGCCGTCCGCCGAGGCGCCGCCCGCGGGCTCGACGTGAACGCTTACACCGCCGAGGGCGAGCCCAGCGCTAATCGTCAAATCGGGCTCGCGCAGCTCGTCGTGGAACCGATTGAGAATCCGGCTCATCTCAAAAATCGAGCCGTCGCCGATCTCCTTCGTGAAGATCGCACCCGAGTGGCCGGAATGCGCGTGAACCGACACCGTCCAGCTGGTCGCGCCGCGCCTTGCCGTCGACACGAAGTCCTGGCCGTCGACCCGCATCCCTGCTTCGAAGCACAGCGTCGCATCGGCGTGCTTGCCGGCCTCGATGAACGCCGCCCTGGCGGTTCCCACGGGCGAGCCCGGATGCTCCTCGTCGGCGGTAATGAATACGGTGAGCCGGGCTCCCTCGAGGGCACCAGCCGCCTTGAGTGCCTTCAGAGCCGAGAGCATGACGATCAGGCCCCCTTTGTCGTCCACGACGCCAGGCCCGGCCGCGCTGTCGCCGTGCCGGATGAATTGGAGGAACTGACTGGAAGGCTCAAACACAGTGTCCATGTGGCCTATCAGCAGGACGCGCTTTCCCCGCCGCCCCTCGTGTTCGGCCACGAGATGCGGCGCGCGGCCGACGGCATCCATCGAAACCCAGTGCGTGCGGAAACCCAGGGCACTGAACTGCGCCTCCAGCACCTTACCGACCTCATGGACACCGGTCAGATTGAAGGTGCCTGAATTGATTCCGACGATCCGTCCCAGAAGGTCCACGGAGGCGTCCGCCTCTGAATCGACGGCGCGAGTGATCGCCCCCGATATCCGGCGCCCGTCCTCCGCAGCCCCCGCGCTCGCGACGGCGATGCTGAGAAGCCCTATCCCAACTCCCAAACCGACCTTGAACATTCGCATATAGCTATCCCGGCTCCTCGTCGTCGCGCCTGCCTCAGAACTTCTGTCCGAACCTTACTCCCACTACGCGCGGCTGTGTCGGCACGATGTAGGTCGCGATAGGTCCGCAGCTGCTGCATTGCGAATATCGGAATATCTCGCCTCGCTTGTCAAACAGGTTCGTGACGAACAGGTCCACCGTGAAGTTACCCTTCTCGGCGCCCGACGTGAGATCCACCGTCGCGTAGGCCGGCTGCTGGCCGAGCTGGGTTCGCTGTGTCGTGCGCAAGTCGTCCCATTGCGAGGACTGATAGAGCGCGGCGGCCAGCACGTGCCCTTCCGCCGTGCCCAGCGGAAACGTGTATCGCGCGGTAACATTTGCCTTGACCTTGGAGGTGCTGGGGAGCTGCTGTCCCTGCGGCGCCAGTGGGGCAAATGTGGATCCATTGGGATTCACGCAGGGGTTGCTCGTCATCGGACTGCCGTCCGGATTCAGCCGTCCGCAATAGTTCTCCTTCAACTTCGGGTCCATCAGCGTCAGCCCGCTGGTGAGCAGAAGTCGTGGCGTCGCGGACCAGCTGAGGTCGGATTCGAAGCCCCAGACTTCGGCGGCTCCTGCATTGGCAATGCGCGTCAGGTTGTTGGCGCCGCGGAAGCCGAACTGGAAGTCCTTCCAATCCTCGTGAAAAATCGCGGCGTTCACGCGAAACGTGTTTGCGAACGTCATCTTCCATCCCAGCTCGACATTCGTGAGAAAGTCCGCCTGGTAAGGGGGGAGGCTGCCGGCACGATTGATGCCACCGGGCCGGAACCCGGTCGACCAGGTTGCGTACACCAGTTTCGAGTCATCGAGCCTGTAGGTGACGTTGAGCTTATGCGTGTTGCCGGTGTCCTTCGACGCCTTGTCGAACGAAAGGCACGGGCCGCCGTAAATGCCGCCCGGGCTGATGCAGCCATTCTCCCCGACGAGGCCGGCTATCGGATTGCCGGCGGCCAGGCCGGTGAACCCGGCAAGTGTGTTGTCGTATTTGAACTGGCGGAAGCCACCGGTCACTGTCAAGTTCGGCAGAATGTCGTAACTCAGCTCGGCGAACGCCGCGTAGTCCCGATCGACTCGCATCTGCTCCGTGAGCCACCAGGTGTCCGTCCAGCCCTTGATGGAGTACAGAGGATCGAGCCCCGCAATCACATAGCTGCGCTCGATCTGGTGCTGCTGGCGCTGGTAGAACACTCCGGCGACCGCGCGTAAGGGGTACTGCTTCGGCGTGGCGATCCGCAGCTCCTGGCTCACCTTTTGGAATCTGTCCTTGCCGAGGATCTCCTGCGAGGGGTCGATCTGCGCGTTGTTCGGGCCGACCCATAGCTGCGCGTAGCTCGCAAAGCTCTGGTAGGCGAGGGTGTAGTCGGAGTAATCGGACTGCGTATTGTTCTGACGCTTCAGAAACGCGCCCGTGTAGGTGATGTCGAAATCGGCAACCTTGCCCTCGATGGTGAGCGCGGCATCGACGAAATGATCGTCGGTGCTATCCGGATGGAAGCGCTTCACCTGCAGGTCGCCGACGGCCGGATCGTAGCCGAAGACGCCGGTCGACTTCGTTTCCTGGGCCATCAGAACCGGGGTCACCGTCCAGCTATCGTTGATATCCACCTTCAGTGCGGCGCGCCCGCCGTAGACATCGACGTCGTTGTAATGCTTCTTGGCGAAGCTCGAGTTGTTGATTGTCCCGCCGACCGCATACGTGCGCGTCGCCGGCACATTGTCGATGAACCCGGAGGTGTGCTCGTCCCAGCCGACCAGCCGAACCGCGGCCCGGTCGGACAATGGTATGTTCACGAACCCCTCGACCGTGCCTCCGGGCCCGCCATGGGCCATGAAGCTGCCTTGAACGTCATAGGCAGCCTCGAAACCGGCAGGGTTCGGCTTGTTCGTGATGATGCGCACGGTGCCGGACTCCGAGCTCGCGCCGTACAGCGTGCCTTGAGGTCCAGCGAGCGCCTCGATTCGAGTGATGTCGTACAGGTGCAGATCAAGGGCGCCTTGGATCGTCGTGATCGGCTGATCATCGAGGTAGGTGCCCACCGTCGGCTGCGGTCCCGAGTGATTGGGGTCGTGGTCGGCCGAGATGCCCCGAATCAACACGCGCGCATAGCCGGGACCCGCGGTCTGAAAGGACACACTCGGCAAAAACTTCGCGTAGTCGTTGACGTTCTGGATGTGGAGCTCCTCCATCCGCTCGTTCGTGATGGCTTGGACCGCGAGCGGCACCGACTGCAGCGTCTCCGCGCGCCGGGTCGCGGTGACGGTGATCTCTTCCAACGCGGTGACCGGCGGCGTCTGCTGCGCGAACGCGACCGACGCGGAGGTCACCAGCGGCAAGCCCACCCAGGCTGTGCGGCCACGGGCCCGTTTCATCTTGGATTTGCGCGACATGAGTTTCTCTCTCCCAGTTATTCTAATAATTGGACCGATCACCGCAGTCGGCCTTCCGACAAAACGGCGCGGCGTGGCAGGACGGCGCTGCCGCTTCGGGTGCGCCATGCGCGTGTGGACGGGATGCGCGTGTGGCTTCCCATCAGCATGGCGTGGCTCGCCACGCCAGCTACTGCCTGTTGCGGCATCAGGTGCCGCATCATGCGGGTCCGCAGCTTTCAAGAACCTGTCAGGGGAAGGAAAACTCTGGCGTCGAATGACCCAAAAAGGGGCACTGCTGCGCAAGCGCAGATTCCGTCAAATGCGCGATGGCCCTATCAGCTCAGGCAGACCCGGACACGCAGACCGCGGTTGTTTGCGCCAGAGCTCATTCTGATCTCGGCATTCAAGCTCGCGGCGAGGGACTGGACGATGGCCAATCCCAATCCGCTGCCCGCTCGGCTCTGATCGCGGCTGAGCCGGTAAAATCGCGTGAACACCTTCTCGTGCTCGGCCACCGGGATTCCGGGGCCGTCGTCTTCCACATCGACGACGTGCCTGCCATTGTCCTCGGAGAGCCCGATCACGACGCTTCCGCCGGCATTGTTGTAGCGGATCGCGTTATCGATGAGATTGGAGAAAATCTCGTTGATCACGATGGGATTGGTTTGGGTCGGGAAGGGCCGCGGCTGCGCTTCGAAGCGCAGTTCGATCGAAGCCTCGAGCGCTTGCGCCGCATGCTTCGCCGCGGTTTCCTGAATGACCTCGCGCAGGTCGATCGTTTCTGGCTCCTGGTCGAATGATTGGCCGTCGGCCCGCGCCAGTTTCAGCAGCTGAATGAGCAGACGCTGCAGCCGATCGGCGGCTTCCTGGATGTCCTTGAACGAGGAATAGGCGGGGTCGTTCGCCGGAATGAGCTCGCCCAGCACCGAGATATGAGTATGAAGGATCGTCAGCGGCGTTCGCATCTGATGCGAAGCATCCGCTGTAAAGCGGCTCATCGCTTGCTGCAGACGCTCGGCTTCGAGCGCGCTGACACGCAGGATCTCGAGCGCCTGCGCCATCCTGCCGAGCTCGTCGGGGCTGTCGGTAGTGGGGACCGCATCGTCGAATTCACGGCGGCTCAGGCGGGCGACGGCTCCAGTCAGGATTTTCATCGGACGGGCCAATCGGCGCTGCACATTGAAAACTGCAAAGGCGGCAAACGCGATGACGGAGGTCAGGTCCACGCCGGCAATGAGCAGCATCCGAAACGAGGCGGCGCGAATGGCCGCCGCGTGCCGGTTGGCCTCCACCTGAGCCTCTTGGGCGATGGCGAGTATTGATTCGAACGGGCGATCGCAGAGGGCGGTCCATTCGCCGCTCGCGACAGCCGGTTTTCCCGAGCCGTCGAAGCGTTCCAGAATGGCATCGACCTCGCTCTGCGCTTGTTTGGTTTCCTTGCGCGCCATGTCAATGCGCTCCCGCACGGCGATCGATACGCCCGGCCGGAGCAGAAACTCATCGAGCGTGTCCCATGCGGCAGTGTAGACGGCGCGATTCCCATGCCAGATCTCGAGCTGCCTGGCATCCATGGGCAAGCTGCTGCCCGCGTTCGGACGCAAGAGCGAGCATTGCCGCCCATAGCGATCACGGATGGTCCAGGCGGTGCGACGAATCTGTACCATCTCGGCAATCATCGGGTCGCCGATCCTCACTGTGTTGCCGATCACAGCCGAGCCGGTATTGAGCCAGTCGACCAATACGTCGACGGCCTCGCGCCAGTCATCGATCGCATGCAGATTGCGCTCGGCTCGCGGGCGGCCTGCCAGCGTATCGACAGTGAATTGCAGCGCTTCCATTTTCTGCCACGCCGTTTGGACGGCGGTGGCGTATTGGAGATGATCGGCGAAGTCCGCGGCCTGCAGGGCCTCCAGCGCGGTTGTCACCGTCCTGGCGGCATCGTGATGCGTGGCGCCGATGATGGGCCGCGGGTCATCCTGTGCAATCAGCGCTGTGCTGATCTTCGGAATCTGCGCGCGAACCGTTACCAGGGCATTGAAAAGGGTCTCATCGGCGCTGGTCAGGCGGACGATGCGACCGGCCAGCGCGTAGTGGCTCCAGGCCTGAATGGCCAGTATCAGCGCTGCCACGAACAGGCCGGTCATTACAATGGCCAGGGAGGCGATCAGGAACTTCGTTATCGACGCTTTGAACATTCCGTCCACTCAGGCTGGAATTGCGCATAGGCACCCGGATGCCAGGGGTGATGCCCGCGAGAGCGGGTAGCTCGCCACACAGGAGAGCCTGACAGGCCCGATAGAACCCTGGCGAAGAAAACATCAGCCCGCCTTGAGCATGTAGCCAAGCCCTTTCATCGTTTTGATCGCAGGCCCGTCGGGCTCGAGCTTCCTGCGCAGGCGGGCGACATACACTTCGACCGTGTTGTGTGCCACTGCATCGCCATAATTGAAAACTTCGGCGATCAGCCGTTCTTTGGAGACGACGTTGCCCACTTTGGCCGTCAATCGATCGAGCACCGCCCATTCGCGTCGCCGCAGCTGCAGGGGCCGTCCGCAGACGTCTGCCTTGGCGCGGGAGCGGTCGATGGTCAGATTGCCGATGACGAGAACCGGACTGGGTTCGCCAGGGTCACGGCGCAAGAGCGCCCGGACACGCGCGCCCAATTCGCTCGCGTTGAAGGGCTTCAACAGGTAATCGTCGGCGCCGAGATCGAGGCCCTTGACCCGATCGGTAACCTGGTCCCGGGCGCTCAATATGAGAATGGGAGTCTTGCTGCCCCGGGCGCGCAGCTTCTTGAGCACCTCAAATCCCGACATGTCGGGCAGGCCGATGTCCAGTATGACCAGACTGCACGGCTCTGCGTCGGCCAGCAGGAGTGCTGTCTCGCCGTCTTTCGCAGTGTGAGCCGCGTGGCCCGCGGATTTTAGAAGCGCGACAATCCCCCGCGACAGCGCAGGGTCATCCTCGACCAGCAGGATCCGAGCCATTAATGTCCACCCCTGGTTGTTTCCCCGGCAGGTCCGGCCTACGCAGGAGCAGGCGGAGTACGCTCCAAAGTACCGGGTCTATAGACATCCATCTAGAGCGAGCGCGGCGGCGGAAGGAATCATAGCATAGCTCCGGCCGCCTCCCGTTCGGGCGGGATTACCGAGGGCGCGTCGTAAATCTCACGCCTGCGCCAGATAGCCGGCAAGCTGATCAAAGGTGCCGCCGTAACCTTGTTCGAGCGACGAATGCAGCTCCTCGAAGTACTGGCGTTCCTGCGCGGACTCGCCGAAGGGCGCCGCGTGCAACGCGACTGTTGTTGTGCCAGCGCGTCCGGTGAACGTCACGGAGTTCTCGATTTCCAAAGGGCACAGCTCGCTGAAGGGAGCTCGCGTGATGCCGCAGTTTTCATTCGAGAACGAATTGAGCCAGACGATCCGTTCGGACGCGGCTATCTCACGATAGTTGAATCTTCCCCACATCGCAGGCGCGTCCGCGAATTTCATCGCGTAGTGAAGGAAGCCGCCCGGCCGGAACTCGAAACGGTCAATCTCGATGGAGCAGCCCTTCGGTCCCCACCAGTGTTTGAGTTGGTCTGCCGCGCTCCAAGCCTGCCAGACGCGCTCGCGCGGCGCTTTATAGACGCGTGTAATCTCGAACGCCGTGGCCATATAGATATACCATTGGGTTATATAACCAAATGGCACTATAAGAGCATCGCGAAAGAGTGTCAACACAGGCCGCGCCTTGCACGGCAGCAGATGGCGGCAATCGCGGCCTTTCACCGCGGCACGATCAGTATTTCGGCTCGCGCTACAGCCGGGCGCGCATCGCGCTGATAATTCCACGGCACGCTGTGCAGATGCATGAGCAGCGCGCGGACGAACCGATCCTGGCTGAGCCTGGCTTGGGGTACCGGGATACCATGATTGAGAATTGCGAAGTACACGGTGCCCCGGTCTGTTGTGGAAATGGCCCCGATCAGGGCGCTGGCGCCGTAGCTGCCATAGGTGCCCGTCTTACCCAACACACGGCCGGCTTCTTCAGGCGCGCTCAATCGATCTCGTAAGGTGCCTTCGTCGACTCCCGCGACGGGCAGGATGTCGAACAGTGCGTGCCCCGTGGCGGTCAGCTCCTGTTCGAGGGCTCGTAGCAGTTTGACTGCCGCGCGCGGACTCAACCGATTGCGGGGGTCGGTGCCCGCTCCATCCCCGAGGACGATCTCGGAGCGCATGGCTTGCGGTACCACGCTGCGTGCCAGCATTTCGACGGAGGCCGCGCCGCCCGCAGCGTCCGCGAAGGGCTTGAAGATGTTGTTGGAATAATCGTTTAACGATTTGACCAGCGACAGCAGCGGCTGCGAGCGGTGAACGAGCAATGGTTGATCGTCAAGCAACCCGGGGATGCCGGGCCCTGCGCTGGCGGCAGCAGGCCACGCAGTGGGCGCAAACTGAATTCCCGGCAGCGCTATCGAGCTCGGGGCCGCTCCATTTGGATTCGATGCCTCCAGGGCACGCACCGCCGCCCACGCCGCGGGTGGCGTTGCGCCCGACAGCGCTTGGCGCAGGGGTACGCCGTCGCCGCTTTGCCAGTCGAACGTCAACGGGCCGTGCGTGCGCAGATTACCCGCGACACGCTTGATGCCCAACTGTTTGAGCCGCTCGGCCACGAGCAATGCATTCTCGTCGACCAATGAGGGGTCGCCGTCGCTCTCGACCAACAGATCGCCGTAGAGCGTACCCTCGAGAATCCGGCCACTCGCTGCAAAGGTGGTGACGAAACGGTGCTCGGGGCCGAACTTTCGCAACAACGCGAGCGTAGTTGGCACCTTTGAAACCGACGCCGGATGCACCGGTCTCGCGGCGTTTTGTGCCAGCAGTACGGTGCCGTCCGCCGCTTCAACGTATACGCCCTGGGAAGCGCCCAATATCGAGCGGGCCGCCGCCGCAAGATCGCGTATCTCGCCACCCGACGCGGCCGAAGTACCAAGCAGTCCCAGGACCGCAATGACGACATGACGCAAGAACCCTCCCCTTCCGAACATGGTGAATCGCAACGGCCCTCACCGGGCTCGACCGCCGTCGCTCGACCCCGCCACTGCACCGCGAATGTCCGGGCTGCAAAGGCGTTGGCTGGCCCTGAGCTCGATTCCCGCGCTTGGGCGAGACGCTCGGGCCCATTCCCATGCGCCAGTAAGTGCCTGATACGGATCGGGAAGTCCGGGCGCGCGGCTTGGCTGTAAGTCCATGATTTCAGAAAGTAGCGCGGCTGTCGAAAGCGCCTCCGTAGCGAAGCCGAGCTGGCCGCCGGGCAGGACCTCACTGGCGCTGTTTCATGGGCCGACCCTGATGCGAAAACTCCGCCTCGGCGATAGCGGCCACGCCTGCCCAAGAGGCGCCGCAACCCACCGTTGACGGGTGCCCCCCTTCACCGCAAGCGCGACTTCAGGCGCCGCGTGCCGACGGCAATGTGCTGCAGCTTGCGCTCGTCCACGGCCAGGTCCTCGACCTAACTCGGCAGCGGGAGTGCGGGCAATGTCGGCACGGGTATTGCTGGCTGCAACACGATCCCCCAAGTGCGCGAACTCACCCGCAAATGCCAGCAGCTTCGCCATTCGCGAGCACGATGGTGGCCTCCAACAGGGCATGCCGATGAGATCGCGCCGCAATCAACTCACTGCCTGATGCTGTCGCCGTGTGTTGGGGCGTCGGTAGGCAGTTGGTATGGAGTATGGCTATGACGATCAGTAGTGCCCTCCGGGTCCACCGCCGCTGGTCAGGCGTGGCGGTCCTGGCGCTTGCGGTAGCTGCCTGTGCGACCCTGCAAGTAGGTAGCGATTACGACAAGAGCGCAAATTTTGCGGGCTATCATACGTTTGTGTTGATGCAGCGACAGCATCAGGACACGCAGAACCCGCTAGTGGCGTCACGCGCCCAGGACGCCATCAAGGCCGAGCTTACACGCAAGGGTTATGTCCCTGCGGCCGACCCTGCAGCAGCGGATTTTGCCGTCGACTTCACGATCGGCTCACGGGAGCGGACTGACATCAGTTCATATCCGGCGCCGTATGCGGGGCCGTGGGGCGGTGCTTGGTGGGGCGGCCCCTACTGGGGCGACAATGTCGATGTACGCCAGTATCGCGAGGGTACTTTGTCGATCGATATATTCGACGTGCGCACCCATCGTCCCGTGTGGCATGGATGGGCGAAGAAGGAGCTCACTCGCAAGGACATCGAGCAGTCCGAGGAGCCTATCCGGCGCGCCGTTGCCGCGGTACTGAAGAATTTCCCGCCTAATTCGGCGACCGCAGAGCCGACCGGCTAGACCAGGAGTCGCAGGCTGAAGCCAACATCGCCTCGGGCGAACGTCGCCAGGCGAACATTGCTGCCAGGTGAGCGTCAGCCCGTCGGGTGAGCGGTTCGGGAGCCGTCAATCGGTCCGGCCCGCCTTACTTTGTGCACCGATGTTGCTCTGTGCGCCCACGCGCCGAGGATCTATTGCCCCCTCCTGCAGGTCGGGGACATCCGACAGATCGCTGTCGATGATGAGCTGCAGTCTGGAGTTCTCGACGATGACATAGGTTGCCGCCCAGATGACCAGCAGCAGCCCACCCACGGCGCAGGTAGCGCTGAGATACTTCAGGAGCGAAAGCTGGTCGTAAATGGTATCGAGCGCTGCAAAAATCAGTGCGCTGATCAGCACGATCGCGGCGAGCACCCCGAGGTGCGTGGCCTTGCGCATCTGCTCGCAGCGCCGTTTGTACTCGAGAATCTGATCACGCAAGCTCTGGCGGCGCCGGTCCTGCTCCCGGTGGACGCGATACTCGGCGATGAGGGCCCGATAGCGGTCGTATGCGGCTGTGTAGCGCGACTGCAGAAAATTCAGAAAGATCCATGCCGCGAAAATCAAGCTTGCGGTGGGTCCGACTGCCTGGAGAAGATCCTTGAGCTGAAAGCTTTGCATGGTGAAAGACCGGAAAAGCAGGCAAGGAGCGGGATGTCAGCAATATCGAAGCCCAGGCGCCCGCGCGCCGTGAGCGTGCTCATTGCAACCGTTCCACGTTCAAGTCTCACGTGTCATCTGACGCGACAGCCGTGTCACGCGCCAATAGAGCAACGCCTGAGAGGCGGCGGAATTCCTCCCTGAAACTGGCCGAGGAGAGCATCAGCATGATGCGGCTCAACAGTGGCGTCGGCGTGGCGCGACGCAAGCGTCGCGCCTCTTCCTGCGAGGAGCGGAACGACAGCTCGCGCCAACCCAGGCGGCTGAAGAAATCAACGCTGTCGGCCGGGCCGAAGCGAAATTCGGCGCCGCGCAGCCTCGGACCCCACACCCGCCGCAGCATCTCCAAGGCCCGCGGGCCGGTCAGGTCGGTGAGCCACCACATGAACGAGGATTGTCCGTGCAAATCGCGCGCGAGGGCCGAAACCTGCGCCGGCGTCAGATAAACCAGCAGCCCCTCCGTGATTACCAATACACGCCGTGCTCCTGCACAGTGGGCGAGCACTTGCGCACGTGACTTCGGGTCGACGATATCGCCCTGCAGGGACTCGTATTGGCAGGCAGTCCGCTCGGAGCCGATGACACCGGCTTTGTATTCGAGTACTTCCGGCAGATCCACGTCCACCCACCTCACGGTGGACGGCAGTGCCAAACGCCAGGGGCGCGTGTCCAATCCGGCGGCAATGTTCAAGATGAGATCGACGTCGTGTCCACTCACTGTTTGCAGGATCAATTCGTCCAGCACCGAGGTACGAACCGCAATGCCCCGCGCGGTCATTTCCGCGGCGCCAATCTCGCGCGCAATGGCTTCACCTTCCGCTCCCGCCAGTCGTCGCGCAAACGCATCCTGGAAGAGGGCGTCGGGACGCTCCGTTTCCATCGCTCGGGCGTAGGCCATCCAACGGGCGGTATCGGAGAGGGTTTTGATAGGCACTGTGACTCCGGAGAGGGCTGCTCGCTGAGCGAATTGTTGCTATCTGGATGACTTCGGCGCAAGCGGGATCACGGCTGATGAGCCGGCGGGCGTCGAGGGGCCGGAGGTCGCTTCAGGCGGCGGCCTACGTCGCAGTATGGTGTCGCGGCCCGGAGGAGAAATTTGAGGAGACCTTTGCTGCCGTTCACGGAGATGCGCGGCAACAGCAGGGGGTCGTCATTACGATGCGCACGGCCACGCTCCGTCGTGACGGCAATCTGGTAGCCCGCCTGCCCGACGCACGCGGCCAGCTCGGCATTGTGGAAACCGTAGGGGTAGCAGAAAGTCGCTATGGACAGTCCCGTCAGGTCGCGAAGCGCCCTACGGCTGTCTACGAGCTCGGCGAGCGCCGCCTCCCGCGACAGCTTGGTCATGTCGGGATGGGAACAGGTATGGGAGCCTACCTCGAATCCCGCATCCACCCAGGTTTTGAGTTGAGCGGGGGTCATCAGCGGCTTGCGGCCGCCCAGCCGCTCGGCATCCCAGGCGTTATAGGAGCCGATCAGCTCACTCACCACGAAACAGGTCGCACCGTATCCGTACTCCCGCAGAATCGGTGCGGCATTCACGACGTTGTCCGCATAGCCGTCGTCGAAGGTCACCGCAACGCATCCAGCGGCAGTGCCCTCATTGAGCCGGCGGACGCCCTCTGAGAGGGATACTCCGAGCAGCCCCACGCGCCGCAGCCACCAGAGCTGCCGCGCAAACTGTTCCTGCGAGACATAGAGCTTCGGCAACAGCATGCCCGGGGGTACCGGAGCGACGTTGTGGTAATTCAGAATCGCCAGCATTGCCAGTTCCAGGGTGAATTGTTCAAAAAATGGCCCATTCGACGGGCTCGAGGCGGGGCATGCTATCGAGTCGCCCCGAAACGCCAGGTGAAGCCGACGTCGACGGCGCGCGAGAACCAGTTTGTGGGGCCGGGCGTCAGCGGACTGCCTGTCTGATCGGACGGAACAAAGGCTATACAGCAGTGGTTTGCCCGCCGGGTAATGTTGGTCGCATCCATCCACAGATCCAGAGCGCCATAGGAAAATGGCACGGTGCGCGCCAGGCGCAGATCGGCCGTAAAGTAATTTCCCCAGCGGGCGGAGTTGCGCGCGCCGATCGTAAGATCCGCAGGAAACGTCGGAGTCACGCTATTGACGGACACCGGCGTGCGCGGCCACCCCGTATGCCAGCCGAGCAACAGCGAGGCCGAGGTAACTCCATGGCGCCAGGCCAAACTCATATTGATGGCATGAGTCTGGTCCCAGCTGCGCAGCACGTCACGTCCGTAAAGGTCGTCCGTGGTGTGCGACAGAGCGTAAGCACCGGAGAGCTGGATGTCATTGCCGAAGGATCGATGGGCGCTCAGCTCGACGCCCGCGGTTTCTGCGCCGCTGGGCGCCAGCCGCACCCTATCCGGAGAGAGCTCGGGTACGAGCGACAGTTTGTCCAGCAGGTTGTCGAAGTAGGCGTTGACCCTTGACCAACGCTTTCGATAAGCCTCCAGGCGCCATTGAGTCGCGGGTGAGCTTTCGTGCGCCACGCCGGCGATGAGGTCCACGGCACGGGTCGCCGGGTCGGGGGACGACTGGTTCTCCTCCGAACGCCACTCCCCGACACGCTGCGCCTGTGTGAAATATCCCCACGACCCGTACAGGTGCCACACGGGTGCCGGGTCGAAGCGCAGGTTGACTCTGGGGCTGACCTGGGCCCGGGCGCCGAAGTGTTGATAGTCCTGGCGATCCAGCCGGGCGCCGATTTCCAACTCGAAATCCTGCCAGCGCCGTCGCCCGGATCCGAACAGAGCCAATGTCGAGGATCGCGGCGTCTGGTGCGATGTCAGCGAGTTGTCGATCGGTATCCCAAAGCTTGCGGCGATGGCGGCATTGAGATGCTCGCTCCGGGCGAACATGAGGTCGGCACTTTCCACCGTTGCGGCGGCGCCGAAATCCCATAACAGCGTCGCGGAGGGCATGTAGGCCCAGTCCGTGCGCAGGTCCACGGTCGAGAAGTCACGGCGCTCGTCCAGCGAGCCGTTGGCGACACCGGCCAGGGCGAGTGAGCCGAAGCGAATGCGCTCGATACTGGTCATCGATACGGTCGTCCGCGAATGCAGGGCGCCGGTCGGAGTCCAATCAGCGGCGGCCCACGCGTACAGGTCACGGTCATGCACATTGGCCTGTTCGGTGTTGGAATCCGGAGAGAGCTGCACCCGATCGTCGAGCATCAGCCAGCCCAATGTCCAGGCCGAAGTCGGGCTCGGCCGCCAGCGAACACGGCCGAGTGCATCGGCATAGGCCGGTTCGCCGAAATCGCCGTTTACCGGCTTCAAGGCGAGGTTATGCGTGCTGTGGCGCGCTGTGGCCAGCCACTCGACCGGCCAATCTTCACCGCGGCCTACGGTCGACAAGTCGTAGCTCAAGAGGCTGGCGCCGACGCGGTGTTCGTAGCCCGACTCCACCGACCGTGGCGCGACATCGATGACCCCGGCGGACCGGGTGCCGTATCTGACGGGGAATCCGCCGGTATACACATCGATCCGCTCCACGGCCGCGGGATCGAATGCGCTGATCAGATTTTGAAAATTCTTGAAGTGAAACGGATCGGTCAGAGGGATGCCGTCGAACCGCACGAGTACGTCGTCGAGGAGCGCGCCGCGCACGTACGGTCGCGAGGAGAGATTAGTTGTGACCCCCGGCGCGGAGCGCATCGCCCGCAGCGCGTCCTCTTGCGCGCCGGGCGCCTGCTCGAGACCGCGGCGTGCAAAGGAGGTGGATTCGCCGATGGTGCTGTCGACAAATGCATAACGGCTCGCAAACACCGACACTTCATCGAGCCGTGGAGCGTTTGGAGCGAGCGCAGTGCCCTGCAATGGCGGCAGCCGCCGTGGGGGTTCGGTGTGCGAGGGGGGCGCCCGCGTCACGATATAGCGGCGCTGTCCCTCACTTCGCAGCAGCAGGTGGTGTGCGGCGAGGGCCGCAACCGCCCGCGACATCAGGTCCGATTCCCGCGGTGCCGCGGGTGCTTCAAGATCCGGCGGCACGAGATCGGAGCTATAAAGGACTTCGATGCCCGTCGCACTCAGGGAGCGCAGCAAATCGGTGACACTTGTTGGCGCGGCAACCGCCGTCTTGCTGGCGCAGATCGCGAGCAGCCCGGCCCTGATCCAGCGGGTGCGCCGGCGCTCTGTGGCCACGGATCAGATCGTCAGGTAGAAGTGCCCAGGTTCATGGCGGCGATTGTATCCAGATTGTATCGCCGCGTAGTTCATATGCGAGCGTGGTGGTCGCAAGCACGTTTGCCAGTGAATCGAGTGGCGCCCGTCCACGTACCGTGCCGTGCAGAATCGTCCGTTCCGCAACCTCTCGAGCGTGTGCATCGGCAAATTCGAGCCGCTGTCCGAGCTCGCGAGTCACCCATTGCAGGTAGCCGAGGAGCGCCTGTCCTTCGATGTCGTAATCCGGTGTGAGGGCGGCAACCCACAGCCAGTCACCGCCGTAGGTCGGGATCGGGTGCTGCGATACCTCTCGGTCCGGGGTGGCGAGAAGCTCGGTGCCGGCGTCTGCCACGACGTCGCTCGATCCGGTGTGCATGCGAATCCGGCCTTCGCGGACCCGGACTCGAACCTTTTGCCCCTCGCTCAGCACTTCGAATGCCGTCCCGAGGTGTTCGAGCAGGCCGGCCTGAGTCAGTACGCGCAGGCGGCCCGAGCCACCCAGCGCCGGCGGCTTATCCACATAGATCATGCCGCGTTCGAGGCGAATCTCGGTTGCACTCGTGATCTCGACAACGCTGTTGCCCGCGATCCGCAGTGTTCCGCCGCTGGATAACGCGACCAAAGTCGGTCCCTGTGCAGTGAATTTGTCGCCCGTCCGCAGGACGTCTCCTGCGTGCAGAGCATGATGAAGGACGAGCGCGGACCGAACCTCGACATCTCCGGTTTCCGAACGAGCTATCGATCCAAATGAAACAGGAGCCGTCACCGGCCACGCGAACCAGCCCAGCGTCAGAGTCGAAATGGCTACCGCGGCGGCGAGCGATGTCCACAGCCAGCGTCGCGATCGCAAGGGACGATGTTCCGTCGCAACCGACGCTCGCCATTCGTGCGCCACCGCTTCGCGCATGCGTGCGAGTGCCCGTGGATCCATTGGGCGCGTGCGCAACGCATCAGTCAGCGCGCTATCAACCTCTGCATCCGATCTCTCTTCACCGTCGCCGGAGTGCCGCTCAGTCATATTGGGCAATCCCGTTCAGCCTGTCATCGCTATCCTCGAGCCAGCGCTCGCGGAACGCTTCGCGCGCGCGCGCCAGAAGTGATTGCGCTGCTATGGAGGTGAGGCCGAGCAGATGAGCTATCTCGTCAACGGACAGGCCATCGCCGTATTTCGCCTCGAGGGCCAGCGCATACCGTTCCGGAAGTGAGTTCAAGGCGCGGATGACGGCGCCCCGGTACGATTCAGCGTCTGCCGCCGCCGCTGGCTCGAATTGAGTTGGCGCGAGAAGTTGTTGCGACAGGCGCAGCACGACGTCGGGCTCATCCAGGCTGTCGTGGCCAGGACGACGTGCCGCCTTGCGGGAGAAGTCGGCAAGCTCATGGCGGCAAATCTGCGTCAGCCAGGTCAAGAGCGAGGCCTCGCCGCGATAGCCGGCTAGATTGCGAACCGCCTTGATCAAGGTGTTTTGAACGATGTCTTCCACGCTGGCAACATCCAGGCCGGAGCGGCGCGAGGCGTAGGCCACCAGGCGCGGAGCGCTGGCTTGAAAAAATTCTTCGAAGGCACGTTGCTCGCCCGCACCCATCCTGGCAACCAACGCACGATCCGACTCGTACACCCTGAAACGTCCTAGGCACCCCAATGGCCAGGACACCTAGCTTAGACGTCACTCCCGCCGGATACCAATCGATGTGCCCTGCGTAACAGGTGAATGTCGCCATCGTTCGATTCCCGTCAGTTAGCGCGGAGCCTCGGTAATCATCGTGCCGCGCAGCCCCTGCCGGCGCGAGGCGCTTCGATTTCCGGCGGGCTCGGCGAGCGCAGCTATGAATTCGGCGGCAATCTTGTGAGCGGCGAAGTGGCTGCGCGCATAAGCCCGCCCGGCCCGCGCGAATCGAACCCGCAAATCGCGGTCGTCGTGCAGGCGCCTGATCGCCCGCCGCAGGGCGCGACGATCGTTCGGGGGTACCAGCAGCCCTGAGCGACCCGGGGCGAAGGCTTCCGAGATTCCGCCCATTTGCGTCCCGATCACCGCGACTTCGCTGGCCTGCGCCTCGGCCAGCACGCGACAGAAGGTTTCCGGTGCGACGCTGGGCGCCACCAGGAGATCCATCGCCGCATAGAATTCGCCGATGCTGGGCGTCCAGCCGACGAAGTGACAGCGGCCGCCGACCGGAGAGGCGGCGGCCTTGCGCTGCCATTCAAGCAATTCCGCGCCGTTCCCCACACACAGCAGCCTCAGGTGCGGTTCGTGGGACATCAGCGGCACGAGCGCATCCCAAAGCACTCCGACGCCCTTTTCGAGCTCGACACGCCCCACGAAGCCGATCACGAAGTCCTGCGCGGCGATGCCCAGTTCCCGACGAATCCTCGCACGCTGCGGCGCGGCCGACCGCAGGTCTTCGACGTCGATGGGGTTGTAAAGGACCCCCAGTCGAGCCGCCGGAGCGCCCCGCGACACGAGGCGCGTACGCGCGAATTCGGAGACTACGAAGAAACGGTCGACGAGGCTCGGCAGCACGCATCGTGTCATCCAGCGCTTCACGTCGGGAAGATGCCTGAACAAGGCAACGCGCACGCCCATGACCCGGGCGATGGCCCAGAGCGTCCAATAGAGCTTGCCGCGATTCGTCACGACCCAGTCGGGCCGCTCCGCGCGGATCGCGCGCAGGATTGTCAGGATGCCGCGCGGATCGACGCCGCCCCGAAACGCGGTCAGGTGGACCCGAACTCCGCGGTCAGCCAGCAGCTCCGCGACCGGACTGTCGCGCTTCACGACCACCGATACGCAATGACCCGTTTCAGCCAGCGCGCGTGCGAGCGATACCAGGTGCTGCTCCGTGCCCCAGCCATTGCGGCTGGCATCGACAAACAGGATTTTCAATGACGCCTCTCAATGCTACCGACCGTCGCCCGCGCGATAACCTTTCGGACGCGCAGGTCGACTCGACTTCGACCCATTGGACGTCGAGGCAGAGGTCGATCAATCGGTGCCGTGGACAGATCGGCAGGCGCGCCTCGCCCGGGCACGACACCTGCTTTTTCCGATTCGGCTTGAAGAGGGCTGTATGATGCGGTTCGCATCGCGAGCGGACGCTACAGCGAAGCACACATGAGCGGTCAGGCGATCAGTGCGCAACTCGCCCGCGGCGAGGTTATTGCCGAGCCGGTGGCGGTGGTGGTCGCCCATCCGGATGACGAGATCATCTCGCTTGGCGGCAGCCTTGCGCGCTTGAAGCGCCTGCGCCTCGTACACCTCTCGGATGGGGCGCCGCGTGACATGGAAGATGCGCACCGCGAAGGATTCTCGACCGCGCGGGAGTACGCGGCCGCGCGTCAGCGTGAACTATACGAGGCGTTGCGGGTTAGCGGAGCGGCACCTGAGTCGTGTAGCGCCGAGAACTGCCCGGATAAAGAAGTAGTCGCCTACCTGTCGAGAACAACTCGACGCTTGGCCGACGTGCTCACGCAAGTGCACGCGGTGATAACTCATCCGTACGAGCACGGCCATCCCGATCACGACGCGACCGCATTCGCCGTGCATGCGGCTTGCCAGCTTCTGCGTCGCAGGCATACGCGTGTACCGCCAATCCTGGAGCTGACTTCGTATCATGTCCGGGATGGACAGATCATTCGCGGTGAGTTCTGGCCGGATCCGTTTCGGCACGAGGACGTAAACGTTTTGAGTCATGCCGAGCGCACACTCAAGGCACGTGCGGTCGACTGCTTTGTGACCCAGAGAGCGGTGCTCGGAGAGTTTCCCCTGGCTGTCGAGCGCACGCGCGTTGCGCCACTGTATGATTTTACTAGACCGGCGCCACCTGGTGTCGCGTTCTATGATCTCCTGGGTTGGAGCCTCACCAGCGAGGAATGGCGCAGGCAAGCCGCACGCGCGAGCGAAGAGCTGGGGCTCGGGGGCGCGTTTTGAGTCTTACGGTGCTCAACGTCGCGTTTCCGTTTGCGCCGGTCAACATGGATCCCGTAGGAGGTGCGGAACAGGTTCTGGCGCATATCGATCGCGCGCTGGCGATAGCCGGCCACCGCTCGATTGTCATCGCCCCGGCAGGCTCGCAGACCGCGGGTTGCCTGGTTGCCATACCGAGCATCGCGGGCATCGTCAGCGATGCTGCGCGCCGGGCGACACATGCAGCCGTTCGCGAGGCGCTCGCCCGAGTGCTCCAGCGCGACCGGGTGGATGTGGTCCATCTGCACGGCATCGACTTTCATTCGTACCTTCCATCGGCTGGTCCACCCATACTCGTGACGCTTCACATGCCGCTCGAGTGGTATCCGCCCGCGGCGTTGCAGACGCTCGTGCCGGGAATCTGGCTGCAACCTGTTTCGACAAGTCAGGCGAGCAAGGCGGCGCGACATGTAAAGCTCCTGCCCCCCATGGAGAACGGGGTGCAGGCGGACTCATACCCGCAGGTTCGCAAACGCAGCTTCGCGCTCGTGTTGGGTCGGGTCTGTCCCGAGAAGGGGTTTCACCATGCCCTTAACGCCGCCAAGCTCGCCGGTGTGCCCCTTCTGATCGCGGGCACGGTCTTCCCTTGGCCCGAGCACCAGTCCTACTTCGAACGGCAGATCGCTCCGGGCCTGGATCATCAGCGGCGCTGGCTTGGCCCGGTGCGCGGCTATCGCAAACGCTGGCTATTGGCTGCGGCACGCTGCCTGCTCGTGCCGAGTCTCGCCTGCGAGACGTCCTCACTCGTAGCGATGGAAGCGCTGGCAGCGGGTACACCCGTAATTGCCTACGATACAGGCGCTTTGCCCGATATCGTGGACCATGGCACCACAGGCTACATTGTGAAGAATAGCGCCGCGATGGCAGAGGCCATTGGCAGCGTAGAGCGCATCCAGCCTGAGCATTGCCGCCGGGCCGCTCGTGAGCGGTTCTCTCTCGAGCGCTGCATGGCCGGTTACCTGCGTCTGTATGAACGCCTCAGCAGCGCGGCAGACAGCTTGGGGTGCTCCGATCACGTCTCGGAGCGGCAACGCTCGCATTCGAGCAGGCGCGTATTCCCGGGTACGCCGACTGATTCGGGCAGTGGAGCTTCCGATGATGTATGGCAGTGATGAGCGCAACGGGTGCGAGGCGATGCGAGGCGGTGTCGAACGCGCACGCGGGGCGAGTTTTCCCAGGCAGGATTCGCAGACTGCCGCAGCCGAACTCACGATTGAAGAACTGACCGACGCCGCGGAACTGGAGCCGTTGCGCACCGAATGGTCCGGACTGTTCGACGCTTCAAAGGAAGCTACTCCGTTCCAGTCTCCCGAGTGGCTGCTTCCCTGGTGGCGCTGCTTTGCAGGGCGGAGCCTTTGGGTCCTCGCCGCGCGCCTGCGTGGCCGACTCGTGGGCCTCGCGCCGTTGTTCATCTACACGGATCCGGCAAGCAAGGAGCGACGAGTCTGTTTCATTGGGAATGGGATCAGCGACAGCCTCGACATCCTGGTTGCCGGGGAGGAAGGCGGCCCCGTCGCTCAGGCCGTGTTTGATCACATTGCGCGGCGAGCGCGGCTGTGGGACACATGCGATTTTCGCGATCTCCCACCTGGCTCTGCGGTTCTGCGCGCGCGTGTTGCGCTCGAGCTCTCGGAGCAGGTGAAGCCTGAGGAGCCGTGTCCGGTGTTGCAGTTACCGCGGACTCCCGATCGGATAGTGCCGGCACTCGCGCGCCGGCTACGGGACAATCTGCGCCGTAGCGAACGTCGCGCATGGGAGCAGGGGGAGGTGCTCCACGAGATTGCAACACCGGCAACACGTGCTGAGCTGCTGGGCGCTGTATTCCAACTTCATGCCGCTCGATGGAGCGCGCGCGGAGAAACAGGCGTCCTCGATACGCGAGCCCATCTGCAGTTTCATGAAGAAGCCACGGCCGGGCTCCAGGCGCGTGGTCTGCTGCGCTTGCACGTTCTGCGTATCGGTTCGCATGTTGTCGCCGCGCAATACATTCTGCGGCACCAGCAGCGTGCCTATTTGTACATCACGGGATTCGATCCGAGCTTTGCTGCCCTCAGCCCCGGGGCACTTCTCACCCGACGAGTCCTCGAACAGGCGGTGCGCGACGGCGATCGCGAATTCGACTTCCTGCGCGGGCGGGAGCGTTACAAATATCTTTGGGGCGCCGTGGATCGGCCCCAATATCGCCGCCGGGTGTGGAAATGAGACACGCGGCAGGACAAAGCTCGGGCCCCGGTCTGTCCGCCGCCGCGTCGGCTCCCCTTATTCGGCTTTGCCGTGAGGAAGATCTGCCGCTGCTCGAGTGGTTCGGTGCCTTCACGCATCACCGCCTGATCATCAATGAGGCTTTCGCGCTCCAGCGTGCCGGCCAGGTCGTGATGCTGGTCGCCGACCGCAACGGGTTTCCTGTCGCCCAGGCGTGGCTCGATTTACGGCTGCGCAGGGACCGACACGGGCCGACCGTCTGGGCCGTGCGGGTCATCGATGGGCTCCAGGGACTGGGCATCGGTGCGCAGCTGATGGCCGAGACGGAGGAGATCGCGCGGCAGAAGGGATATGGTCTTCTGGAGTTGGCTGTTGATAAAGGGAACGCGAGCGCGCTGCGGTTCTACGAACGGCTCGGCTGGCATCTGGTCGGAGATCGAGTCGATAGCTACAGCTACGTCACGCCCGACGGTGTCCGGGAGAGGATTCCGCTGAACGAATGGGTGCTCGCCAAGGACCTCTAGACCATCGCAGGGCTGAGCCCCACGCGACGGTAGAGTTCAGGCAGATGTTCTTGCCAATGCTCGATCCGCAGCTCGGTCGCCGGCCGGTCATAGTAGCGCCACGGCAGCTCCCGGGCATTGAGTCCGACGAAATGCGCGCCGCAGCTTCCAAGGTGCCCCTGGTGCGGATAGAACGGTGAACAGATCGTTACTTCCCGCGTCGTGACATACAGGGGCGGCCTGTCAAGCGACAGCGCCGCGATCTGCATCCCCTGCTCATCGAGCTCGGAATCGAGTTGCGCGGGCAGGCGACTCAACACACGTCCCAGCGCGCGCTCCAGATCGAAGCCCGCCGGCGTGCCGCGAATTCCGGAGTTGCGCGGCTCGGGCCCGCAGAGCTGCGCGAAAGCACCGTGGCCAGCGGCAACATCCTCGGCCACGAGGCAGGCCTGCGCAGAGTCGGTAAGCCAGCGCCGGACTGCTTTCGGCTCGCTCCAGAGGATCACGTCATTGTCGAGTGCCAACTCGCAGCGATCCGCAAACGCAGACAGTGGCAGGAATTTCCATGCCACGCCATCGGCCATTCCCGCGCCGAGATGACGTCTCAGTGTGGGTGCAACCTCGCGCGGTGCTTCCCGCCACTGCGTCTGCTCCGGCACCGGCCCCGTTCTGCGCCGCGCTTCTTCGAGCGCGATGCTGTTCACGTATACAACGTAGGCGGCCGCCGGTCCGAACACGCGGAACGCCCCATGGATCGAGAGCTTGAGGGCTTCGAAGCCTCGCAAGCTCACGTCCCCGATGGTCCACCGAATTCCGAGAGAGGTTGCCATGGGCGCAGGTGCAGAGCTGCCGATCCAATGTCCGAGCAAGGCATGTGCCGGGTCCACAGCAGGTATGGGAATTGGCCTACAGCTATAGTGGACGGGCGTTGCTAGTCTGTCGTATGGCTAGCACGGCGAGCCGCGATATCGTCGTCATCGGGGCCTCGCTGGGCGGCGTGGAGGCATTGAAGCAGGTCGTGTCCAACTTCCCGCCGGAGCTCGCGGCATTCGTTGCGATCGTGCTGCATATCGGAGCGAATACAAGCTTGATGCCCGAGCTGCTGTCAGCTGCAGGGCCTCACCGCGTCGAGCACGCCAAGAACGGCGACAACATTCGCCCCGGACGTCTCGTCGTGGCGCCTCCAGATCATCATCTGCTGTTCCGGGATGAGCGGCTGCAGTTATCCCGGGGGCCGAAGGAGAATCACACTCGTCCCGCTATCGATCCGATGTTTCGCTCCGCGGCGCTCGAGCACGGGCCGCGGGTGATCGGAGTCGTGTTGACCGGTAACCTCGATGACGGCACCGCCGGGCTGCAAGCGATCAAGCAGGCCCGCGGACTGGCGGTGGTGCAAGACCCACAGACCGCGGAGGCACCGAGCATGCCGCTGAGCGCGATGGAGTATGTCGATGTCGATTACTGCGTTCCGTTGAAGCGGATCGGAACCGTTCTATCGGAGCTCATCGGGCAGGCTGCACCCGCCTCCATCGTGACGCTACCGGAGCTGGAGATGGAACAAGTCTCGTTGGAGGGAAAGGCGAATATGATGCAGGAGCTAGCGGTCAACGCGGGTTTGCGGGCGCAGCCTGCACCTCGACTCTGACATGCTTGCAGACATCGACCCCGCCGCGCAGCTCGGTGCGGCCATTTTCGAACACCAGCCGAACGTCGTAGGAGCAATTCGTCTCACTGGGGACCACGACCGATTGGGTGGCGCCCGCCGCGATCCGCCCTCCAGGGAGCGGGCTGCCCCAGACCGGAGATCCTGCGGGTTTCGCGTACACCGCAGTGATGCCGACACCCGATGAGTTCGTGACATCGAATCCCGGGTGCAACGGCGCCTGCGCGTACGAATGCACCCCATTCAACATGAGCAGTGCACACGCCATGTGATACGGGCGTCCCATCATGCGGCCCGCCGCGCGCCTGCCCAGTGCTCGCAGGCACGAGAAGAACCGGAGTTGTCGCTCACTGTGCATGGCTCGGCTCAGGTTTGACGCAAGTCATGGCGGACCACCGGCAACTCGCGAAGGCGCACGCCCGTGGCGGCGAAGATCGCGTTCCCCAGAGCCGGCGCCGCCCCAACCGTGCCGGTTTCGCCGAGCCCGCCGGGCGCCCCGTGACTTGGAATGAAATGCACCTCCATCCGCGGCGTTTCGTGCATTCGCAGAGTGCGATAGTTGTGGAAATTGCTTTCCACGACCCGACCTTTGTTGACGGTGATCTCGCTGTAGAGGGCGGCCGACAAGCCAAAGAGAATGCCTCCTTCGAGTTGCGCGGCCGCGTTGTCGGGGTGTACCACGGTGCCGCAGTCGGCGGCGCAGACAATGCGCTCGAGGTGAATCCGGCCAGGCGCCGATACGGCGATCTGCGCGACCACGCAGAGATACGTATCGAATACGTACACCACTGCCACGCCTCGGCCGCTGCGCGCGGGCAATTTGTTCCCCCAACCCGCCTTCTGCGCAGCCAGCTCGAGGGTGGCCAGAGCGCGGGGCGTGTTACGAAGGAGGGTGCGCCGGTAGTCGACGGGATCCCGTTTCGCAGCCGCCGCACATTCATCCACGAAGCTCTCCACCACAAAGACGTTGTGTGTCGGGCCGACGCCCCGCCAGAACGAAGTGGGAATGCCAGGCGGCTCATGGCGCACAAAATCGACGAAATGGTTCGGAACGTCGTAGATGGGCTGCGCGGCACATTCCACTGCATCGGGATCGAGTCCGTTCGGGCCGAGCGCCGGAGGCGCGAAGCGCGCCATGACGGAGGAGGCCGTGATCCGGTGCTGCCACGCCTTCAATGCGCCATGCTCATCCAGACCCGCGGACAGGCGATCGTAGTAATAGGGGCGATATAAATCAGAGCGGATGTCCTCCTCGCGGCTCCAGATCATCTTCACCGGCATGTCCACCTCGCGTGCGAGCTGAACAGCGCGCTCGATGAAGTCCACTTCCAAACGCCTGCCGAATGCTCCGCCGGCCAGCTGGTTATGGATAGTGACGTTCTCCAGCGGAATCCCCGCAGCTTTCGCGGCGGCCGCTTGTGCGCGAGCTTGCACCTGCGTCGCCGTCCATATGTCGCAACGCCCTGCGTGCACGTGCGCCACGCATGTCACGGGCTCCATCGGTGCGTGCGCGAGGAACGGCATTTGGTAAATGGCTGTCAGTTTGGTCTTGGCATTCCGCAACGCTTCCGCCGCATTGCCCTGCTGGTGCGCGAGCACGCCCTTGCTCTGGGATGCGGTGTCTAGGCCGGATACGATGTCCCGCATGGTCGTCCGTCGGTGCGGACCTTCATTCCACTCGATCTGCAGAGCCGCGAGGCCCTGCATGGCGGCCCAGGTGTTGTCCGCAATAACACCTACGGCGTCCGGCAGCCGTACGACCTTGTAGACCCCGGGTATAGAGCTTGCCGCACGGTCATCGACCGTGCCGAGGCTGCCACCAAACACCGGGCAAGCCATGAACGTGGCGAACTTCATTGCCGGGAGCCGAATGTCGATGCCATAAGTGGCCTGACCGTTTACCTTGCCCGGTAGGTCCAGACGCTGCGGCGAAGTGCCTATGAGTCGGAACTGCGAAGCCGGCTTGAGCCCGACCTGCTGCGGGAGCGGCAGTCCTGCGGCGACGTCCACGAGAGTTCCATACGAAAGAGCGCGCCCGGTAGGGCCATGCACGATCTTTCCGTTGTCGGCGCGACACTCGGCGATGTCGACGTTCCACTTTCGGGCGGCCGCCGATACGAGCAGCGTGCGCGCGGTGGCACCTGCCCGTCGCAACCTGTCCCAGCTTCCCCGAACGGAGGTGGAGTTGCCGGTCACCTGGAACTGCAGCAGGGGATCCGCGTACAGCTTATCGTTCGGCGGAGCCGGCTCGATCGTGACCTGATCGAGCCCTACGTCGAGCTCTTCGGCAAGTAACATCGGCAGCGACGTATAAACACCCTGGCCCACCTCAGCCTTGTCCACGATCAAAGTAACGCGCCCGTCGCGCGTGATGGTAATGAACGCGTTGGGCTGGAATGCCGCTTCTGTTGTCGTGCCGGGACCCGTGCTGTTTGCCGGGGAGAGCCTCAAGGAAAGCAGTAAGCCCCCGACACAAGCGCCGGCCTGCAGGAATCCGCGACGGGTGACACAAGGGGAAGTCAACTGCCGGCCGCCTTCTTGATGGCGGCGCGAATGCGCGTATAGGTGCAGCACCGGCAGATATTCCCCGACATCTCGGTGTCGATCAGGGCGTCGTCGGGTTTTGGATGGCTCGCCAGCAGCGAGGCGGCGGACATGAGCTGGCCCGACTGGCAATAACCGCATTGCGGAACCTGCAATTCGAGCCAGGCCTGCTGCAGCCCGCGGCCGATGGGCGAGGCGGACAGCCCTTCGATCGTAGTAATGCTGCGCTTGCCGATGGAGCCCACCGGCACGACACACGAGCGAGTAGCGCGACCATCGATGTGAACCGTGCACGCCCCGCACTGAGCTATGCCGCAGCCGTACTTCGTGCCAGGCAGCTCGAGAACATCGCGCAGCACCCAGAGCAAGGGCATCTGCCCGGGCACTTCGACCGTGCGATCAACATCATTGACTCGAAGCGTAAGCATGTCGAATCCGTTCCGGACCTGATCGAGCAGACAGCGGCGCTCACTTAACTCCGCAAAAAACACGCGGTTCCCGTCATCGCGCGCTCCTGAATGACAGACGGCGTGCCTCACGGCACAGATGGCGCTGCAAACGGGCATGCGGCCCGCTGCGCGCAGTAACGCGCCGTCGCAGTTCGGGCACTCGCGCGGATCGCGCATCGCCGCAGGTCGCCCGCCGCAAACACATCGCTGCTTCGTACTCCGGTCCACAGCGGCCGAGGCCGAGCTCACGCCTGGGCGGTGGTCGAGCATCGCGGCGGTGACGTGGCGCGCGGCCGATCGCGACGCGGCTCAATTTGAGCAAAAACGACGGACGCGACGCGACGCGACGTTTAGACCTCTTGCCTTATATGGGACAAATGGTCTCATATAGGGGTACGGAAGGTTCACTCCCCATCGGAAAGCGCATGGATCACACGACACTGGCACCTCACGCGTTTGGCGGTAGCACCCGTCCCGCTGTGGGGAGAGATCGGGTGAATTCGCCATCAATTTGTGCCCGGTACCGCACCGATGACGGTTGCGCAGCCGCGCGCTCCTGCAACTGCCTGCCTGGAGGCGCTCATAGCGCATAGAGCAACACGACACTGATTGCAGGCGGCACGGCGGCAATCCCGATTCAGCCACACCGTCCGATCCAACAGGGTCGGCGGTGCGCGCTCGGGGGCGTGCGGGTGTCCGGCACAATGTTATGTTGGTGAAAGTGCAACTTGCGCAGCGCAGACGCAATGGCCGCATGTCGTGCAGGATTCGCGAATGCAGTGTTGACTCGGAAAATAATCCGGAGGTATAACAAACAGGTGCAGCGCTGTTGCCCGATGACGGCAGCGATCTCGCGACGCCGCTGGTGCGGCGCCATGAATACAACAAGTTCGAAGGGGAGCAATGGACCTCTTACCGGCAGCCGCCCGCGCTTGGCGGCAGGCCCGCTGTTGTATCGCGAGCTGCTCCTGGCCGACAACAATTCGCGAAAGGAGAAGACATGAAGATCGACACATTGCTGGGCACCGCACTGCCGGTGCTCGCCGCGAGTCTTTGGATGAGCGGCGTGACGCAGGCGGCGCCGGCCGCAAGGGCGGTTCTGGCGGGCAGCGCCCCACCCTGGGCGACGAGCCAAAATCTCGTGGGCGGCACGGATTCGACCACCGACGTTGGCTTTCGCGTCTATTTGGGCTGGCAGGATGAGGCAGGGGCCGCCGCTCTGGCCGCGGCCGTGTCCAGCCCCGGAAACGCTTCGTATGGCCACTATCTCGCGCCGACGCAGTTCAGGAAGCAGTTCGCGCCGGCGGCCAACGAGGTTGCACAGGTGCAGAACTGGTTGCGAGCTCAAGGATTGACCGTGCAGTACACCCCAAAGAACGGCCACTACATTTCGGCCGAGGGCACCGTGGCCCAGCTGCAGACGGCATTTGGCGTGACGTTCGGAAATTATCTCGTGCGCGGGCAAGTCGTGCGCGCCCCCACGGCCGATGTCTCGATTCCCGCCTCGCTGGCCAATGTCGTGCATGCCGTGATCGGCCTCGACGAGAGTTATCAGTTCGTCCAGACCCACCGCCGGGCCGACGCCAACGCGCCACCATCCGCCGGGTTCAGAAACGCGCCCCCGCTCTCGGCTTATTGGGCCCAGTTGCTCTCGCCCTATGCGTTTCCGAGCGGATTTACGGGCGTGGCGCTGCCCTCCGTGCCGTGGGCCATCAAAGGCCATACGCCGGAGCAGATCAAGGGCGCGTACGGGATCTCCGGTTACGACGGGGCCGGCCAGAGCGTTGCGATCATCGACGCCTACGCGTCGCCGACGATCCTCCAGGACGTAAATCAGTGGTCGGCAAATCGCGGCTTGCCGACGATGAATGCTTCGCAGCTGGTGCAGGTCGTCCCGCCGGGGGTATACAAGCGGCCGCAGAATCCCCGGCAGGACCCGCAGGGATGGTACGGCGAGGAGACGTTGGATGTCGAAGCGGTGCACGGCATGGCCCCCGCCGCGAAGATCGTGTACGTCGGCGCCCCCAACAACTATCAGGACCTCGATGCAGCGATGAATCACGTCGTGGACGAGCATCTCGCCCAGATCGTTACAAACTCCTACGGGTTCTCGACGGAGCTGCTCCCGCCGGGTTACGTCAAACCCATGGAAGATACGTTGATTCAAGCGGCCATCGAGGGGATCGGAGTGTATTTCTCCTCCGGGGACAACGGAGATGAGACCTCGACAGTGGGCTTTGCGACGGTTGACTGGCCGGCCGCGAGTCCGTGGGTCACTGCGGTGGGCGGTACGAGCCTGGGAGTCAGCGCAGCCAACACACGCGCCGTGGAGACAGGATGGGGAACCAGCAACTACCGATGCAGCTCCTCGCCCCCGTCCTGCACAAGGACCGGATGGCTATACGGTGCCGGCGGTGGTGTCAGCGTAATCTTCGACGAACCGGCCTATCAGCGTAGTGCCGGACTCAATCTGTCCGGTCGCGGCGTGCCCGACGTCGCGGCGGTTGCTGATCCTCAGACCGGGCTGCTCGTCGGGCAGACGCAGACGTTTCCCGACGGCTCCTACTATGACGAGTACCGGATCGGCGGCACGAGCCTGGCGAGTCCCATCTTCGCAGGCTTGATGGCCCTCGCGGACCAGAGGGCGGGCCACCCGCACGGGTTTGCGAATCCGCTGTTCTACGCGAATCCGAGCGCCTTCTATGATGTCCTCAGTGTCAAGACGGCCGTGGCTCGCCGCAATTTCGTCAACGGTGTGGACGCGACGAACGGGACCGCCGATTTCCTGCGAACCTTCGATGATTATTCAGGCTCTCCCACCCAGCATACGAATGCAGGGTGGGACAATGTAACGGGTCTCGGGACTCCCGGAGCGTCGTTCCTGAGCCTCATCGGGCAGTAACCCGCATGTGCCTGTTGTGTGCCCGGCGGACTGTCAGGTCGCCGGGCACGCAGCGGCGTCCGGCCGGTAGTCCTTGTGTTAACTTGTCTCCCATATGGCAGCGGCGACTGGAGATCACGTCTTGGCGGCTACTCGTCAGTGGCTCAAGCCCGCCATTCAGGTACTGATCCGCTGCGGAATCACCTGGCGGGAATTCGCGGAACTGGCGAAAACAGCTTACGTCGAAGTGGCCACCACTCAGTTCGGCAAGCGCGGTCGACCCACCAACGTATCCCGTACGGCGGTGCTGACCGGTCTGGCGCGCCGGGAAGTGCGTACGCAACGAGAGCGGCTCGCGGCGGGGCCGGAGGCCCTGACGGGCTATGTGACGAAGGCTTCGCTGGTGCTCTCTGCGTGGCATCTTGATCCGCATTTCCTGGATTCCGCCGGCAAGCCGGCGTTGCTCGAGCTCGAAGGAGAGGGCGCCACCTTCACAGCATTGCTGCGGCGCTGTGGCGCGGGCGACGTGCGTCCCTCGACCCTCCTGAGAGAGTTGCGCAACGCGGGCGCGATTTGCGAGAGGGACGATGGCCGCATCGAAGCGCTCAAGCGGGTCTATGTTCCGCACGCAATGGATGAGGAGCTCATTCGTTTGTGGGGCACGGTGCTGGGGGATGTGGCCAACACATATGTCCACAACCTGACACGGGACGCCACGACATCCGCGCGCTTCGAGCGTGCTGCCTTGAACGATCGCGTACTGACCAGCGCCCTTCCCGAATTCCAGCAGTTTCTCGACAAGGAAGGCCAGGCGTTCCTCGAGCGGGTCGATGCGTGGCTCACCGCGCACGAAGCCAAGGCAGGCAAGGGCGGATCAGCGAAGGCGACCATTCGTCTGGGCGCCGGCGTGTATCACCTTCAGGACTGATACCCACTGCAGGGCTGGAGCATCGACGGTGAAGCGTATCCAGACGGTGATCGGGGCGGCAGCGGCAATGCTGCTGGGCGCGTGTGGGGGATCGACCGATGTCGCCGGAATCCAGGGCTCCGGCAGCCCGGCTCCCGCGGCACCGGCAGCCGCGATCGGTCCCATTACAGGATTCGGCAGTATCTTCGTGAATGGGGTGGAGTACGCGACCGCCGGGGCCCGGATCATGATCGATGGCCAGCCCGGTACGGAGGCACAACTGCAGGCGGGGCAGGTTGTCACGCTCGAAGGTAGCGTGAACTCCGACGGTAGCACCGGAACCGCAACAGAAGTCGCCTTCAGTGGCGATGCGCAGGGACCGGCAACCCAGATCGATCTTACGGCCAACAGCTTTGCCGTTCTGGGGCAGACGGTGCGGATCACCGGCTCCACACTGTTTGGCGAGGCCATGCAACCTGCCGACCTGACGGGTCTGCAAGCTGGCACTGTCGTCGAAGTGAGCGGTTTTGCGAATGCCGCCGGGGAAATCGTGGCTTCCCGCGTGGACCTCAAGGCGGCGGCCAGCAGCCTGCGGGTCAAAGGCATCATTCAGGGGCTGGACACCACGGCCCACACCTTCCGCATCAATGCCTTGATCGTTGATTACAGTGCCGCAACATCGGCAGACATGCTGGCAAACGGAAATGTCGTCGCGGTTCAGGCGGCGTCCCTGACATCTGCCGGCGAGCTTCAGGCGACGCGCATCGAGGCGCAGCCCGTCGTGGGTGCCACCGCGAACCAACACGCGGACATCGATGGGATCGTAACGAGTTACACCTCCAGTGAAAATTTCATTCTGCAGGGCCAGCAGATCACTACCGATGCGAACACGAAAGTCGTGCTCCATGGGAGCTCGCTCGGCGTGAACGTCGAAGTCGATGTACAGGGCATGTTCAACGCCGCCGGAGTGCTGCTGGCGCAGAAGGTCGAGATACGGCCGAACAGCGCGAGCCTGCTACGCGGGCTCGTCGATTCCGTGACGGTGGCGACCAACACGCTCAGCGTGCTTGGCGTCAACGTTACGACGGGCGGGTCGACCGCATTTGAGGACAAATCGCGCCAGCACCTCAGGCCGTTCGGTTTGGCCGATCTGCGCGTGGGCGACTATGTAGAGGTTCATGGAAGGGAGAATCCACCGGGCACCCTCGAGGCTGGCACTTTCGAGCGCGACAATGCCGAGAACCGCTCCTATCTCCAAGGCGTTGTGCTCAATGCCGCCGAGCCCAATCTGACCGTGCTGGGCGTCACCGTCGTGACTACTGCACAAACCCATTTCGCCGGGGCGGCAACGAGCGCGGCCAACTTCTTCAGCCAGGCGGCGGGCCGGATCGTCAAGGCGCGCGGGACCTTCTCAGGCGGAGTGCTCACGGCCGATCAGGTTCAACTCGAGAAGTAATTCGCGGCCGGCATCCTCCCGGGGGCAAGCGGGACCGCCGCGGTCGCGAAATCCCTATTTCGCGCTTGCCGGCTTGGGCGCAGGGGCTCCTCCCCCTTGCGCCGTCCCCTGGTCCGCTTGCGGCGACCCGGTCTGCGAGCTCTGGTTCGGGTGCGTTTGCTGGCGACTGCCGGAGTCTTTCGGTTTTCCAGGCGTCGCGGTTTCCGGGGCCTTCGGTGCGCTGCGATCAGGCGGCGTGCGATGGGGCATGGCAGTTCCTCGCTGGATTTGACCCTCAACGAGCCTGTTCGCAGCCAGTTCCTCCGCTCGCATGCCCCACAGGCCCGGGGGCTCCTGGGTAGCACGCGCGGCTCCCCCTTTTTGCTATAATTAGTGGCTGCCCGTGGCCCTCCAAAGGGAGTCCGGGGGCACACCCGGTCCTTCCTTCAACCCTTCTTTTCTCAACCGTTAAGCAGTAGACCCATGCTTCAGAGGATTCGCGACGGCCTCCACTCCCATAAATGGCTCGGATACGTGGTACTGGGCGCGCTCGCGCTCGTGTTCGCCGCGTGGGGCGCTTATGGCATCGTGAACCTGAACGTCGATAGCGCTAATTACGCCGCCGAAGCCGCCGGGCAGAAAGTCACGATACAGCAGGCACGCAATGCCTGGACGCGGCAGGAGAGCCAGCTGCAGCAGCGTTTCGGGGGCGCGGACATTCCGGCGGCCCTGCGGACCCGGTTCCAGGACCAGGTACTGGAAGGGCTCATCCGAGACGCACTGATGACGCAGCGAACCCGCGATCTCGGCTACCGTGTCACGGATGCCGAGGTGCAGGAGGCGATTCGCACCGAGCCGGCGTTCCAGATCGAGGGCAAGTACTCCCCCGAAGCCGCCAAGGCAGCTCTTGCGCAAGCCGGCCTCTCCGTCGATGCGTTCGCGAACGAGCTGCGCAGCTCGCTGCAGCGGACACAGCTCGAGAACGGCATCCGGGGATCCGATTTCCTGACCTCGCGTGAGCTCGCGCGGACGCAGGCTCTCCAGAACGAGCAGCGCGAAGTGCGTTACGCCGTGCTCCCGTCCGAAAAATTCGAGGCAGCCAAGCCGGTCGACGATGCCGCTGTGCAGGCGTACTACAAAGCCCACCAGGCGGAGTACATGACCCCTGAGTCGGCGCACCTCCAGTACGCCGAGCTGCGCCTGGATCAGCTCGCCGCGCAGTCGCCGGTCACCGATGCGGATCTGCACGCCGCCTATGACAAGAAAAAGAATACGTACGTCCTGCCCGAGAAGCGGCATGCGCATCACATCCTGATTGCGGCCAGCAAGGACGACGCGGCGGACAAGAAACTCGCCGATGACGTCGACGCGCAGGCGAAGAGCGGCAAGGACTTCGCGCAGCTCGCCAAACAGTACTCGAAGGACCCCGGCTCGGCGCAGAACGGCGGCGATCTCGGTTGGGCCGACCGTACCACCTTCGTCGGACCCTTCACGGAGGCGCTCTTCGGCATGAAGGTTGGGGAGATCAGCGCACCCGTCAAAACGCAGTACGGCTACCACATCATCCGTCTCGACGAAGTACAGCCCGGCAAGACGAAGAGCTTCGACGAGGCCCGTACGGAGCTCGAGTCCGAGGTGCGCAAGGACCACGCGACCGACCACTTCGGCGAGATTCAGGAACAGCTGCAGACCCGCCTCGAGCAGCCCGGCGCGGACCTCAACGAGCTCGCCAAGGAATTCAAGCTGCAGAGCGGCGATGTGCCGCAGTTCCTGCGTGGCACCGGTGGCGCTCCGCTCGGAGCCGCCCAGCCGCTGCAGGATCTCGTATTCGGCGATTCACCGCTCGCCGCCGGCCGTGTGGGTGGCCCGGTACTTCTCGGCGACGACCGTCTGGTCCTCGTGAAGGTGCTCGAGCACCGCAAGCCGCAGCCGAAGCCCGTTGCGGAACTGCACGACAGTATCGTCGCGTTGCTGCGGAAGCAGAACGGGACAGAAGCCGCTTTCAAGGCCGCGGACGCGGCGCACGCAAAGCTCGACTCCGGCACCTCGTTCGACGAGGTCGCGAAGGAGTTGGGAGTGACGGCAGAGCCGGCGCGCTTTGTGGGCCGCGGCGATCCGGCAATCCCGGCGCAGATTCGCGAGCTCGTATTCAATGTGCCCAAGCCGGCGGACAAGCCGGTGTACCGCACCGTAAAACTGGATAGCGGCGGAGCCGCCCTGGTCGCGGTCACGAAGGTGCGAACCGACGCGAGCGAGGCCAACAAGCAGTTGCAGGCCACGCAGGCGAAGCAGGAGGCCGAGCGCCATGGCATGGGCGATGCAATCGCCTACCTCGAAGAGGTGCGTCGCACGTCCGACGTTCGCAAGAACCCCAAGACCTTCGAATAAAGGCCCGCGCCGGCCGCAGCGGAAGGACTCCTGCGATGGCCGCCAATCACGTACCGGCGTCGCGCGGCATCAACGCGACGCCGATACTGGTGGCCATGGTGGTCGGCGCCCTGGTTGGCTGGGGCCTCGGGCCCACGGGGCACCTGGGCACTCTCGATCTCCTGCCCGTCTTTGAAACCCTCGGCACGCTCTTCATCAACATGCTGAAGATGGTGGTCGTGCCGTTGATCGCGGCATCGATCATCACCGGGGTAGCGAGCCTCGGATCCGGCCGGGATCTCGGCCGGCTCGGGATCAAGACCCTGCTGTTCTACATTCTCACGACGCTGCTGGCGGTGTTGATCGCACTGACGATCGTCAATTTCGTCAGGCCCGGGATCGTGAACGGCGAGCCCGCCAAAGCGCTCCTCGCCCTCGAGGCGCATGCGGAGAGTGTCACGGCGGCGGTGAAGGAACATACCTCAACCGGGGTCCTCGATACGTTGCTCGGCCTCGTCCCCGCCAACATCGTCGAGGCGGCGGCCGGCAACAAGCTGCTGGGCGTCATGTTTTTCAGCGTCCTGTTCGGATTCTTTCTCCCGCGCATCGAGATGCCCTACCGCCAGACGATGCTCGATTTCTGGCAGGCCCTGTTTCGCGTGATGATGCGGATCACGGAGTTCGTGATGACCCTCGCGCCCATCGGCGTGTTCGGTCTCACCGCCCGCGTCGTGGCCAAGTCCGGCGTGCACGCGGCGGGTCCGATATTCGCCTTTGGCGCCTGTGTCGTGACCGGCATAGCGGTGTATGCCCTGGTCGTCGTGCCGTTGCTCATGCGCGTCGCAGGCGTGGCTCACCCCTATCGACTGTTTTCTGCGATGGGGCCTGCCTTGCTGACCGCGTTTTCAACAGCTTCCTCGGCAGCTACGCTCCCACTGAGCCTCGAGTGCCTCGAGAAGCGCGCTCGCGTGTCTGAACGGATCGCGAGTTTCGTCATGCCGCTGGGCACATCCATCAATCACGCTGGGAGCGCGCTCTACGAATGCGCCGGCGCGATGTTTCTGTGTCAGGCCTACGGGCTCAATCTCACATTCGGCACGCAGTTCACTGTCGTCATTCTGGCTCTCATCACCTCCATGGGAATCGCCAGCATCCCCGCCGCCTCACTGGTCGCGATTGCGGTCATCCTGACGGCCGTCGGTCTCCCTCCCGAAGGAGTCGGCGTGCTGTTAGTGCTCGACCGCATCCTCGACATGCTCCGCACCTCCCTCAACGTTTTTGCAGACGCAGCCTGCTCTGTCATCGTGGCTCGTCTCGAGGGTGAGAAAGGCGTCCTCGCCGACGTGTGAGTCTCGACGTCGGATTCCGACGTTGCTCCCGCGGCATTATCGGCACGCGAATCTGCCTCGCCGCTCTGCAGCTACCTAACATGACTGGCCGCGTAAAATCAGGTACTTTCCGCACAAAAAAGGGGTAGGCACCGGCCGTTCGGCGAGCTAAGCTGATTGCGGCACCTATTCAGTTCGGGAGCCAGTGATGAGGGACCGATGCAAGATGAAGGAGGAGCTCGAGATGCGGGACGAGTACGATTTTTCAAAAGGAGAGATCTATTCGGCCCGTGCACCAGGGTGCGGTCAACCTGCTTGAGATCCCGGAGAGTGTGATGAAGCTGTATTCACTTCCCTTGTCGCCCTACGCCGCGCGGGTGCGCGCTGCGATCTACGCCAAGAATCTGGCAGTGGAAATCATCTCGCCGCCGAGTGATTGGCGCACCTCACCGGAGTTTCGCAAGTTAAATCCGCTCGTCCGCATCCCCGTGCTGGTGCTCGACGACGGCACCGCAGTGGCGGAATCCGGAGTCATCGTCGAGTATCTCGAGGACGCCCATCCCGAACCTTCGTTACGTCCGCGTTCACCCAAAGATCTCGCTCGGGTCCGCTTCATCACGCTAGTTGGCGAGCACTACGTCTCTACGGCAATCATGCCGCTCTTCGGCCTATTCGACGGCAAGAACCGCGACGAAGCGGCCATCAGCGCGCAGCTCGCAAAGCTCGACGGCGCGCTGAAGCAACTGAACGACCTTCTGCAGCCGGGCGACTATGCCCACGGCAGTCGGCTTACGACGGCCGACGTCTGGCTTGCGCCGTTGCGATATACGCTGGAAGGTCTGATGAGCTTCTCGGGCCGCACGGAACTCCTCGATCGATACGACGCGGTGAGGACCTATTCGGACGTGGTACATCGCGATCCTCACCTCGATCGTATCTGGCGCGAGATGGAGGATGGCCTGAAGGCATTCATGGCATCCCGTGCCACAGCGAGCTGAGGGAACTGGGGAGGGGAGGCTCGCTCACGGGCAACCCTTCCGGCGGGCGAGCGCGCCGCATGCTGCCCTTACATTATTCTTACGCCGCCCCCCATGGGCCGGCCGTCAGCCCTCCGCCTCCTGCGGAAAACTCATGCCGACCGTATTGAATCCACTGTCGACGTAGAGGATCTCGCCGGTAATACCTGCCGCCAAATCCGAGCAAAGGAATGCGGCAGCATTTCCGACATCCTCAGGCGTCACGTTCCGCCGCATGGGGGCGACTTCCGCGACGTGACTCAGCATCTTGCGAAACCCGGCGATGCCGGCGGCCGCAAGCGTCTTGATCGGCCCGGCGGAGATTCCATTGACGCGAATGCCCCGTGGTCCCACGTCGGCGGCCATGAACCGCACGTTCGCCTCGAGGCTTGCCTTGGCGAGTCCCATGACGTTGTAGGCCGGGATGGAGCGAACGGCGCCGAGATAGGACAGGGTCAGAAGGGCGCCCTTCCGTCCCGCCATCAAGGGCAGTGCGCCTCGCGCAAGCGCAGTAAAGCTATAGCTCGATACGTCGTGGGCAATGCGGAATGCCTCGCGGCTCGTGTTCTCCACGAAGCTTCCCGCAATGGCCTCGCGCGGCGCGAACGCCACCGCGTGAATGAGGATGTCCAGATGGCCCCACTCGCGCTTGAGCAGATCGAAGGCAGCGTCGATCTGCCCATCGACCGTGACATCGAGCGGCATGGTCAATTTGGACCCGATCGAATGCGCGAGAGGCTCGACGCGCTCCTTCAATTTATCGTTTGGATACGAGAAGGCGAGCTCCGCCCCCTCACGATGCATGGCCTGTGCGATGCCCCAGGCGATGGAGCGTTCGGTCGCGACGCCTACGATGAGCGCGCGCTTGCCGGCGAGAAATCCCATGTGCAAAGTCTCCGGACCCCGGAAGAATTAGGGGTGTGCTGGAGAGGCAAGTGTAACGAACGCGGCGAAACGGTGTTCGCCGGAAGGAGGGCGCCGGCTCAGCCGCCCCGCGAGGCGACCCGGATCGTCAGCTTCTGCCCCTTCAGGATCTGCGTCCCCGAATTCATCCCGTTCCAGCCGAGAATCTGGGACACCGTCACCTGGAACAGCTTGGCGATCTGGTTCAGCGTGTCGCCGGTGCGTACCGTATAGACCACCCGGCGAGCCGCGCTCGAGCCGCCGCCCGCCAACCGGGGCTGCCTGGTGGACAGCTTGATTTTCTGTCCGGCACGCAGCGTGTCACCGGGATGCAGGCCATTCATCGAGGCGAGGGTGTTCACGTTGATGCCATGGCGCCGTGCGATGGCCCACAGGGTCTCTCCCGCGCGCACCATCTGCACGCGGACGCGGCGTTCAAATCGACTAAGTCGACTAGGGCGATCCACGCGTAAGGCAGCGAGCATCACTTTGGGCGGAAGCGCCACTGCAGTGGAGGGCACACGCAAGTCAGTGCCCACTGTCAGACGACCTTCGGGTACGCCATTCAGGTCGCGAACGACGTTCGGACTCGTGCTGAAGTGTTTTGCGACAGAAGCAACCGAGTCACCTTTGCGCACCGTGTAATGCGCAAGGCCCATGCGCTGCTCGTCGTTCAACTGCGAGAGGTTCTGCGTGAACACCTGCGCTCCGTCAACCGGCAACAGGAGGAAGTGCGGCCCCGCCGGATCGGTGGCCCAACGGTGAAAGGCAGGATTGAGTTCGTAGAGCTCCTCGGCCGTGACGCCCGCGATTTCCGCGGCGAGCTTCAGATTGATCTGTCCCTGAGTCTCCACCCGTGCGAAGTAGGGTTGATTCGGAATGGGGCTGAAAGCCAACCCATAACTTTCGGGATCGGCGACGAGACGCTTCATCGCGAGCAGCTTCGGCACGTAGGCGCGCGTTTCCGCCGGCAGCCTCAGATTCCAGAAGTCGATGGGCTTGCCGGTCGAGCGGTTGTATTCGACGGCGCGTTCGACAGCGGCCTCGCCACAATTGTAGGCGGCGATGGCCAACAGCCAGTCGCCGTTGAACTCATCATGCAAAGACTGCAGATAATCCAGGGCCGCCCGTGTGGATTCCACAATGTCGCGCCGGCCGTCGTACCACCAGTCCTGCTTCAGCCCGAAGCGGGAGCCGGTATCCGGGATGAACTGCCACAAGCCCGACGCACGAGCACGCGAATAAGCGTAGGGCTCGAACGCGCTCTCGACGACCGGGAGCAGCGCGATCTCGAGCGGCATGCCGCGTGCCTCGAGCTGCGTGACGATGTGATAGAGGTAATGCTCGGCACGCCCGAAAGAGCGCTCGAGATAGTCGGGATTCGAGGCGAACCAGTTCAGCTGCTGGTCGATCCCACGCTGATCGGCCGTGTCGTCCAGCTTGAACCCGCCGCGCATGCGGTCGAACAGGTCGGAATATTGCGCCGGCGTCAGGCCCGCGACTTGCGTAGGCTCTTCGGGCGCCTGAGGCTCGACCACGAGCGGTGACTGGGCGAAAGGGGGGATGGGAGCTTGGGGATAAGTGCTGCTCGGTCCATCGGGGAGGACGGCGCCGACAGGTTGTATCACCGGCGGGGTGAACGGACGCTGTGCGGGCGCATGGACGCACGCGGAAACCGCCAAAATCGCAGAGGCCAGGAATGCATGACGCGCACGTCGAATCGATTCCGTCACCAAGTTCCTTACCCTCTCTCGCCGTGCTAACTTTCCCCGCGCCGGAGCACAGGGCCACCGGCTCAAGGACGCTACTGGATCAATGCACCGAATTTAACCGGTAACTTCACACTATTGCCAGCCCTCTCATCGTGCCAGTTCGCAGTTCACGAATCCTTGATCGCGATGCCGCGCTCGCCACGTGGTGGCAGACGCCACTCGGAGGCGCCTTGCTTGCGGCTGAATCCGAGTTGCTGGGCGAGGCCCTGGAAGACGTTTTCGGCTGGGAACTGCTGCAAGTGGGCGCCTGGGGCAGCTCGCGCGATTTGTTGTCCGGCAGCCGCACACGCCGTCAGACCGTCGTGGCCCCACCAGGATTCCCCGGCGAAGCCGACATAATTGCCAGACCGTCGCAATTAGCAGTCACAAGTGACTCGGTCGACGCCGCTCTATTGCCGCACACGCTCGAATTCGCCTCGGATCCCTACGCCATCATCCGGGAAATCGACCGGGTTCTGGTGGGCGAGGGGCACTTGCTCGTGCTGGGTTTCCGACCCTGGAGCGTGTGGGGCATGCGTGCCCGCTGGAGCCGAAGCGGGTTCCCACCGGGCATGCGGCGCGTGCTGTCCGAGAGACGCCTGCGCGAGTGGCTGGTGCTGCTGGGGTACGAAGTCGTCGCGCAGCACAGTTATCTATACTGCAGCCCGTGGAGCAAGGGACTGCTGAAGGGCGAGGGGACCGGAAGAATTCTGCGCAGGGGACTGACCCATCCCTTGCCTGCGAGCGCTTATCTTCTCAAAGCGCGCAAGCGTATCTATACACTGACGCCGATCCGCCCACGGTTCCGCGAAAAGCCGGCCGTGCTGGGCGGCCTCGTCAAACCCACTACACGCTCGCGGTTATGAACCCATTTCTACTCTTCGCACTGACATGAGCATCGTCGAGATTTACACGGACGGGGCCTGCCGCGGCAACCCCGGGCCCGGCGGCTGGGCGGCACTGTTAAGCTTCGGGGAGCGCGAGAAAGAGCTCGCCGGCGCCGAAGTCCTGACGACCAACAACCGGATGGAGCTCACGGCTGTGATCCGTGCGCTCGAAGCGCTCAAGCGACCCTCGGAAGTGCGGGTTCTGACGGACTCGGAGTACGTGCGCAAAGGAATCACCGAGTGGGTCAAGGGGTGGAAAGCGCGGGGCTGGCGCACATCCGACCGCAAACCGGTGAAGAATCAGGATCTGTGGGAGCGGCTCGATGAGCTCGCCGCCGGCCACCAGATCGAGTGGCGGTGGGTGAAGGGGCACTCCGGGGTGCCGGGCAATGAGCGCGTCGACCAGCTCGCCAATGAGGCGATCGACGCGATGCGCGCTTGAGAGGCTCAAGGGGCGCAGCCCCCCACTTACAACATGGCTGCATGAGGTAAACTCGCGCCCCATGCGTCAAATCGTTCTCGACACGGAGACCACCGGCCTCGAACCGGAGCTCGGACATAGAATCATCGAGATCGGCTGCGTCGAGCTCGTGAACCGGCGGGCGACGGGACGCACCTTTCACCGCTACCTGAACCCCGAGCGCGCCATCGACGAGGGCGCGATGGCGGTGCATGGCATCAAGCGCGCCGATCTCGACGACAAACCGAAGTTTGCCGAGATCGCCGAGGAGTTCCTGCAGTTCATCGCGGACGCCGAGCTTGTGATCCACAATGCGGCGTTCGACACGGCTTTTCTCGATGCCGAGCTGGCCTTGCTGGCAGGCGAGGTGCGGGTAGTGGGCGCGATGTGCCGTGTGTTGGACACACTCGCACTGGCGCGCTCGATGCATCCCGGCCAGCGCAATAATCTCGATGCCCTGTGTAAACGATATAGCGTCGACAACTCGCGCCGCGATCTCCACGGGGCGCTCCTCGATGCGCGGATTCTAGCCGACGTCTATCTGGCGATGACGGGCGGGCAAGGCGCGCTGGCCTTGAGCGAAAGTGCCGCATCGGCGCGCACCGCAAACGGTGGGCAACCTGTGCGGGCTATCGTGCGGACCTCCGTACCGCTGCGCGTACTGATGGCAACACAAGAAGAGATGCAAGCGCATGAGAGCATGCTGACAATCATCGCGAAGGCGAGCGGCGGCCGATGCTTGTGGCAACCGGCTGAGATACCCGCGGCCGCGCCAGAACAGAATCGCTCAAGTGCCTGACACCCATTCCGCGCCGCGGCTCGGCGCATCGTACTGGAAACAAAAAGTGCTCAATCTGCGTAAATGCCGAATTGGCGTCATTGGTCTGGGATATGTCGGCCTGCCGCTGGCGGTGGAGTTCGGCAA
>JAQGOC010000077.1 GCA_028293805.1 Gammaproteobacteria bacterium
AGTGCTCGATCGCGAACATGCGGCCGGTGCGCGCAAAGCCCGTCTGAATCTCGTCGGCGATGAGGAGGATGCCGTGCTGGTCGCACAAGGCGCGCAATTTCCGCAGCAACTCGGCCGGTGCCGTGTAGAACCCGCCTTCACCGAGCACCGGCTCGATGATGATGGCGGCCACGCGAGCCGGATCCACGTCGGCCTTGAAGAGCTGCTCCAGTGCCTGGAGGGAATGCTCGACCGTGATGCCGTGGTAGGCCATGGGATACGGCAGGTGATAGACCTCGGGCAACATCGGCCCGAAGCCGGCTTTGTACGGCTGCACTTTGCCCGTAAGGCTGATGCATGCGAGCGTGCGTCCGTGGAAGCCGCCGGTGAACGCGATGATCGCGGAGCGCTTGGTATGAAAGCGCGCGATCTTGATCGCGTTTTCCACGGCCTCGGCGCCGGTGCTGAGAAAAATCGTTTTCTTCGGGGTCTCCCCGGGTGCGAGCTCGTTGAGTTGCTCCGCCAGCGCAACGTAACTCTCGTACGGCGTCACCTGGAAGCAGGTGTGCATGAACCTGTCGAGTTGCCGCGCGATCGCTTCCTTGACCTTGGGGTGCGCGTGGCCGGTGTTGAGAACGGCAATGCCGCTCGCAAAGTCGATGTAGCGGCGGCCTTCCACATCCCAGAGCTCCGCGTTGGAAGCGCGGTCCGCATACACAGCGAGGGAGTTCGTGACGCCGCGCGGAATGGCGTTCTTCCGGCGCTCGTGCAGATCGGCATTCGACGTCAAGATGTGTCTCCGCGCGGGTTGTTGGACCAGGCGCATTCTAAGCCAATTCGGAGCGTGGCACCGGGTGCGCCGCGGCCGATTGGCGGCAGGTGCACTGAGCGCCGGTGCGCCGGAGCCGTTACGGGGCCCCGGCGCGACCGCTGCCGTGGCGGGCCTCCAGCCCCGCTGGCCATGCGATGCCCGGCTGGATTCTCTACAATGCCGCTCTCCCCCCAGTGGAAGTGACTGTATTGAGCCAAATTCCTCCTCTCCCCGGAGCGGCGATCACGACCGAAGTCGTGATCATCGGCGCCGGTCCCTGCGGCCTGTTCCAGGTGTTTGAGCTCGGATTGCTCGGAATCGGCGCACATGTGATCGATTCCCTGCAGCACCCGGGCGGGCAGTGCGCCGAGCTGTATCCGGAAAAGCCCATCTACGACATTCCGGCGCTGCCCGTGTGCGGCGCACAGGAGCTCGTGGATCGTCTCATGCAGCAGATCGAGCCGTTTCATCCGACGTTGCATCTGGGCCAGGAAGTCGTCGAGTTCGCGCGCAAGGAGAATGGCCGTTTCCATATCCGCTCGGCGACGGGCACCACGTTCGACGCGGGCGCCGTGGTCATAGCCGCAGGCGTCGGCTCATTCCAGCCGCGCCGGATCGGTATCGAGGGCGCGGAAGCTTTCGAAGGCTCGGGGCTGCATTACCGGGTCAAGAACGCGAGCGGGCTGCATGGCCAGGATCTCGTCATTTTCGGCGGCGGCGACTCGGCGCTCGACTGGACGCTGGAGCTTCTACCCAAGGCGCGCAGCCTGACGCTCGTGCATCGGCGCCCGGATTATCGTGCAGCGCCGGCCTCTGTCGCGAAGATGCAGGAGCATATCGCTGCCGGCCGGATGCGCTCCTTCGAGGCTCTGCCGCACTCGCTCATCGTCGACAATGGGGTCCTGCGCGGGGTCAACATCAAGGCCCGCGACGGCACGAGTCACTCACTGGAGGCGGACCAGCTGCTGGTGTTCTTCGGCCTGCATCCGAAATTGGGTGCGATCGCCGAATGGGGTCTGGAGCTCGAGAAGAAAGCGCTCAAGGTCGACACCGAGAAGTTCCAGACCAGTCTGCCGGGCGTGTTCGCCGTGGGCGACATCAACACCTATCCGGGCAAGAAAAAGCTGATTCTGTCGGGCTTCCATGAAGCCGCGCTGGCGGCCTTCGCGATCCAGCACCACCTGTATCCGCAGAAGAAACAGTTCCTGCAGTACACGACCACGAGCCCGATCATGCACCAGCGGCTGGGCGTCCCGGATTGACGTGACGTTCGCGAAAAGAGTGTTCCCCGCCGCAACCGTTGTGCGCCACTCCAGTTTTTATCGAGATTTCAACGATCACCCGAAGGAGACCATGATGAACCTGATGCGAAACACGCTGGTTGCGGCGGCGCTGCTCGGCGCGCAGGCCGTGCTGATGTCGGGCACTGCGGCCGCTGCCGCGCCTGATCAATGCAAGCTCGAGATCACGGGCAACGACATGATGCAGTATGACAAGAAAGAGCTGGCTGTTCCGGCCGACTGCACTTCGGTGACAGTTACCCTGCATCACGCGGGCAAGCTGCCGGCGGCGGCCATGGGTCACAACTGGGTGTTGGTGAACACGCCGGATCTGACCGCGGTGGCCAACGCGGGCATGGCGGCCGGGCTGGCATCCAACTACGTTCCGGAGGGCGACAAGCGCGTGCTGGCGCATACGAAAATCGTTGGCGGCGGCGAGACCACGAGCGTCACTTTTTCGACTTCCATTCTGAAGAAGGGCGGCGCGTACTCGTACCTGTGCACGTTTCCCGGGCACAACGCGCTGATGCGCGGGACCTTCAAGTTCGGCTCGTAAGCGCAAATGGATCACCGCATCGCCGATCTGTTGACGCTGCTCGAGCTCGAGCAGCTGGAGGTCAACCTGTTCCGCGGGGAGAGCCGCGACATCGGCAGCCCGCAGGTGTTCGGCGGGCAGGTGCTCGGGCAGGCCCTGACCGCCGCTTCGGCGACGGTCGAGGGCCGCATCGTGCACTCCCTGCATGCCTATTTCCTGCGGCGGGGCGACTTCAACGCGCCCATCGTCTATCAGGTCGACCGCAGTCTCGACGGCCATA
>JAQGOC010000099.1 GCA_028293805.1 Gammaproteobacteria bacterium
GTGATCATGGGACGCGAGCCCCAGCCTTCCTCCTCCAGGGTCAGCTTGAGCATGTCGGGCTGCTGCTCGGCGATGTGCCTGTCGAGCAGTGCCTTGTCCTTCTCGAAGTCGCTGACGTTCACGGCCATGTTGGTCCCATGGCTGCCCGGATAAGTGACGAGATTGCCTGTCGCGAAGATGCGCGGCGAGAGTATGCGCCCCGCACGCTCATCCGCCCGCAGCCCGAGAATGTGCTCCGCCCGGTTGCCGCAGTCGAACACCGTGGTCACGCCGGAGTAGAGATAGCTCGCGAGCGCCTCTACGCCCTGCTGGCGATTCGGCGGCGCCGAGGTGTCTCCTACTTTCGCGGTCAGGTCGACACCGCCGCGCAAGTGGATATGAATATCCATGAGGCCGGGCATCAGGTACTTGCCCTTGCCGTCGATGCGTCTGCCTTTGAGATCGTGCGCAAGGGAGCTCGGCGTAACGGTAGTGATCCTGTTCCCTTCAATTGCCACTGTCATGTCGGGCTGCGGCGCGTGGCCCAGGCCGTCAATCACGGTGACGTGTTCGATGACCACGCTGTCCGCCTGCGCGGCCGAGATGGACAGCATCCATGTGAGGGCAGTCGCCCCGAGAATTGCCGGCAGCTTCATTGCGTATCTCCCGTAGTTTTCGCGACGATTCCGCCGCGCATGACGAAGCTGACGTTCATGACGGCGTGAATATCTGCCAGCGGATCTTGAGCCAACGCGATGACATCCGCGGCCATGCCGGGCTCGAGTTTGCCGACGTCCTTGATCCCGCCCGCCTGCGCCGCGTTGACCGTGCCGGCCATCAGGGCTTCCATCGGCGTCAGGCCGGAATCCACGACGTACGTGACCATTTCCATTCCATTCTCACCGTGCGGTACGAGCGGAGCGTCGGTGCCGAGCGCGATGCCGACGCCGATCTTATGTGCCAGGGTCACGAGCTTGCGCGGCTGAGTGCCGAGCTTGAGCACCTTTTCCATGGAGACCGCGGGCAGATCCTTCAGCGGCCCATTGCGAACCTTCTCGGGAGTGTCGCCGACGTACGTGATGGTGGCCGCGGTCGGTATGAGCCAGATGCCTTTGGCCTTCATCGCCTTCAGCGTCTCTTCGTCGGCCCACATGCCGTGCTCGATGGAGTCGAAGTTGGCGCGGATGCAGGCGTCGATCGCCGCTTTGGCGTGCGCATGCGCCGTTACTCTGCGGCCAAAGGCATGTGCCGTGCCGGCGATGGCTTGCAACTCCTCATCGGTGAATTGCTGGCCGGTGCCGCCGTCTCCTTCATCGAGTGTGCCGCCGGATGCCATGACTTTGATGACATCGACGCCCCTGCGGATTGCCTCGCGCACCGCGCGGCGGCAGTCATCGGCTCCGTTGCAAACGCCGCGGCGGATGATACCGGTGAGAAGCTCTTCGCGCAGGTTGTGATTATCGGCGTGACCGTTGGTCGGACTTATCGGGTCGCCGGACGCCAGAATGCGCGGTCCCTGCACGATGCCGTCGCGGATCGAGTCTCTCAGCCCGAGGACGGTGTATCCCTCGGAGCCGAGATCGCGCACCGTCGTGAAGCCTCCCATGAGAGCCGCCAGGGCGCTGCGGTAGGCAACGATTGTAAAATAATTGTCAGGTTCTCGCAGGTTGAGATCCCGGCCGCGTTCCGCGCCGCCACTCAAGTGCACGTGCAGATCGATGAATCCGGGCATGACGAACCGGCTCGTGAGGTCGATGACACGGGTGTCCGCCGGCAGGCCGAGCGCCGCGGCATCGGCGTAACCCGCGCGTATCTCTTTGATATTTCCCTGTTGTACGACGACGGTCGCCTTCTCGACGGGCTGTTTGCCCGGCACCGCGAGCAGTCGTCCCGCATGGATTATGGAGAAGGGCGGGGGAGCGAGCGGCGCGGCATTCGCCGTCCCCGGCGCCGCGATAGTGGCCGCGCCGGCCGCGAGCCCGAGCAGCAGCTGACGTAAAAATCCAACACCTCGCCGGGCGACTCGCATACTCGTTCCGCTCCTGTTTGTGCACTCATGGGGCGCTGTCTTTGCCGACAGCACCCGCGCAGTGCGTGAATGCAACTCGAAAACGCTTCACACTTAAAGCTTCTGACGATAGTATGAGTATGAATATATATTCGCAAGCACGCGCGGCCTGCGAAAAAGGCTGGCCTGCCCGCGGGGCGAAACGCTCCTGCGCCAGGCAGCGTGGGTCAACAATTGGGGAGCAGATATGTCTTTGCGTAGACAACTCGGCAGGTCGCCATCGATCATCGTAATGACGCTGGCCGTCACACGGCTCGCGACGGCGGCAGAGCCTGCTGCTCCGGCGGGCCCGGACAACGCCAGCGATGCAGGCACCACGGAGGTCACTGAAGTCCTGGTGACCGCTCGTAAACGCGGCGAGGAGCGGCTGCAGGACATTCCCACCTCGATCACCGCTTTCGGCGAGCAGGCGCTGGAAAAAATGGGCGTCAAGGATTTCACGGACTTCGCCTACCAGGTGCCCGGCCTCACGTTCAACGATACCGGGGCCGGGGAGAAGCGCTACATCCTGCGCGGCATCCAGTCGCCCGGCCAGGAGCAGGTGGCGATCTATTTCGACGAGGTTCCGGCACCAGGCATTCAGAGCAGCACCGGCGACAGCGGCTCGCAGGCGCCCGATCTGAAGCTGATCGACATGGAGCGCATCGAGGTGTTGAAGGGGCCTCAGGGCACGACCTTTGGTGCCAATTCGCAGACGGGCGCGGTGCGCTTCATCTCGAAGAAGCCGAACCTCAATGAGGTGAGCGGCTCCGTGCAGGTCGGCGGCGATTACATGCCGGACGGCAACCCGGGCACGGACACCGCCGGGATCTTCAACCTGCCGTTGATCAAGGGGGTGCTCGCCCTGCGCGCCACGGCCTACTACGATCACCAGGGCGGGTACATTGACAACGTGCGCCTGGGGATGAACGACATCAACTGGAACAACACCACCGGCGGGCGCGTCACCCTGCGCTATCAGCCGACGGATGCGACGACGCTCGATGCGATGATCTGGCTGCAGGACCGGCAGACCGGCGGGGCCAACGGGTACTATCCGTTCGACACCTTCCATGTGAGGAACAACACTCCCTCGGACCAGGGTTTCAGGGACAATGTGCCCGCATTCGCGTTCTTCCAGACCGGTACGTTCAACACCGCCGATTACGTGCAGACGCCGAATCCGGACAAGCAGCAGATCTACAGCCTCAACCTCACGCAAGCTTTCAGCTGGGCATCGCTGACCGCGGCCACTTCGCTGTACAAGCGCAACTTCGGGTTTTACCGCGACAACACCTGGGCCATCGAATCGCTCGGCGTGGGACCGCCGGGGGCGACCGTCTGCTACAAGAACGCGACCACGACCCAGCCCTGTCAGCGCTCGGATCTGTTTCCGGAGCTGACGAATCAGACTCAGGACATTACGCAGAAGACCGTTGAAATACGCCTCAACTCTGTCGGCACCGGCGACCTGCAATGGCTCGGCGGCTTTTTCTACCGCGACCGCGACTCCGGCTTCCAGAGCGTTTCGCCGATCGTCGATCCGAGCACCGGGCTGCCGTATCCGGTTACGGGACCGCCGCCGGGGTATTCGCTCAATCCGGGCGCCGGCATCGAGGGCTGTCAGCCGTGCGCGCTCGCCCGCTTCAACACGCGCACGATCAAGGAGTCGGCGGAGTTCGGCGAGTTGAGCTACAAGTTGTTCCACAAGCTCGAGCTCATGGTGGGCCTGCGCGAGTTCGAGGCGCGCCAGAGCGATGCCGGGTTCTACCTGTTCCAGTTCCCGCTGCTCGGCAACTCATTGCCGCCGCCGACCCAGAGCTCGTTCAAGGAAAACAAGCTCATCAAGAAATACCAGATCTCCTACAAGCCGGCGGACGACATCACCGTGTATGCGCTGGCGTCGCAGGGCTTTCGTCTCGGCGGCACCAACCAGTCCACGTTCGCACAGGTTCCCAAGGGCTACGCCGCGGACTCCCTGTGGAACTACGAGCTGGGCGCAAAGACTTCCTGGTTCGAGCGCCGCCTGACGGTGAATGTCGCCGCATTCGACATCGACTGGTCCAACATCCAGGTAGCCGGCCGCGACCCTACGGGCTCCTTCGGATTCATCTCGAATGCGGGCACCGCGCGCGTGACGGGCTTAGAGTTCGAGACTTTTGTCCACCCGGTGCGCGGCCTGGATTTCTCGGCCGGCTTCGAATATCTGCCCGAGCGCCAGTTGACCCAGAATCAGGTGAACGATCAGGTGGTTGCGCCCGGCAGGAAGGGCGACAAGCTGCCGCGCATTCCGCAGTTCACGGCGGACTTCTCCGCGCAATACGAGCACAGCCTCGCCGCGGCTCCCGATTGGGCGGCGTTCATCCGCGGCGACTGGTCGTATCACGGCTCGTCGGCCACGGACTTCTCACCCAGCTCGGCGGTGTATCGCACGCAGCATGCCTATGACATCACCAACTTCCGCGTGGGTGCGACGAACGACAGGACCGGCTACGACCTCGCGTTCTACGTGGCCAATGCGTTCGACGTCCATGGGGATGTCTACCTACTGGCCGCCACGGCCACACCGACCGTCAAGTACACCAACATGCCGCGGACGATCGGCATCGACGTGACGAAGAAATTCTGATGATCTGAGTGGCCGCAAGGGGGGCGGCCAGTCGCTTGGGCCGCGGCGGGGCAGGGATGCCCGCCGCGGCATCTCCTCGTCTGCGCCAAGCTGCGTTAGACGAAGCCGATGGCGCGGCCCGCCATGCTGACAGCGAACCAGAAGAGCAGCGACAATGCGACAGCGGTCCTCGCGAGCCACGGTTTCTGCGCTTCGCTGGCGGCGACCCTGCCGAACAATGACGCCTGAACGATCACGGCAAGCAGCAGCAACAGCATCTTCAGGGCGAACGCCGGATTGTAGAAGTAATGCCTGGGGCTGCCGATGAACATCAGTAACCCGGTCCCCACCGCGAGCGCCAGGCCAAGCCAGATCAGCGGGGTGGCCTCCCTGGCCACTTGCGGCACCGTCTGCTGCTTGAGAATGAGTCCCAGCAGACGCAGGCTGATCAGGACCAGCGAGGCCAGCAGCAGCACGAAGCCCATCACGTGGAGGACCTGAAAAGCCGCGATGAGCAGGTGATTGGATCTGCTGATCCCATGCGAAAGCCAGGAGCCCTGGATCCAGTTCAATACGGCGGATGACATGTTCGCGTCCCGCGTGAGGCCCTCGAGGGCGCTCACGCCCAGTGAGGAATGTAGGCAATGAGCCGGCCGCAGATGATGACCAGCGTCCAGAGGGTGAGCGAGGCCAGACCGGCATATCTGACCCCGCGCGGCACTGTCGGGCACTCCGCCAGCGCGCCCGGGCGCCTGGCGATCACAAACTCGAAATACAGGGCATTCAGTCCGGCAAATCCGATGAAGGCGAACTTGAATATCCAGGCGGGACTGGCGACGACGGTGGCGGCTTCGGCCCAGAACAGCAGGCCGCCGGAGATGAACACGAGGGCGAATCCGGCCAGTACATAGGGCCGCAGACCGTGCAGGACACTCCTCACCGGCACTTGTCTGAGGATCACTCCCAGCAGGCGCAGATCGGTCAGAAAGATCAGGCCGACCGACACCGAAAGCGCAATGAGATGCGTGCCTTCAATGATGGGAAAGGCATAGCGGGACTCTGCAATTGACGTTCCGAGCGGCGTGGCTTCAATGGCGTCGGCGAGAGCGGCGATGGTGGTCATGGCGCCGCCTTCTTGGGTACGGCGACCTGGCCGAAGGGGCCGTTGTTTTCCACGCATGGGCGCTCGACGTGGTCCGCGATGAGCTCCTTGCCGGGACTATTCGCAAGGGGGACTTCATAGTGCCAGCCATCCTGCGGATCTCCTGCTACGTAGCGACGGTTCGGAATCGTCACGGTCCAGGGTTGTGTATAGACGGTGGGATCGGTGAAAGTTGCTTCGTAGTCGAAGCGCTTACCGGCATTGTCGAAGATGTAACGTTCCCGAATGTGCACGTTCTCGCTGGCAAATTCGCCAGTCCGAGCAAATCGCGCCTTGGAGTTGCTGTTGGTGACATCGACCACCAGGGTGTTGCCTTCCCAGTGGCCGCGCGAGTCGCCATTCCAGAGCTTGATGTTCTGGGGCAGATGCGGTTTGCCATCCAGATGAATGATCCGGGTTCCGGAATTGAAGAGGAACACCACGGCCTGCGGAAACTGCCGGATCTCATACCCGTGCCACATGAAGGATTTCGGGATCCCCGCGGGGGCGCAGCGCGCAAGCGGCTCGATGTATTCCTGCCGGGTCGCGTTCCAGAGCCCCGCGGCGAACTCCTGCTGCTTTGCGCGTGCCCACGGCTGAAACGGAACCTGCCCGTCCGCGGGGTCGCTCACGCGGCTTGGCGCACGCTCTGCGCGCGGGCCCAGAGCGCGCTTGCGGCGAACCGGGTCGCCGGGTGTGCCGCCTTGAGGATCCGTAAAGTTGTCGTGGTTCGCGATCGAGTTGGACCAGTCGCCCTGAATGTCGGGTTGTCCGTCGCCAAGGCGGTGTCCGGTCCACCTCCCGGAGGGGATTGTCGTGAAACTCTTCTCCCAACGAATCCCCGGTGCGGCTGCCGGCGTTGCCGGCTGGGCCGCGGAGTCCTGCGCGCCCGCGGGTTGTGCGGATGCGAAAGTCCGGGCGACCACCCACACCGCGGCTACCAGGCTCAATCGGCGCGGACCGGACCGTGTTTCTGTGCTCCTCATAAGTCTCTTACCTGCTCTGGCTGCCCTCGCTTGCTGCGCGGCCGATGGAGCGCCGCTCATTGCGCGGCGGGAACCGGGTAGTACTTGTCGTAATCCAGCGTGAAGCAATAGTTCTCGATCAGCTGGAAGTCTTTCTCGCGGTGCCGGTACAGGAGCACCTCGATGTCCCAGGGGCGACTGAACACGTTGGGATCCTCGATCGTCGCCCGGTAATCGATGGTGTTGGCATCGAGCAGCTTCCACCGCTCGACCACGTGCATGTCTTCGCTGTGAAAGTTACCGGCGCGATCGAGCCAGGTCTCGTCTTCGAAGTCCGTGACATCCACGACCAGGGTGTCGCCATCCCAATGGCCACGCGAGTCGCCCAGCCAGAACTGGTGCTTCTCGGCCGGGTGCTGCGTACCGTTGGTGTTGATCGTGCGCACGGAGTGGCCGAATTCAAAAACGAGCGTCAGATCCTGGGCGCGCTGCAGGATTTGGAACGGCTCCGGATAATAGACGCCGCGTGGCGTACCCAGGGTCCAGCACTTGAGGCGCGGATCCTGGCTGTCCCGGACCGCGAAGTTCCTCTGTTTCTGTCCGAGCGCCGCAGGCAGGTAGGGAATGACATTGCCCACCACGATCCCCGCGCTCGGCGGAGCGTCCTTGCGCGTCGAATGCGGCTCGAGATCGAAATCGGCAGCGCTAGTGGTCTGCCAGATGCCCGAGAAATCCGGCTTGCCGTTCTGGCGCGCAATCCGGTCGGCCGCCTCCGCCCCGCTCGCGAACAGCACCGGCGAGAGCAGCAGGCACGCCATTCCCATCCTCCAGGCTAACGAAGTCAGCATGGGGTGCATCTATTTCTGAGCGCTGCCTGGCGGCTGCGGAACGTCCTGCGCCCCGCCGGTCTGGAAAGTGCGGCCGTCATGCAACGCAATCGTGACGGCGTAGCCGAAAGGCCCCCCGTTCTTGGCTCGATAGCCTTTCACGTGGACCTCGGCTCCCGGTTGCAGGTCCGTTTTCTGCAGCCCTTTGCCCGACAGAGCGTTGGGCGCCCCGAGCTCGACCCCCCAGTTCGTGATGCTGCCGTCGGCTGCTTTGACGTCGAAATACAGCCAGCTATGCGGATTGACCCACCTGGCCTTGGTGACGACGCCAGCGAGATCGAGCGGCTGTTCACCGTCGTACTCCGCAGCGAACGCGTGATGAGCAAACGTCGGCGCCGGCCCGGCGATGAGCCCGAGGGACGCCACGATCGACAGAAAACTTCCGCGGAGTTCGAGCCGCGGACCTTGCAACGAAATCGCCATGAAAATCTCCGGTTTGCGACGGCCTTATGGTTGGGATGCAGGCAGCGCGCCTGCCCCAGCGCGGCTTCGTGTTGCCTGCGCGCCGAGCGCTCGTCCTGAGCGGCTCTACTGCAAACGGCGGGCCAGTCCGCGGGCCGCCCCGGGCGCGCTTTCCGCATGCGGCCAGACGCACGATAAGCCGTTGAAGCAAACTGGATTTCTTCCTTGCGTGTGCGAGACCGCGGAGACCAACACGGTTGCTGCGCCTGGTTGCTGACGCGCTTTCGCCGCAGGTTTGCTTCGTAGGCAGCAGGCTGCCATCAGGGGTGCTGCTCCACGAGCATCCGAGGACGGCTCGTGGACGCGTGCTTCCGAGGATTGCCCGCACGATTATCTGGCGGGATTGCTTGCGATTTTCCCGTACCGCGGCTCACCCTCCCTCGGCCAGGGTGGGATGACCTGCTTGGGATACCAGAAGGTCAAATGGCAGCTTTCGCAGACCTCATCGAGGTTTCCGCCGGCTGTCACCAGGGCTTGCGCATTTCGCGCATCGATGGCGGCCAACAATGTGCGGGCCGTCTCACGCAGCGTCAGCGCATACTGATTGAAAGCGGCGCGATTGCCCGCGATCCGTTTCTCGATGTCCGCCGAATCCAGTGCGCCCGCGGCTTCCGCTGGAAAGGGGGCGCGGGAAAGCGGGCGACCCGCGACGGTCAGCAGATTTCCAGCCTCAATCAAAACGATGGCATTGTGTCGGACCGCTTCCCATTCTGCCGCGGTTCGCGGCTGCTTCTCCTCCTCGCCCGCCTTGCTGGCGGTGGTCTCCACCGCGTCCCAGATGCTATCCGCGGAAGCGTCGACTTCCGCCTGCATGAGTTCCTGGAGGGTGGCGATGGGTTGTATGGCGGCCTCCACATGAGGTGTCGGCGCGGGGCGCGGCGAGCACCCTGACAGTGCCAATAACGCACCGCACAGGGCGAATAGTGCACCGGCGGTCAACGGTACGGAAGGGCACCCAAGGCGTTGTCCAGCCGCTGTCACGTGAAATTCAACATGTTGTTCTCGCGTCGCTCCAGGGCTCGCGGCGTGCTGCCGCCGGCGTCGGCTCAAGCAAGCAGGATGCCAGAGCGGCAGCCGGGCAAAAAAAAGAACGAGGCAACAGACGGTCGCGCGCACGGCCCCCGCTACACCGCACGTCAGCGTTTCGGCACGATAATGGACGGTGCTGCGGCCCGAGCAGCGTGAATGCCTCTGTGCTGATCAGCGGGCAGGCGGGCGCGAGAGGGCGGAAATCGTGTATTGCATCGAACACCGACCATGCGGCCCGTGAGTGCGAAAACAGGCGGTTTTCGGGGCCGCCGCGCTGTCGGGAGCGGTTGGACGATGGCCTGACAAGCGCTGGCACGCCAGGTGCATATCGACTCGCGCAAGCCCGACAGACCGGCACGCCAACCGTTATCAACATAGGTCCAACAGTCATGAAGACCCTGAAACTGACAGCACTTATTGCGGGAAGTCTGATGGCGGCAGCGCCGTTCGCCTACTCCGCCGGCGCTCCCGCCGCGGCCCAGGTATCGGCGACTGCGCCCGCCGCTGCGCCTGCTGGTGCGCCCGCTGCTGCGCTCGCTGCTGCGCCCGCTGCTGCGCTCGCGTCCAAAGCCCACGTTCTCTCGCGTGCCGAGCTCGACAAGCTGCTCGCGCAGCCGGCCAAAGTGCTCGTGATCGACGTGCGGCGCCCCGACGAGGTCAGCTCCATCGGTGGACTGCCGGTGTACCTGAGCATCCAGGCGAACGACTTGGAGAAGAGCACCGCGTGGATTCCCAAGGATCGTACTCTGGTGCTGCTGTCGAACCACGCCGGACGGGCGGGGAAAGCTGCCGATCTGCTTGCGGCCAAGGGATTCAAGGTGGCTGGCGCCGCGGGCGCGCAGCTGTATGAGAAGGACGGCGGCACGCTGACGCACATCGCGAAGCCGCCTGCCGCCGCCAGCGCGCAGAATTGAAGTTTGACAGATGCAGCGTCGGCCCGTGTCAGCATGCCGAGTCCATCCGGGTGACATTTCGGTCTGTGCGCAGTAGCGAATTCTCACTTTCACGTCCAGCGCGGTAACATGCGGGGCACATAGCCGATTTTAAAAACACATAAGCATTCGATATTCGACGTACACCGCGAGGTGAATTAGGTTTGCTCCCGAAGCGACGTTTCTTATTCGGGCGGACGAACCTTATGAGCGAATCACATCACGCAAAGCTGCTGCCGTTTCCCGATATACACGAGTCGAAGTCCCCGTCGTGGGCCAAGGCGCGGATCTCTTCCGATCCGCATTCCGAGAACGTGCAACGACAGCTCGAGCGCCTGGCCCCGAGCGACGCATCCGTGCTGATAGTCGGTGAGACCGGGACGGGCAAGGAGTTGGCGGCGCGTTACATTCACGAAAACAGCGGTCGTCAGGGGCCGTTCATTGCCATCAACTGCGGCGCCTTCAGCGAACACCTCGTGGAGGCGGAATTGTTCGGACATGAGGCCGGCGCGTTCACCGGTGCGCAACAGGCGCGCGCCGGCTGGTTCGAGACGGCCCATGGCGGCACGCTGTTTCTGGATGAGATCGGCGACATGCCGCTGTATCTGCAGGTGAAGCTGCTGCGTGTGTTGCAGGAAAAGCAGGTGGTGCGCCTCGGATCGCGCAAGCCGATTTCGGTGGACGTCCGCCTGATCGCCGCTACGAATGTGGAGTTGGAACCCGCCGTCGATGCACGCCAGTTTCGGCGCGATCTTTACTACCGGCTGAACGTCGCCTCGGTACGGCTACCGCCTTTGCGCGAACGCAAAGGCGACATCCTGCCGCTGGCGCGGCACTTCCTCGAGACATATAGGCGCAAATCGGGGTATGAGCGGGTTGCCCTTGCGGACAGCGCCGCGGCAGCGCTGTTGAGGCACGATTGGCCCGGCAACATCCGCGAGCTGGAAAACGTCGTGCACTATGGGCTGATCATGTCTCAGGACGGTGTGCTCGAGAGCGACGATCTGCGCCTACCGCAGGCAGCGCATGAATCTGCGCCGCAGATGGACACCCATACGTCGAGCGGTGCCCCTGGCGATGCGTGCGATGCGGTGGGCGCAGGCCTGCGTCGTCTGCTGCAAAGCGATCGTGAGTCTATCCATGGATTGGTGGAGCGGCTTCTGCTGGTGACCGCTTTCGAGCACTGCCAACGTAACCAGGTACGCACCGCCAAACGCCTGGGTCTGTCGCGCAATATAGTGCGTGCCCAACTCAAGCGCCATGGGCTGTTGGAACAAAGCTCCGCGGGATCTTTTGCCCGTGGCACGCAGAACGGCGCGGTGGCGTTGGTTTGAGACGCAGGCCGCAGGAGCTGCAACGGCGGAAGAGGGCGCAGTGCGGCGAGGCTGGAGCCGTCCGAGACGGCCCCCCAAAGCTGTGACGTAGTACCGATTCTGAGCGCAAATAGACGCGCGCCTTCTTCAGACCTTAGTCTTTCTTCCGCTAACTGAAGTGCCGCCCACGAGTCGCCACCAGGCGCGACTCGACGGTGCGCGGGAGCATTTGGTGAAGCAAGACGTCGATCTGCGGCAAAAGTATCTCCATGCGCTCGCCCAGCTGGAGGCGGGCGAGGCGCGCTGGGGGAAGCTCGAGGTCACCCTGCGGCTGCTCATCGGCCGCCTGTGTCTGGCGGCGCGCGGGCGGGCGGAGTCCCTCGACGGTGAGCTTCGGAAGCTGAGCGAACTGGTTCGCGGGCGGTCCGACAATTTCGAGATCGAGGCGAGACTCGAGCCGTTGTCGCGCGCCATTGCCGCCTTAGATGACACTGTGGAGCGTCCTGTCGCGCTGCTGCCGGTGGGTGCGGAGCCGTCGATCTCTCCGGCCTCGGAAGTTCGACCCATCCCTGCAACGAACTCCGCGCCTGTGAGGCTTCAGGAGCAGCCCGACGCGGAAGCAGCGCCTTCGGCTGCCAAGCACGAAGAGGCGCGCGTTCAGGCAGCCATTGTTTCAGTGCTCGAGCGGCTTGCACGCCTGCCGGAGCTTCGGTCCGCACTCGGCGACCTGTGCGAGCGTTCCAGGGGCGAGCTCTCCGTGGAAGATTTCGCGGGCGGTCTCGAGCGCGTCGCGCGGCTCGTTGGCGAGCAGCGTGCGAGCCTGACGCGTGAAAAACGTGAGCTCGAGGAACTGCTGCGGCAGATGGATATGCGTCTCGAGGAGATTGCGAGCCACCTCGCTGACGAACTCGTCGACCAGAAGGGCGCGCAGACGAGCAGCCAGCAGCTCGACTTTCTGGTGATGAATGAAGTCCGCAGCCTGAACACAGACGTACAGCGCGCGGAGGATCTAGGAGCGCTGCGCGCCCGAGTGGCCGACCGCCTCGAGACCATCAGCGGTCACCTCGAGGGATTTCGTACCCGGGAAGACGCCCGCGTCATAGCGCAACTCGACCGCACGCAGCGAATGCGCATCCGGGTGGGCGACCTGGAGCGCGAGATCCATGGACTGCACAAGAGCCTCGAGGAGGAGCAGTCGCTGCGCATGATCGACGCCCTGACGAGCATTCCGAACCGCGCGGCCTACGACGACCGTATCCGGCATGAATTCCTGCGCTGGCAGCGTGACAGCATTGCCGTAAGCGTTCTGGCGTGGGATATAGACCGCTTCAAGGAAATCAACGACGCCTACGGTCACAGCGCGGGGGACAAGGTCCTGCGAGTGATCGCACAACACCTGGCGCAACATGTGCGTGGCACCGACTTCGTCGCCCGCTACGGCGGAGAGGAATTCGTTATGATCCTGATCGGCACCGGTGCCGAGCAGGGATGCCAGGCGGCGGATAAGATCCGTGTTGGCATCGAGACCATGGGATTCCATTTCCACAACAAGCCGGTGGCCGTCACGGCATCATGCGGCATCACCACGTTCCGGGGGGATGACACACCGGAAACCATCTTCGATCGCGCCGACCGCGCCCTGTATCGCGCCAAAGACGACGGCCGCAACTGTTGCCGCATTCTGTAGTGAGCTGCTGACCGTCAGGGGTCAGCAGCTCACGCTCCACGCAGGGGGCGCTGCTCGATGCTCAGAGCTTCATCTTGATGCCGGCAAAGGCGCCCAGGCCGGGCTGCAGAAACCCCGTAGGGTTTTCGTAGCGGCGATCCAAGAGATTATTGACGCGCCCGAAAATCGCCAGGTTGCCGGTGATGTCGAAGCTGGCGGCGATGTCGACGGTCGTATACCCGGGAGCATCGAACCGTGGAATCGAAAAGTCGCGATTCCCATCCACCCATGAGCTCACCGCGAGGACGGTGGCATCGAGCGACAAACGAGGGGTCGCCTGCCAGGCGGTATTCAACGACACCTTGTGCTTCGGCCGGCGCAGCAGCTCCTGATGCGCAATGGTGTCGGTGGCCTCGGTGAAGGTGTAGTCCAATCTCACCCTGACCGTCTTGACCGGCTGCCAGGCGACGAAGCTTTCGGCGCCCTCGGTCACGGCGCGGCCGACGTTCGCGTAGGAGGTGAAGTCCGCGCTGTTCGCGATCAGGTTGCGGATGTTATTGCGAAACCAGGTGACCCCGAAACTCAGCGCGTCGCCGAGCGCCGCCTGTTCGAAGCCGACGTCGTAGCCGAGGCTGCTTTCCGGTTTCAGCTGCGGATTCGCAAAGAAGCCGAAATCCGGATAATTGTGGAACATCTCATCGAGGGTGGGGGCCTTGAATCCCGTCCCGAGGCTCGCCCTGAGCTTGGTGCCGGTGTCCTTGATGAGGTAGACCGGTGCAAGGCGATAGGTCACCTTGCCGCCGAAGCGGTCGTTGGCATCATACCTCACGCTGAGCGTGTTGAAGAAGTTGCCGCCGTAAGCCGATTGCAGCTCGCCATAGCCCGAATCGAGGGTCGTGCTGGCAGAAACTGGCAGGCGTATCTCGTCCCGCTGGTGTTCGGCGCCGAGAACGAGGGTTGCGTTCGTCGTGAGCTTCACGTTGCCCTGCCAGTCGACTTTGAGCCGTTCGCCGGCGTAGTCGATCGGCGGGCCGTGGGGACTGAAATCAAAGGACTTGATGCTGCTGTAGGCCATACCCAGGGTCTGCTCGAGGGCACCGTCGAACGCGAGGAGATGCCCCGTCCCGCGGGTGTAATACTGGCGCGTATTGTTGGCGCTTTGGAGTGCGTCCGGGGTCGATGGAAAGGTGCTGAAGTCATCGCCGGTGAGGCGCAGGTGCGTGTCCGTGTAGCGCGCCACGAGACCGAGATCGAAGTGCTCAGTCACGTCGAAGCCGAGCTTCGTCGATGCGGTGTGATTATCGTAGTAATCGTCGTTGCGCAGCTCTCCGGGCGCGAGCAGATTCAGCGGAGTTACCGGTGTCGCCCCGGAATGGAAATGCTCCAGGTTCGCGCTGTAGTGAAACGGCCCGGCCGAGCCGCTGATTCCAGCGGTTTGATTGAAGGTATCGAACGATCCCCCCTGGGCACTGGCCTCGAACCGGGCGGGGCCCGAGCCGCTGCGGGTGATGATATTGATCACGCCGCCGATGGCATCGGAGCCGTAAAGGCCACTTTGCGGACCACGGAGCACCTCGATCGTCTGAATGTCCTGGGTCAGAAACTGGCCGAAGTCAAACGCTCCGCTGGAGCTGCTCGGATCGCCGACGTCGATGCCGTCGACGAGGACCTTGGTGTGGTTCGAATTCGTGCCCCGCATGAAGACCGTGGTCTGGCCGCCGGGACCTCCCGATTGCACGACGTTGAGTCCGGGGACGTCCTTCAGCACGTCCGGCAGCGTTTGTCTCTGCTTCGCAGCAATCTCATCTGCGGTTATGACAGTGATGCTGCTGGCGACATCCACTTCTGGAGTGGGAATACGGGTCGCGGTGACTACGACGGCGTCCGCCGTGCCCTCTTCAGCTGCGCTCGCCGACCCGACGAAGGCGACTAGAGCAAGTGGAACGGACCCTAAAAAAAACGATATTTTGCGCACGAGGTTCTCCTGGTTCGGACCAGAAGCCGGCATGCAAAGGCACACGGTCAATTGTGTAACTGATGTTCAACCGAGGGCCCCGCGACGACGACTCCAACTCTGTCGTCGCGACGGTTTCCCCCGCAGTTATCAGCGCACCCCGGCCGGTAACAGGACGACGGCGCGAGGCGGGTGTCCTGGCTTCCGGGTCGTCGCTCTCGTCCTCCTTCCCAAGACCTCCGCGGCCTCAGTGGATTCAGGGACTTTCGCTCGCCGGTTACAGTTGCGGGGGCAGCCGCGGTTTCTCACCGCGTTCCAATTTAAATCCCTTGCGGGAACCTTGCGCGTGCGGCGGATCATACCCGCTCTTCAGAAAGTTTTCGACAAGCTTAGGCACACGGCACGCGGCTCGTTATCAGCACTGAAGAAACCGGCATTTCAAAAAGGTATGGTGGATGCGTTAGTCTGTGATCCGGCGCCTCGATAGCCGCTCTTTCACGCAAAGACCCCCCTCTTTAGCCAACGGATTTGCGGTATCGAGGCTGCCACCACTACGCGGTTTGCATTTCCCACGAAAAACCCGAGGCCGCAGTCGGGTCGACTGCGGCCTCGGACGCGCGATCTGCGGAATTTCGTCGATCCCTACGCCGCGCTGCCCGCCCGCATCGAGCTGGCGCGCACCTGCGTGGCAAGCTTGCAGGCGACCTGCGGAACCCGATGCTTGTGACGCCGTGCAACGAAGAACTGTTGCGCGTGGGCAGCGGGGACGAGCCGCCCGTGGGTGTCTGGGACGAAATGCCTGTTGGTCTGGACCGCAGTGGCTTGCTTGGCTCGAAGTGCGTCCGCCCAACCCAGAAACTCCAGCGGTGACGGCAGGTTCGACAAGTCGTTGTAGGTAAACAACTTCTGTTTGCGCAGCGCGGTGTCGATAATCATCACGAACCGCCGCCCCGGCTGCTCGATCTCCTCACGAAGCGCGGCGGCTTGCAGATCTACGGTGCCGAAGCTCTCCCGCGCGGGATCTTCCAGCAATACGGTGCGCTTGTCGTCATCCACCTGCGTGATCCAGCTGCGGTCCACCTCCCGAGCGGGAGAGGCCAGCGACATCGCCCGTATGCGGCGTGCCGCGAACGCACGCTGCGTCACCACCAGCCAGCGATCCATTTCAAGATCGTAGCGGACGAAGTCGTCCGGGTGAGAGAAGAGAATGGCCCAACCCTCGCGCAGCCAGGTGCGCAGCGAAGGGGAGGTCATGGTTCGCAGCGCGCTGCTGGAAGTGTTGCGTGTCGCGAGCAGTAATGTGGCCACTCGAATTCTCCTCTTCCGAACCCGTGGGGCGGGATCCCGCCGTGTGCGCAGGAGCTTGCGGCTCGCCGGGTAGAAAAGTCAGTCGAGCGCCGGTTATGTCTCGATAACAATGGAACAGCGGGAGCTGTGCAGTTCCCATCAGGTGGGCCGCAACACGGCGTGCGCTCGTACGGGAAACGTGCCCATTGCGGCGATTTTGGGTGGAATCGCGAAGAAGCGAAACCCCTCGGTCGGGAGCACTGCCAGATTCGTCAGATGCTCGACGATCGGAATGCCGGCAGCAAGCAGCACGGAATGAACCGGCCGGGTGCCGTTGGAAGTGTCGTCGATATTCAACGAGTCGATGCCGACGAGCATAGCGCCCTCGTCACGCAGATACTGCGCGGCTTGCTGCGTCAGGAATGGGTGACCCTCGAAGTAACGGTCGGTACGCCAGTGGCGGTCCCAACCCGTATGGATCAACACGGCGCACCTACGGACAGGAGTCGCCGCAAAGGTCTGCCAATCGATTGCGCGTTCCCTGGTGCCTGAAACACGCACGACCACACCGGGCACGCCGGAAACGCGCTCGAGAGGCAATCCCGCCAGGTCGTATCCTTCGGCATAACGATGGTAGGGCGTGTCGAGGTAGGTTCCGGTGTTGCCGACCATCTCGATTCGTCCGATCTGGAATTCGGTGCCGGTTGCGTACACCGCGCGGGACTGCACCCGCGAGAGGTGGTCGCACACCAGAGGTGCCGGGAGTCCCTTGTAGGTGATCAGGCCGCTTTCGATCTCATGGCTGAGGTCAATGAGCTGCGGGTCGCCAGCTGGCGACGATTCCGGTTCTGCAGCAGTGATGCGCTTGTGCTGCTCTGCAATGATGTGTTTGTTGAGAATGCGCACGGCACGCACCATGAGCAGGCGAAGGTCCTGGATGATATAGGCCGCGAGCGCATCGTCGGCGATGTCGTCGCCCTCGATATCCAGCCGGAAGCCCTGGCCCTGTATGCCGCCGCCATTGGAGAAATCGATCTCGAAGTCGAAGCTCACGCGTTTGTCGCTCACGTCGTTTCCTTTGCAACCGCTCTGCGCAGGCGGCCGGTGTTGGCCTACCTGTGCGCAGATTTTCCTTCTTTTTCGTACTAGAATCACCTACGAATAGAACTTTCACGGGCCCGCACGAGGAGTTCCGACATCGACGCCGACTTGAAGAGCTGGGATGACATTCGCGAGTGGCGTAAGCGGACGCGTGAGACGCTCATCGCGAGCCGACTGGCGCTGGGGGTCAATCGACGGACCGGAAAGGGCGAAAAAGCGAAGCAGCGCCTGCTGGAGTCAGTCGATCTGACACAGTACGCCACCCTCGGCATTTACTGGTCGATGCGAGGGGAGATCGACGTCCGCGACATCGCACGAAAACACATCGAAGCCGGCGGCGTCGTCGGCCTGCCGGTGGTCGTCGAACAATCCGCGCCCGTGGAATTCTGGAAGTGGACGCCGGGAATGGCAATGCGTCGCGGTGTTTGGAACATTCCGGTGCCCATCGAGCGCGAAGTGCTGACTCCGGACGCCCTTGTCGTTCCGTTAGTCGGCTTCGACGGGGAACGATTTCGCCTCGGGTATGGAGGGGGTTACTACGATCGAACCATCGCTGCGGCGGCACGTCGGCCGTTCTGCATCGGCCTGGGATACGCCGAGGCCCGATTGCCGAGCATCCATCCCCAATCGCATGACATGGCCATGGACCTTATCGTGACCGATTGACCCCACGCATCGAGTGGTGAATTCGCCGAACCAAGACGAGCTGCGGCTGAGCGTCGTCCGCGCAAGACCGTGATCAGCGCTCGGTCGAGGTGTCGATATCGACTGCCTTGCCGCTTCGGGCGCTGCGCAGGAGCGCTTCGAGCGTCAGCATGATGTCGATCGATTCCTCCGCGGAAGCTCCCGTCCAGGAGGCCGGTCCCTGCCTTACCAGACGCTCGAATACCTCGGCTTCCGCCAGAAAACCGTTCGTCGCGGGGACTTCTATGACTTCCGCGGCCGTGTCCCAGCCCTTTCCGCGCCTCAGCTGCAATACCGGCGGCGCAGCCGGCGAAGGGTGGTTGAAGAAGGTTGTCTGCAGTACGCCCTCCGATCCGGCAATGAGCGCCTGCCGATGCGCGGTGGTGCTGAAGCTGCAGCTGATTTGCGCGAGCAGGCCGCTCGGGAACTCGAGCGTCGCAACGAGTATTCGGTCCACTCCGCTGTCTGTCCAGTGTGCCACGGCTTGTACGCGCGACGGACGCTCCCTCGCCACCATGCGCACGAGGCTGACGGCATAGCTTCCGGCGTCCATCAGAGCACCACCGGCAAGCACCGGGCTCAAGCGGATGTTCACCTCCTGGCTCAGGGTAAAGCCGAAGCTGGCCTGCATCATCTCCACTTTTCCAAGGGCACCTGCGTCCAGCAGTTCTCGCATCTTCAACGTCTGCGGTTGTGCCCGATACGGGTATCCCTCGACCAAATACACCCCGTGCTTCCTGGCAGCATCGAACATCGCGCGGGCCTCCGCGGCCGTGGCCGACAACGGCTTCTCGCAGAGCACGTGCTTTCCCGCTTCGACGGCCCGAATCGACCATTCCGCGTGCATGCTGTTCGGCAGAGGGATATAGACGGCGTCGATTTCGCTGTCGGCCAGTAGCGCTTCATAGGAGCCATGGGAGTGTGGTATTCCAACCTCGCGTGCGAAGGCGGCCGCCTTGGCGCGGTCGCGACTTGCCACGGCCGTCACCGTAACCGTCGACGATGGGCGTACACCTGATACGAAGGCTCGCGCGATATTGGCAGTGCTGAGAATTCCGATGCGCAGGGGAGAAGGAGGCATTGTGGGAGCTGGTCTCGGGAACCGTGATGGCTTCGTCACGTTTTAAGCCTCTGGCGCCAAATCGTAAAGAGCTATTGCTTGCGGAAGGCATGATGGACACGCGGGTATTCGGCGGTACTTCCCAGGCGGGCGCAGCGCAATCCAGCGAAGCCATCGGCATCAGCCTGGTCATCAATGGCAGGCGGCGGGACTTCGTCATCGAGCCCTGGGTGACCCTGCTGGATCTGTTACGGGAGCAGGAACACCTGACGGGCACCAAGAAGGGCTGTGACCACGGTCAATGCGGTGCTTGTACCGTCCTCGTCGACGGCAAGCGCATCAACAGCTGCCTCGCACTGGCGGTGGCAAGAGACGGAGCCCAGGTAACTACCATCGAGGGGCTCGCCTGCGAGGGGCTCGCCGAGGGCCATGGGCTGCACCCCCTGCAGCAGGCGTTTGTGGACCACGATGCGCTCCAGTGCGGGTACTGCACGCCGGGGCAGATCTGTTCGGCCCAGGGTCTCATCAACGAGGGGCACGCCAGGAGCCGCGACGAAGTACGTGAGTCGATGAGCGGCAACCTATGTCGTTGTGGTGCCTACACCAACATCGCCGCCGCCGTAATGGAAGTGCTGGAAAAGGCGGACACGCGGTGAATCGCTTCAGCTACGTGCGCGCTGCCGGGGTTGCGGAAGCGGTGCGCGAGGGTTCAGCCAGGCAGGTGCGCTTCCTCGCCGGCGGCACCAACCTCGTCGATCTCATGAAGGAGAATGTGGAGCGTCCGCAGCGGCTCGTCGACATCAACCGGCTGCCGCTGCACAAAATCGACGACCTGGAAGGCGGCGGGCTCAGGCTGGGTGCGCTCGTGACCAATGCGGACACGGCGTACGATCCGCGCGTCGAGCGCCGCTATCCACTGTTGGCTTCGGCGATCCTTGCGGGTGCCAGTCCGCAGCTGCGCAATGCTGCCACCAACGGCGGCAACCTCAATCAACGAACGCGCTGCTACTATTTCTATGATCCTGCAACGGCCTGCAACAAGCGCCAGCCCGGCTCGGGCTGCGGCGCCATCGGAGGTGTCAACCGCATTCACGCGATACTGGGGGCCAGCGATCAATGCATCGCCACCCATCCCTCGGACATGTGCGTTGCCCTGGCCGCGCTTGACGCACAGGTTCGCGTCACCGGTCCCGACGCAGACCGCGTGATTGCGTTCAGCGAGTACCACCGGTTGCCCGGTGATCAGCCCTGGCGGGACAACGATCTGCGCCCAGGCGAGCTCGTCACCGCGATCGACCTGCCTGCCGAGGATTTCTCTTCTCACTACACGTACCTCAAGCTCCGGGATCGGCTGTCCTACGCGTTTGCCCTCGTGTCCGTGGCGGTCGCGATGCGGCTCGATGGCGAGCGCATCACCGAAGTGCGGGTCGCCCTTGGCGGCGTAGCACACAAACCCTGGCGGTCGCCTGTGGCGGAAAGCGGATTGGCGGGAGAGAAAGCCTCACAGGCTAACTTTCTCGCCGCCGCTCATGTCCTGACGGAGGGCGCCGTGGGACAGGGAGGCAATGACTTCAAGATCGAGCTTGCGCGGCGCGCGATCGTCCGGGCCCTGAAGCAGGCCGCGAACGGTACTCCGCAGTCGCAAACCGACAAACGCGTCTTTTAGTGGAGGGAGCGAACATGACTTCCCCGACGCGCACTACCGCCCGAATCGGCGACCCCCTCAACCGGGTCGACGGCGTAGCCAAGGTCACCGGCCAAGCGCGTTATGCGGCGGAGCATCCAGTCGAGGGTCTCCTGTATGGTTGGGTGGTCTCCAGCGGGATCACAAAAGGCCGGATCGTCAGGATCCACGACGAAGGCGCGCGCGCGCTCCCTGAGGTCGTCGAGGTGATGACCCATACCAACCGGCCGCAACTTCCGCCCTTCGATCACAGCTACACGGACGCCGTCTCGGTCCCCGGCTCGCCATTTCGCGCTCTCTACGACGAAAAAGCCCTGTTCAATGGGCAGCCTATCGCCGTTGTGATTGCCGGAACGCTCGAGACTGCGCGCTACGCTGCCTCGTTGATCGATGTCGAGTATGAGAGTGAGAGCCATAACACGGACTTCGCGGTAGCGCTCACCAGCCAATTCGTGCCTAACGACAAGCGCAGTACCTTTGAGCCTCCTCAGAGTCGTGGCGATGCGCATGCCGCCTACGACGCCGCGCCCTTAAAGGTTGCGGCCGACTTTCACGTGCCGGCGTATTACCACAATCCGATGGAGATGCACGCGAGCACGGTTGTCTGGGAAGGCAATGGGCGCATCACCGTTTACGACAAGACACAGGGTCCGCAGAACGTCCAAGCGTACCTCGCCGCGGTGTTCGGATTCTCCCCGGAGCACGTGCGCGTAAAGAATCCGTACGTCGGCGGCGCCTTCGGATCCGGTCTGCGGCCGCAGTACCAAGTCTATCTCGCTACACTGGCTGCCAAGATGCTCGAGCGCTCGGTGCGGGTGGTTCTTACGCGCCAGCAGATGTTCAGCCACGTGCATCGGCCGGAGACGGTGCAAACGGTGGCGCTGGCGACCGACACAAGCGGCCGGCTGCAGGCGATTATCAACGACGCCGCCACCTCGACGTCGCGGTTCGAGGATTACATGGAGACCGTCTGTGACTGGGGCCTCATGAACTACGCGTGCGAGAACGCGTCGGCGAAATACACCATTGCGCGCGTGGACACCTACACCTCTGGCGACATGCGTGCTCCGGGCGCAGCCACAGGAATGACGCTGTTCGAGCTCGCGGTCGACGAAATGGCGTACGCCGCGAGTGTCGATCCACTGCAATTCCGCCTAATCAACTACTCCGACAAGAACGCGATGGACGGAACGCCGTTCACCTCCAAGGCGTTGCGCGAGGCCTGTGCTCAGGGGGCGGAAAAATTCGGCTGGAGCAGGCGCACACCCGCTCCCCGCTCGATGCGGGACGGACGCGAGCTCGTCGGCTGGGGTGTCGCGACCGGAATTTGGGATGCGCTATTCGAGAAGACGTCGGCTCACGCAAAACTCCTGCCCAACGGCGATCTAGAAGTGGCAACCGCCGCGTCCGACATAGGAACCGGGACCTACACTGTCATGGCGCAGGTAGCCGCCGACACGCTCGGGCTGCCTATCGAGAAGGTTACCGCCACGCTCGGCGACAGCGCCCTTCCCAAGTCGACCGTCGAAGGCGGATCGAAGCTGGCTGCATCGGCGGGAGCGGCTGTGCAACACGTTTGCCGCGGCGTGGCGGAGAAGCTGTTGGTCGCTGCGGACCAGCTCGAAGGGCAGCCGTTGGGCGGTGCCAGGATGGAGGATGTTACGTTCGCGCAGGGTCGGATTGCGCTCAAGTCCGACGCCACCCGCTCGATCTCGTTCGGCGATGCAATGAGCGCTGCGGGGCTGGACACCATCGAGGTCGAGGACAGTCCCGCGTGGCACAGCGGCGGGTCAAGCCAGACACGCAAGTCGCGCAACACCCACAATGCAATCTTCGCGGAAGTGAAAGTCGACGAAGAGCTCTGCGTGGTGCGGGTGACGCGCATTGTGATAGCGGTGGCGGCGGGCCGAATCATCAATCCCAAGACGGCCCGCAGCCAGATTCTCGGCGGCGTCGTCATGGGCATCGGCATGGCGCTGCACGAGGAAACGGCTACCGACCATCGCCTCGGCCGCGTGATGAATCATAATTTCGCCGAGTATCACATTCCGGCACACGCCGACATCCAGGACATCGAGGTGATCTTCGTCGACGAGCCCGACCCGGAAGTGACCCCGCTCGGCGTGAAGGGGGTGGGGGAGATCGGCATCGTCGGGACGGCGGCCGCCGTCGTCAACGCGATCTATCACGCGACCGGCAAACGGGTTCACTCGTTGCCGGTGACTATCGACAAACTCCTCGTTTGAGCGAGACCGGCGGCTAGGGAGGATTGGCGGCAGGCGTGGCTCGCTCCATGGCCGGGACTGGATAAACGATCCGCGTCAGTGGGTCAAGACTCCCCAGGGCCAACAGAATGAGCAGCCAGAGCAGTCCGGCAGCGGCAAACAGGCGCACAACCGTGGGCCCGCGCCCGATTTGCATGAAGATCGCGGCGACCATCCCGACCATCAGCAGGGCCGGAAGCAGCAGCAGCGGCCGCGCCGGGCGGCCGATGGGCAAAAAGCTCGCGCCGACCTCGATCGCCAGCACGCCCAGCAGCAGCCCCCAGGTCAGCAGTAATCGGCGCGGGCTCATGGACCGCGCCCTATCAGATAGATCAATGGAAAAAGGACAATCCACACCATGTCGACGAAGCTCCAATACAAGCCGACCACGGCGACCGGTGTCGAATACTGCGCCGAGAATTCCCCGCGTCCCGCGCGCCGGATGATCCAGCCGACGAGCCCCAGTCCGGCCAGCAAGTGCAGGCCGTGCAGCGCGGTCGCGACGAAGTAGAAGACGAAGAACAATTGCGCGCCGGTGCGCAGCTCCCCGGTGATCGCAAAGCGCGGACCGGGAAAGAGGTGCCGGGCGAGATCCTCGTGCCACTCGATCCCGAATTTCAGGATCAGAAACGCCAGGCCCAGTACCCAGGCCAGCGCGCAGCACTGGATCAGCCGTCGCGTGTTGCTCGCTTCGATGAAGGCGACACCCGCGGTATAAAAGGCGCTGCTCGTGATCAGGATGACAGTGTTGAGCGTGCCGATGGCGAGCGCCGTCTGCCTGGCCCCCGCGTCGAACCCGGCCTGATTCCAGTGGCGGCAGACGATCCAACTCAGGAACAGCACACCGAAGAACAGGACCTCACTGGCCAGAAACAGCCACATGCCGGCAATCGCCGTTCGCGCCTGGTGGCGCGCGCTCTCGTATTGGAACGCATGCGGTAGAGCGGCGTCACTCATGAGGTTGCCTGCGGTTTCGGGCGCGGGTACGCGTAGGGTTCCTCGGTAACCACCGGCGTCGCGACAAAGTTTTCAGTCGGAGGCGGCGAGGGTGTTTGCCACTCGAGGCCGGTAGCGTCCCAGGGATTGGGCGCCGCGCGCTCGCCTCTGAGCAGCGACCACGTGAGATAACCGAGCGGCAGGAGGTAGCCGGCCGCCAGAATAGTGGTGCCCGCGGAGGAGAGCACATTGAGCACCTGAAACTCCGGCGCATAGGAATGATAGCGCCGCGGCATGCCCAGGTACCCGAGGATGAATTGCGGGAAGAAGGTCAGGTGAAAGCCGATGAAAATGATCAGCGCGCCCGCGCGCCCCCACATCTCGGGATAATGGCGGCCGGTGATTTTCGGCCACCAGTAGTGCAGGCCTGCGAAGAACGCCGACACCATCCCGCCCACCATCACGTAGTGGAAATGAGCCACGACGAAGTAGGTCTGCGTCAGGTGAACGTCGGCGGCCAGTGCGGCAACGAACAGGCCCGTCAGCCCGCCCATGGTGAATAGTCCGATGAACCCCAAGGCGTACAACATCGGCGCGTCGAAGCGGATGAATCCCTTGTGCAGGGTGCCGATCCAGTTGAATACCTTGATCGCGGAAGGCACGGCCACCATGTAGCTCAGGATCGAGAACACCAGCGCCGAGAAGAGCGAGGTGCCCGCCACGAACATGTGATGGCCCCAGACCAGAAAGCTGATCACGGCAATCCCGATACTGGCCCAGACGACGAACGTGTAGCCGAAGAGCGGCTTACGCGAGAAGGCCGGGACGATCTCGCTCACTATGCCGAATCCCGGCAGAATCATGATGTAGACGGCCGGGTGGGAGTAGAACCAGAACAGGTGCTGGAACAGGAGCGGATCACCGCCGAGGGTTGGATCGAACACGCCGATGTGAAAGATCCGCTCGAACGCCAGCAGCACCAGAGTCATGGCGAGTACCGGTGTCGCGAGCACCAGGATGACGCTGGTCGCGTACAGCGACCAGAGGAATACCGGCATCCTGAACCACGTCATCCCGGGTGCGCGCAGGCGATGGATGCTGACAATGAAATTCAGGCCGGTGGCGATCGATGAGAAGCCGGCAATGAAAATTCCGATCACCGTCGCGACCACGTGCCCCTTGGAATATTGGGTGGTCAGAGGGGTGTAGAACGTCCAGCCCGTGTCGACTCCGCCCGTGAACAGACTGTAGAGAACGATCGCCCCGCCGAGCATGAAGAGGTACCAGCTGACGAGGTTGAGCTTCGGGAAGGCGAGGTCGCGTGCGCCGAGCATCAGCGGCACGATGAAATTCCCCAACGTGACCGGCACGGCGGGGACCAGAAAGAACCACACCATGACGACGCCGTGCATCGTGAACAGGCGGTTGTACGTTTCCGCCGATTTGATCAGGCCCTCCGGCACGATCAGGTTGTAGCGGACCAGTGCTGCCCCGGCGGCGCCGATAAAAAAGAACACGGTGATGGAAGCGAGATACAGGATCGCGATCCGCTTGTGATCGGTCGTCAGCAGCCAGCTACGCAGGCTGAAGCCGTCCGTGAGGTACGACTCGCCGCTGAGCGCAGCAGCGCCCGCCGCGGCGCTCACGAGGGCTCCTGCTGGGACAGGGATTTGAGGTAGGCGATGATCTTCAGAAGCTCCTCCTCGCTGATCTCCCCGGCGAAGGAGGGCATCACGGGCAGATAGCTCGCGACTCGCTGTCGCGCCGGTGTCAGGATGCAGTCGCGCAGATAGCGGTCGTCCGCTTTGACGACCCGGCCATCGGCCAGGGTGACGGGACTTCCGTAGAGCCCGGCAAGCGAGGGAGCGCGCACTGTGCTCTGTGACTGGTTTGCCCCGGCCCCGTCTCCTCCATGGCAGCCGCTGCAGCCGTAACGCATGAACAAAGTCTTTCCCGCGGCAGCCAGCGTTTCTCCCGCATCGCTGCGCGCGAGCCATTTCTGATAGTCGGCCTTGGGCATGGCCACGATCTCCCCGACCATGTTCGCGTGATCCACGCCACAGAACTGCGTGCAGAACAGGTGATAGGTCCCCGGAATGTCCACCCGGAACCACAGTGCCTCGTAGCGGCCTGGCAGCACGTCGTGCTTGATCCGAAACGCGGGGACGGAAAAATCATGGATGACGTCCTCGGAAGTCATCACCAGCTGGACATCCAAGCCGACCGGCAGGTGTATCGCATTGATCTCGCGCTGGCCCCCGTCATGCTCCGCCTTCCACATGAACTGCTTGCCGATGACATGGATCTGCAGCGCATCCGCCGGCGGCTGGAAAAGCAGCAAGTAAAGCTTGGCGCCCCAGACGAACAGACCGAAGAAGGCCACCAGGGTCGCGGCAGTCCAAGCCGCTTCCAGCCGCCACGTCTTGCGCGGCAGCGTGCCGCGATCGATGTCGCTGCCGGCGCGGTACTTGAACATGTAGAGCAGCATCAAACCGAACACGAGCGCCAGGACTGCGCAAGAAATAAGGACTAGCGCGAAGATCAGGTAGTCAACCTGCGTTGCGTTGTGAGTGGCGGCGGTGAGCCAGAGGTTCACGTCACGACCCTGCCGCGCCTAAATGCGAGGAACAGCGTCAATCCGACCGTCAGCACGGTGATGATTGCAGCGAGGCGCAGTAGCTTCATGATCGCCAGGGTGTATCGCCCCGTCGTCCGGTCGTAGTCATAACAGAGCAGGAGGATCGGCAACGCGGCGGCGGCGACGCTGCCCCGATTCGCCCGCGTGACGGCGAGCCGTACATCGCCGGGCCGATAGCCGACGCCGAGCAGGTAGCTCGAAACGATTCCGGTGGGTGTCGCAAACACGACCCCTGCCGGATGAACGAACTGTTTCAGTTGGGGGTCGAAGCGGTTGCGGAAGCCGACTGCGGCGGCGATGGCCTGCACGGCTTCGGGCGGGCCGCTGAGGAAATGCCAGCCAAGCTGTGCGCCTTGTGCCGGAAAGCGCGCAATGTCCGCAGCCTTGGCTGTGGCTGCGTCCCGGTCCGTCTCAGCCGGGTCGATGGTCAGTGCAATGAGAGTGTAGTCACGTCCGCCCACCAGGCCGGATTTCCCCAAGGCATGGAACAGATCGGCGCGCACGATGCCGCACAGGTTGGGACAGTGAAAATAGCCGAGCGCCAGGATCAGTGGCGTTCCCTGTGCCAGATCGGAGAGCCGCACACCGGCGCCGTGCTCATCGCGCAGCACGGCCCGAAGGGGCAGTTCGTTACCCAATCGTTGGTTGTATGTCATATCCCGCAGATCGGGCGGGGTGCCGCCAACGGCCAGAGCGGAAGTCAACAGCAGCAGCGTGATTGCAACGCGCAGGCTCACGGCCGCGCTTCCGGACGTGGCTGCTCTGACTGCAGCTGTTCGGCTCGCGGCGCAGGCCAGTCCGAAATCCCTTCCTGTGCGATCTTACGCATCGCCTCCCCTATGGGGATGTGCACGACTCCATTCTTTCTATCGACCCACCCCGTACTGTTGAGCCATTGGATCTCCCTCGCGTGGAACTTCGCCATGTCCTCGCGGGGGCTCACCTGGAGCCCGGGCGCCGGATAGCGCGGCAGTGGCAGGTGAATCGTCCGGTCCACGATGCGGCCGGGAAATAACCACATTACGAGGAGGGACAGGCCGATCACCGCGGCCACGAGAATAGGCACGCCAAGCCGGATCACACGCGTACTGACGTCGGTCGGCTCGTGCCGCGCGGGGCTGAGAGCGGACTCGTCAGCCATGTTGCTCCCTCGCTGCCGCGGAGCTCGCTGGCAATAACGGCGGGCGCACTTGTGGGCTCAACGGGGAGCGCAGCGCGAATGCAGCCCCGACGGCTAGCAGCCCCATCATCGCCATCAAGTCGATGAGCCCAAAGCCGGAGTGCGATGCCGGTATCACGAGCCACCACGTACGAATCACCTCGGTGAGCACGAGTAGCGCGGCGACGCTGCCGATTCCGCCCGGCGACCGGCGAACGGGCGTCCAGATCAAGGCGAGGAACGGCAGCAGGAAATGTCCCAGCGCCACGAGAGCGGCTGCGATTCCCCAGCCGCCGCAGGAGCGCAGGAGGTACCACGGCGCTTCCGTCGCCAGATCGGACTGCCACACGATCAGGAATTGCATGAAGTCCAGATACGCCCACAGCAGCACGAGTGCCAACAGCAGCTTGCCCAGGGTGGCTGTCGTTTCAGGGTCCGGGGGCGATCCCACGGCCGCGGCGAGCAGTGACACCGACAGGGCCAGCAGTCCCATGCCCACCATTGCCATGAGCCCATAGACGCTCGAGTTGAATTGAGGATCGAGCGACATGGTGGTGTCGATGGCGGCGAAGCTGATTGTCATCGCCAGCAGAATGAGCCCCCCGGGAGCGATCCGCGCCAGCGCGGCGTCAGGCTCGTCCTCGCGCAATGCGCGCAAAATGAAGAACCGCAGCCCGAACCAGATCAGCAGGTAGACGCCGCCGCGCGCCGCGAAGAAGGGCAGATTGAGATAAAACCCGTTGGCCAGGTGCGCCGGCGCTTCCGGCCGTGCCCAGGGGTACAGGGCCGGCATCACGAGCAGCCACGGAATCAACGCGGGCAACAGCAGCACCAAGGTGTGCATGCCGGCGACGAGTTGCAATCGCAGAGCGTAGCCCCAGCGGCCGCCGGTCAACGCATGGACCAGGAGTAACCCCATACAACCGAGCGGCCAGCCGAGCCAGGCGGACAAAGCCGCCAGCCACGCATGCGGGAATGCCGCCGGGGCAATGATCCAGGCGATTATGGTGCCGATCAAACCGGCGGCAGCGATCGTCCATGCCACGCGCTCTGCCTGCCGCCGGTTCATTCCAACGCTCCCCGGCGGTCGGCGGAAATGTCGCCGTCGGTAGCATTCTGGCTACGCTGCAGAGCGCGGATATAGGCCGCAATTGCCCAGCGATCCTCGGGTCGTACGCGATCGGCGAACGGGTACATGGCGCCGTAGCCTTGCGTCATCACGTCGTAGAAATGCTGTACGGGAGCCTGGCGCAAGTGCTCGGTATGGTAGGAGGGCGGTGGCGGAAAGCCCCTTTGCACGACCATCCCATGCCCGTCGCCGAGCTCTGAATGACAGGGTGTGCAATAGATGCGGAAGCGCTCCTGGCCGCGCTCCAGCAGCTCGAGCGTCACCGGCGGTGCCTGCGACGGCCGATCGAGGTATTCCACGGTGTTGGAGGGCACCGCTGCCGGCCCGACCGCCGGTGCGTAATGTCTCTGCTTTGCCTGGTTCGACATGTCATCACAGGCAGTCAGACAGACCAACATCGCGATCGGCACCAGCGCGCCTTTCATGCGGCCATCTCCTCGATCGCCGCGGGATGCAAGCGGTCGACTATCGCGCGCGCCCGCGCCAGGAGCTCCGGATCATCCGCGCGGATCGCGACGAGCCAGCCCGCCCGCAGCGCCTCGCGCATGGAATCGAAGTCATCGACTCGCTCGTACAAGCGCGGCATGCGGTTGATCGCGAGATAGCCGAAGACTGCGGCGAGGACGGCAAACAGCACTCCGATCTCGAACGTGATGGGGATGAATGCCGGCCACGAATATCGCGGGCGACCGCCGATATCGAGAGGGTAGGCCGACGTATTCGCGTACACCTGCAGCGCGAAGCCGGCAATGGAACCGGTCACGCCGGCGACGAAGACTATCAGCGGCAGAGGCGAGTGCGCGGGCTCGCTCTCGAGGGGTTTCGGAGTGTAGGTCCGCAGATTTTCAATGTGCCCGGCGCGTAGACGCTCCAGCGCCTCGCACAACGCCGGCTCCGTTTCGAACATTACGAGAAGGCCGGCGCTCATGTGCCTCCCCCGTCATTCGGCCGCTTCGCAAGCAACGCGCGCATTTCGAACATCGAAATGACCGGCAGGAAGCGCACGGCCAGCAGGATGCCGGTCAGAAACAGGCCAACCGTGCCGAACAACGTCGCCCAGTCCCAGAACGTGCCATGGTAATCGCCCCAGGATGAAGGCAGGGCGGTGCGCCGCACGCTCATCACCACGATCGTGTACCGCTCGCACCACATGCCGACGATCACAGCGAGGCAGACGAGCATGATCACCGGTTGATTCAGTCGAACGCGGCGGAACCACAGCACTTGCGGAAGCGCTATGTTGAACAGGATCGTCGCCCAGTAGATCGGGGCGTAGGAGCCGTGGACCTTCGCCATGAAAGCGGTTCTTTCGGCCTCGTCGGGCGAATAAAACACCGAGAACACGTCCATGACGTAAGCGTAGCCGACGAGCAGGCTGCTCAGCAGGAGCAGCCGGCTCAGCACATCGAGATGCCGCCCGGTAATGAACGCCTCGAGCTGCAAGAGCCGCCGCAGGGGCACGATCAGCAGCAACACCATGGCGAAGCCCGACAGCAGCGCGCCGAAGACGAAGAACGGCGGAAACTCGGTCGAGTGCCAACCCACCGTCGCGGCACCGGCGAAATCCAAACCCACGATGCTGTGTACGGAGACGACCAGCGGCGCCATGATGGCTGCCAGTACACCGTAGGCCGCTCGATAGTGGCGCCACTGACGATCCTCGCCCCGGAATCCCAGCGCGAGCGCGCCATACAGCACTTGCCGCTTGCGGGTCAGGGCTCGATCGCGCAGCGTCGCCAGATCGGGAACGAGGCCGAGATACCAGAACAGAATGGACGAGGTGACATAGGTCAGGATCGCGAAGAAGTCCCAGAGCAGGGGGCTGCGAAATTGCGGCCACACTCCCATGGTGTTGGGGTAGGGGAAGAGCCAGTAGAACAGCCACGGACGGCCGAGGTGCAGAATGGGATAGATGCCCGCGCAGACTGCCGCGCAGAGAGTCATTGTCTCGGCGATGCGGTTCAATGAGGTGCGCCATTCCACCTGCATCAGGTAGAACAGTGCAGAGATGAACGTGCCCCCCGAGGCGATGGCGATCCACCACACATAGCTGATAATGGCGAAGCCCCACACCACCGGCCAGTCGATGCCCCAGATGCCGATGCCGGCGTAGAACAGCCAGGCGATTGCGCCCACCAGGAGCGCGGTCAGGAGCGCAGCGCCGAGTATCGCGATCCTCCACCAGAGCGCCGGCCGCTTACGCAGCGCTATCGCGCAGATGTCGTCCGTCATGGACCCGATCGTGGGTGCCGCGTCGCTCATCCGCCGACGTCCTTTATCGAAGAGTTGATGTTGCGGATGCGAGCCTCATAGGTCACCCGCGGATGGGTGTTCTGCTCCTCGAGCAGGCCATAGTCGAGAGGGCTTTGCTTGCGCCTGGCGACCTCACTTGCAGGATCGCGCAGGTCGCCGAATGTTATAGCTTGCGTCGGACAAGCCGCCTGGCAGGCGGTCTTGACCTTACCCACTGGATGATTCTCGCGATCGGCGATGATCCGTGCCTCCGCGATGCGCTGCAGACAGAATGTGCACTTCTCCATGACACCGCGCGCGCGTACCGACACATCGGGGTTACGCGACTGCGGCGGCCGACGCTCCTCTTGCGCGTAGTCGAAGTAATTGAAGCGGCGCACCTTGTACGGACAGTTGTTGGAGCAAAACCGCGTGCCGACACAGCGGTTGTAGACCATTACGTTCAGGCCTTCCGAATCATGTACCGTGGCCCCTACGGGGCAGACGACCTCGCAGGGGGCTTGCTCGCAATGCATGCACAGGATGGGCTGGAAATAGGTCCGGGGGGTGTGCGGCTCTCCTTCCCAGTAACGATCGATGCGCAGCCAATGCATCTCACGCTCGTGCAGCACCTGTTCCTTGCCAACCACGGGAGTGTTATTTTCCGCCTGGCACGCAACGACGCAGGCGTTGCAGCCGATGCAGGCATTCAGATCGATGCTCATGGCCCAGGCCGCCGGTCCTTCCGGCTGCCACCGGTAGAGCTCCGCCGCGGGTTTCTTTTGGCCGAGGAAGTGCGGATCCTGTCTGTACTGTGCCAGCGTGCCGCGTCTGACCAGGCCGGCTGCCGCATCGAAGATCAGGTTGTGATGATCGGTGCTGGCCAGGTGCACGTGACCCTCGACCTTCTGCAGTGTTGCCGCATCCGTGCGCCCCACAAGGGGGTAGAAATCGAAGCCGGCACCTTGCCCGACAGCGCCCGCCTGCGTGCGGCCGAAGCCGAGCAGCGCCACCACGCAATCCGGCGCCTGCCCGGGCTGGATCCAGACGGGTACGATTGCGGTGGCAGCCGTGCTCGACAAACGCACCTGGTCGCCGTTGCGCACCTGGAGTTTGCGCGCGAGATCAGGAGCAATGAGGAGGGGATTGTCCCACGTCAGCTTCGTCAGAGGTCGTGGCAACTCCTGCAGCCATGCGTTGTTGGCATAGCGTCCGTCCCACAGATGCGGATCCGGCCGGAAAAGCATGGTGAGCGCTCGATCCGGAAGCGCTGGCGGGACTTGGCGCACCGCGTCCGCGCGCAAGGTCGGATTCACTGCCGCTGCGCGTGTACCGGTCACGATGCCGCTGGCGAGCGCATCGTGCCAAGCTGCTGCGAAGTTGCCGCCCATACGCGTCATCCACGTCGCCTGCACCATCTTCATTGTGTCGGCCGATGAATTGGCCGACGTGTCACCCGCTGCGCCCGGCGACGGTGCGCCGCTGCAAAGCGCCAACATCTCGTGAGGACTTACGCCGTCATAGAGCGGCAACGCCTGCGGCTGCAGAATGGTAGCAGTGCCGTCGTATGCGCACGCATCGCTCCAGCCCTCCCATGAGTGACACATCGGGACCGCCCAGATCGCCGCATTGAATGTCTCGTCGGGCGTGGGTGTCAGTGCCACACTGAAGCTGACTTTCGCCAGGGCCTCCGTGAAACCCAGCGCGCCGGGCGCCGAGAAAACGGGATTGCTGTCGATGATCAGCAGCGTGCTCACCTTGCCTGCGTGCATATCTTCTACGAGCTCGCGAAGCGAGGCCGACTGGTCCGCCGGCGCATGGGCGACGGGTGCGATGAGATCCAGCGTCGCTGCACGGGCACCGAGCTTTTCGTTGATGGCATGCACCAACGCGTGTATCTCGGCCGGTTGGTCGGGTCCCACATGGACCAGTGCGTGTCCGGGATGCGCCGTGAGATCGGCGCTCACCTCGCCAACCCATTCCGGCAACCCTATCGTCGGTGCGCCCTGCAGAATGGCCGCAGCCAGGCGGGCTACGATGCGCTGCAAGTCGCGCGGTCCGGCGATGAAGCGGTGGTCGGCGGCAGCGCCGATCAATGTCGGCGTCGGTTCGAGCGCATAGATCCGGTTCATCTCACGGCCGCGGGTCGGATTGCGGCGGGCGATGAGCTCGCGCGCAAAGCGCAGATGTCCGGGTGCTGAGCTCAGCAGATCGCTGTCGATTGCCAGCAGTACGTCGACCGGGTCGAGTTTCGGCACGATGTCGACTGGCTGTCCGTAGGCCAGCACGGCGCCTCTCATGGCATTGTCGCGCGAGACGGCATTCCACTGGTGCCAGCGCGCTTGCGGGTAGCGGGACAACAGCACATCGAGCTGGGTCCCCAGCGTGGGCGAGGTGATCGTGCCGGTCAGGATCCGGAACCCCGCGCCGCCGTTCCGGGCGAGCAGCGTGCGCTGTTGCGTGAGAGCCGTGAGAAAGGCCTGCCGATCGCTCGGGTGGCGACGTAGTGCTATGGCGGCGCTGCGATCGGGATCGTAGAAGTCCAGGACCTGCGCTTGAGCAAACACATCGGTCGCGCCAAGGCTGGCGGGGTGTTGTGGATTGCCTTCCACTTTGATGGGGCGGCCCATCTGCTGCTTGACCAGGACGCCGGTGGCAAAACCGTCAACGACGCTGGCAGTGGTGTAAAAATCTGCCAGCCCGGGGATGATGTTGGGCGCTGTCCGCACCGCAGGAATGAGGCGGCCACCGGGCGCTCCAATGTCGCAGCCGTCCAGGCCGCCCATCGCGAAGGCGGCAGCCATCAGTTTCAGCACCCGCCGTCGCGAGTGTGGGCTGGACAGAGCCTCTGCCAGGCCCGGAAATTCCTGAGCCGCACGCGCGAGGAAGGCCGGATCCTGCGCCCACTCCGCCAAGCTGCGCCATTGCCCGCTCACCGGTGGCATATGGAGCAGTCCGTCAGCCTGCGGCCGTTACGCAGGTGGTACTCGCCCATGAGCGCCGCCGGCGAGGCGGTGTCGGCGGTTCGCTGCCATTGCGTGTTGAAGATCTGGTCTTTCGGCCGCAGCCGCGGGCCCGGATCGCGATGGCAGTCCAGGCAGAATTGCATCGTCAGGCTGCTTGCCTTGTAGGTGAGCGCCATGCGATCGACCTCTCCATGACAACTCGCGCAGCCCACGCCCTTGGCGATGTGAATGCCGTGGTTGAAATAGACGTAGTCCGGCAGGTCGTTGATCCGGTTCCAGGCGATTGGAGTGTCACTGGCGAGGCTCAGACGCACCGGCGCGAGCACAGCGGCATTGGTCCAGATCTGGGAGTGGCAGGTCATGCAGGTGGTGGTGGGAGGCAGTCCCGCCGTTGCGGATACTTCCACCGAGTTATGGCAGAACCGGCAGTCCAGACCCAGGCCGGCGACGTGATGCTCATGGCTGAACGGCACGGGCTGACCGACAGGCCAGCGAACATGTCGGGCGTAGTCGGTACGGGGCCACAACCACCACAGGGCAACGCCGCCGACCCCGAGCCCGGCCAGAGCGAGCAGCGTCACCGCGGCCGCCAGATTTGCGCTCGGCCTGAATATCGCGGGCATTGCAATTGCTTCGCCGAACTTCGGTTGTGGGTGCGCGCGCCGCGCGGCACCTTTCTAAACTACCCGGCCCCGCCACCGGTTCCACTTGGGCGGTACGCAGGAGAAGCGGCATGTCGAGGACGGTTGGAGATTTTGTCTGGGAGCGCCTGTACCAGTGGGGAGTGCGGCGGGTATTCGGTTATCCGGGCGATGGCATCAACGGCATCCTTGGCGGTCTGCAGCGCTTCGGCACCGATAAGATAGCTTTTATACAGGTGCGCCATGAAGAGATGGCGGCTTTCATGGCGGCCGCTCACGCGAAGTTCACGGGCGAGTTGGGGGTTTGCATCGCGACCTCCGGCCCTGGCGCGTCCCACCTCATTACCGGACTCTACGACGCCCTCCTGGACCATGTGCCGGTGCTGGCGATTGCCGGTCAGCAGGCACGCGCTGCCGTCGGCGGGCATTACCAGCAGGAACTCGACCTGCAGAGTATGTTCAAGGATGTTGCCGGCGCCTTTGTGCAGCAGGCGAGTGTGCCGGCGCAGGTGCGTCATCTGCTCGATCGCGCGGTACGCATAGCCGTCGCGGAGCGGCGCGTCACGGCACTCATTTTTCCAAACGATCTACAGGAAGAGCCTTACGAAGACCCGCCGCGCAAGCACGGAACGCTGCATTCCGGAGTTGGCTATCAACCGCCGAAGGTCGTCCCCTACGACGCCGATCTGCGTCGTGCCGCGGAGGTTCTCAACGCCGGTAAGAAGGTCGCGATTCTGGTCGGGGCAGGTGCGCTCCAGGCGACGGATGAAGTGATCGCGGTCGCCGAGCGGCTCGGCGCGGGCGTGGCGAAAGCGTTGCTGGGCAAGGCCGCGGTTCCCGATGAGCTGCCGTGGGTCACGGGGTGCATCGGCCTGCTCGGTACGAAACCGAGTTGGGACCTGATGACCGGGTGCGACACGCTGCTCATGGTGGGTTCCGGGTTTCCCTATGCCGAATTTCTGCCCAAGGAAGGAGCCGCGCGCGGCGTGCAGATCGACATCGACCCGGGGATGCTGAGCATCCGATATCCGATGGAGGTCAATCTCGTAGGCGACAGCGCCGAGACGCTGCGGGCGCTGCTGCCACTGCTCGAGCAGAAAACCGCTCGTTCCTGGCGCCAATCCATAGAG
>JAQGOC010000110.1 GCA_028293805.1 Gammaproteobacteria bacterium
CCGTAAGCCACCCTCGAGCAGGGGCGCGAATCGTAACTGATTGACGAATAAGCTCACAAGCTATTTTACTCAGGGCCCCGGATTTGCACGCAGCGCCCGTCGCGGAAGGGGCGGAACGGGGCTGAAACGCGTCTCGCAGGGGGGCCATTTACCTTGAACGGCACGTAGATGGCACCATCCCATAGATATGAGCACGCGCACACTTCAGCACACCATCGAATCGGCCCACGCCTCCGACGGCGCTGGCGTAAAGCTACGGCGCAGCCTGGGGGGCACGCACGGGGTGCGCGTCGATCCGTTTCTGCTGCTCGACGAGTTTTCGTCCGAAACACCCGGCGATTACATCGCTGGGTTTCCGGCACACCCGCATCGTGGCTTCGAGACGGTCACCTATCTTCTCGATGGCCATATGCTGCATGAGGACCACCTCGGTCACCGCGGTGATCTCAAGACCGGCGGTGTGCAGTGGATGACGGCCGGCCGCGGCATCGTTCACTCTGAAATGCCGCAGCAGGAAAACGGGCGCCTGCGCGGGTTCCAACTGTGGATCAACCTGCCGGCGCGCGAGAAGATGAAGGCGGCAACTTATCGCGACTTGCAGGCGAGCGAGATCCCTGTCGTGGCGCTGCCAGGTGGCGGGACAGCTAAGGTGATTGCCGGTACGGTGGAGGTCGATGGCCAAGCCACCGTCGGACCCATCCAGGGCGGTTCCACCGATCCTGTCTACCTCGATATCTCGTTGCCCGCGGGCGGTCGCTTCTCGCATCCGATCGGCAGCGAGTACGCCGCATTCCTCTATCCGTTCGAAGGGCAGCTGGACGTGGGCTCCAACGGAACCGCGCGCACGCTCAACACGCACAGCGCCGGCGTGCTGACACCCGGCGATCGCATCGACGTGACGGCCGGTAAGAATGGCGCACGCTTCCTCGTGCTGGCGGGCCGCCCGTTGCGCGAGCCTGTCGTGCAGTACGGGCCGTTCGTAATGAATACCCGCGAAGAGATCGAGCAGGCGATCCGCGACTACCAGAGCGGCGCGCTGACTCGCACCTGACGGCCTGCTAGACGCGGGTTCGTGGACCGGGGCAGCCCGGCCACGGGTGCAAGGCATCCGTCGTCGCGTGTGTTGCAACGCCCGTGAGCCATGCAAGCTCTCATCGCTTCTCGCTATCCATGTGCGCGAGTTGTGCGGCAGGATAACGTTCGCCGGCGACGGCATCCGCCGGCACGGCGCGTGTAAGCGACTCAAGTTGCTCCCGCGAGAGTTTGAGATCGAGAGCACCGAGCGCTTCCACCAGCTGCTCACGCCGGCGCGCTCCGATCAGTGGAACGATGTCATCGCCCTGCGCCAACACCCACGCGATCGCTACCTGGGCTACCGACGCTCCGATGTCTGTTGCGACCGCTCGCAGTCGCTCGACGAGCACTAGATTCTTCTCGAGGTTCTCGCCTTGAAAGCGCGGGCTGCGATGGCGGAAATCCCGCTCGGCCGCGGAGCGCTCGCGGGACCAGTGGCCGCTGATGAGCCCTCGCGACAGCACTCCATAGGCCGTGATGCCGATCCCGAGCTCCCGGCAGACCGGCAGGATCTCGGCCTCGATTCCACGGGACGCCAGCGAGTACTCGATCTGCAGATCGCAGATGGGATGAGCGGCCTGCGCGCGGCGCAGGGTTGCGGGCCCGACTTCCGAAAGTCCGACGTAACGGACATAGCCGGCTTTGATCATGTCGCCGATGGCGCCGACCGTGTCTTCGATAGGCACGTTGGGATCGAGCCGCGCCGGGCGATAGATGTCGATATGGTCCACACCGAGCCGCTGCAGCGAGTACGCGAGGAAATTCTTCACGGCAGCAGGACGCGAGTCGTAGCCACTCCACCCCTGCGCAGGATCGCGCAGGGCACCGAACTTCACGCTGATCAACACCTGGTCCCGATTGCGGCCTTCGAGCGCTTCCCGGATCAACAGCTCGTTGTGACCCATGCCGTAGAAGTCGCCGGTATCCAGAAGAGTGATGCCCGCATCGAGCGCCGCGTGGATCGTCCGGATGCTCTCTGCCCTGTCGGCAGGTCCGTACATGCCGGACATTCCCATGCAGCCAAGTCCGATCGCGGCTACCTGGGGGCCCGACTTGCCTAACTTACGTCCAATCATGCTTGCTCTCCTTTGTAAGCGATTGTAGCGCGTCAACCGAAGTGGGTTTCGAGCGCTCTCCTCTACACCACGGGACCTGTTTCAGGCCCTGGCCAAGGCAAAGATCGGTAATCATTTCTCCACCTTGCTCGAGGATTGCAGTCATGAAGTTGAACAGGAATATCGCGTTGTTGGTCGCGGCGATGGCGGGCATCGGCACCGGTGCGGCTGTTGCGACTGCAGCCGAAACGACGACACCGGCCGCGACCACGGCCGAACCCGCTGGCGGCGACCATCATCACTGGCGCGATCATCATGGCATGCTGGTCGGCATGACATTACGCGCCGCCCGGCAGCTGAACCTGACTGCCGAGCAGCAGGCGAACATCAAGACCTTGCTGAGCACCGCCCGGACGCAGCAGAAGGCGGCCAAGGCAGCGGCCCAGGGCGGCCCGGTCGATCTGACGGTGCTGGCCAGCCCCGGTGATCCCAATTACGCGGCGGCGCTGCAGAGTGCCAAGACGCTTGCGACGACCCGGATCCAGCGCGAAAGCGAGCTGCAGGGGCAGATCTACAACGTTCTGACGGCCGAACAGAAGACCCAGCTCCCGACGGTTCTCGCCTCGATGAAAGCAAAAGCTGCGCAGCGTCGTGCCGCTTGGCAGCAAAAGCATACGTCGGGTAGTAGCGACAGCGGTTGATCTATAGCCCTGCTGAAGGCTACCGTAGATGGTGGTGGGACCCGGCGAGCAGGCGGGCCCACTCCTTTGTAATGTAGGAACCACCATGAAACAGTCGAATCGCATGTGGCGCGTGCTGGATGGGAGAATGCCGGCCGCTGCGCTCGGCATGGCGTTACTGACTGGGTCGGCGGCGATGCCGGCTTTCGCGGCATTGGGCGATGATGTCGCCTCGATAGAGAACGATCGAGTCCAGATGAAGGGCCAATTGCGGCTCACGTCCGTCGCCGGTTACTCGGTGCACGAGCTGCAGTTGCCTTCCGGAACCGTCGTCCGTGAATATGTCTCATCGGGTGGAAAAGTCTTCGCGGTGAGCTGGCGCGGGCCTGCAATCCCGGATCTGCAGCAGACGCTCGGGACGTACTTCGAGCAGTACAAGGCTGCCAGCGGTACGACCGAACGGGGCCATCATCACCTCGCCGTCAGGGAGCCGAGCCTCGTCGCGCATGCGGGCGGGCACATGCGGGCCTGGGCCGGGCAAGCCTACGTGCCGGGACTGCTGCCGCCGAATTTCTCAGTCGACGACATCAAATAACGAGGAATGTCAGTGCGCAGAATCGTCTATTTGGCATGCATTCAGCTGGTGTTTCTGGCCGCCTGCGGCGGCGGCTCGGGTGGCAATATTGTCGGTGGCGGCGGAACGATTCCAGCCTCCGGAGACAACGTTGCGCAGATTGTCGTGGATGCCGGGCCACCCAGCACCATCGGCACTTTCAACACCCCGTACGTTACCGTCATCGTCTGCGTGCCGGGTAGCACGACCAACTGCCAGACCATCGATCACATCGATGTCGACACGGGCTCATATGGGTTGCGAATCGTTGCCTCGGTGCTCAATACGCAGTTTCTGGCTGCCCTCCCCCAGGAGTCGGACGCAATCGTCCACAATCCGATCGTGGAGTGCACGAAATTCGCGGACGGTTTTGCCTGGGGCTCGATCAGGACCGCGGACGTGCACATCTCCAAAGAGGTGGCCGCCAACGTACCGATCCAGGTGATCGGCGATCCTGGCTTTCCGAACATACCGCCCGCTTGCTCCAGCGCCGGAAGGGCGGAGAACACCGTGGCCACTTTCGGATCCAACGGCATCCTGGGCGTAGGGCCTTTCGTGCAGGACTGCGGCGGGGGCTGCGTGAACTCCATGGCCACCGGCCTGTACTACATCTGCCCGCAGGGAGGCACCACCTGCAACCAGACTACGGTGACCCTTGCGCAGCAGGTCGCCAACCCGGTCGCCAGCTTCGCGACGGACAACAACGGGGTCATCATCGAGCTGCCGTCCATTCCAGACGCAGGTGCCATGACAGTCACGGGCTCCATCGTGTTCGGCATCGACACCCAGAGCAACAACGGGCTGGGCAAGGCCGTGGTGCTCACCACCGACCCCAATGTCGGGAATATCACGGTGACCTACAAGGGCGCCGCCTTTCCCAACAGCTTCATCGACAGCGGCTCGAACCTGAATTTCGTCAACGACAGCTCGATTCCCCTCTGCGCGACGAACACCACGGCAGCGGGCTTCTTCTGCCCGAACGCGGAGCTCAATCTCACCGCCTCGAACAGCGGCGCGAACAACGTGACTTCGGCGGTGAGCTTCAACATCGCCAACGCCAACACGATATTCAACAACAATATGACCTTCACGGCGTTCAACAACCTCGCGGCCCCGAATACCGCCGACCCGCAGAGCTTCGACTACGGCCTGCCGTTCTTCTTCGGCCGCAACGTGTTCACGGCGATCGAGGCCAGGAACACCTCGGGCGGCATGGGCCCGTACTTCGCCTATTGACCCTTAAACCCGTTCCGGCGCTGGGCGCCGAAAGATCCAGCGCGGCATACCAGCTGCAGAATCGAGCGAAGAGCGCCGCGCCCCAATGCTGCTGCGCCTGTAGAGCAGCTAACAACCGCCCCCAGCCGGTGCGCAGGCGATAGATCCACACGCCGAAGTGACCGTGCGCGCCGGAGAGGTGGCCGAATTCATAGGCAAGCACGGCCTGAAATTCCGCCAGCGAGAGGGACTGCGTAAAGTAAGACGGCGGTCGTACCGCCGGTGCCTGCCCTACCTGGCTAACGGCCGCGGCGCGAGAAGCGCGCCCGATACTGCGCGGGCGTCGTGCCGACCTGCGCCCGAAAATGGTGCCGCAGGGATTCCGCGCTGCCCATTCCGACCCGCTCGGCGATCCGCAGCGCCGGCAGTCGGCCGGTCTCCAGGAGTTCTTTGGCGTGCTCGATGCGCTCGCGCACGATCCATGCATAAGGGGCAAGACCCGTGGCCGCTTTGAACTCCCGCTGCAGCGTCCGCGCGCTCATCGAGGCCTGCGCGGCGAGCGACTCAATGGTGTGTTCCGCGGCCAGATGGGCTCGTATCCAATCCAACAACTTCGCCAGACGCCCGCGCTCGTCAGCGGCAACGGGCCGTGGCACGAACTGCGCCTGTCCGCCTTCACGATGTGGAGGAATGACCAGCCGTTGAGCCACCTGGTTGGCGATCTTTGCGCCGAAGTCCTTGCGCACCAGATGGACCAGCATATCCAGGCCGGCTGCCGAGCCGGCCGACGTCAGCACCTGGCCTTCATCGACATACAGTGCGTTGGGCTCGACGCGGATGGCAGGGTACCGCGCGGCGAGACGATCGACGTATTTCCAATGCGTGGTAGCCCGCTTCCCATCCAGCACGCCCGCGGCCGCGAGAACGAAGACTCCGGAGCAGATCGAGCACAGGCGCGCGCCTCGGTCATACGCTTCGCGAAGCTTGCGCAACAGATCCTCCGGCGGCGCCTCATCGGCATCCCGCCAACCCGGAATGACGATGGTGTCCGCGCGCTCCAGCAGCCGCAGCGAATGCGACACTTGGAGGGCAATTCCGCCGGTAGCCCGGATCGGCCCGCGTTCGGCGGCACAGACGGCGAAGTCGTACCAGGGTACCTTCAGCTCGGGTCGCGGCAGGGCGAAGAGCTCTACGGTGCAACCGAACTCGAAGGTGCACAGGCGATCGTAAGCGACCGCGGCAACGCTGTGGCGTGACATGGCGTGATCTTAACGCATCCTGGCATTCGTGCCAGTGGGCTTGCCAGGGGCAGGAGAGCAGGATGGCGCCTGTCCCGCAAACACAGGATGAAACCCATGCCCAGCTCCGTAACTCAAGTCAAACCTGCAGACAGTGACGCCGCCGCGCGGCATTTCGAGGAGTCCCTGGCCTTCGAAGCCGATTGTTGGGACGTGCATGACGCGCTGGCGAAAGGGCCCGACTTCGTGCTCATCGACGTGCGAAGCCCCGATCTCTACGCGCAAGGCCACGTGCCCGGCGCCATCAATATTCCACACGGCAAGCTCATCGAGTCCCGGATGGCGCAGTACCCACATGGAACGATCTTCGTGACCTATTGCGCGGGGCCCCACTGCAACGGCGGGCACAAGGGCGCGATCCGGCTCGCGCGACTGGGCCGACCGGTGAAGCTGATGATCGGCGGCATCACGGGCTGGATCGACGAGGGCTTCGCGCTCGAAAAATGAACGGCAAGCGCGCGATATAACAGTTGCCCCTGCGGCAATGCCGCAGGGCTCACGGGGATTGAGCACTTACAGCATCGCTCAGGCGACGGCCAGCCCCGCCAGCCCCTGACGGATCAACAGGACGGCTAGCCCCAACATCGTCAGGCCGACCAGCGTATCCAGGACCTGCCATGCGCGCGGTCGCGCGAAAACCGGGGCAAGCAGGCGCGCGCCGAACCCGAGCGTCGTGAACCACACTCCGCTTGCGCAGGCGGCGCCTCCCACGAACCAGATCCTCAGATCCGGCGGTTGTCGCATGCCGATCGAGCCCATCAGGAGCACTGTGTCCAGGTACACATGAGGATTGAGCAATGTGAAGCCGGCGGCCTGTGCCATGGCGTTGCCTAGCGATATCGGTTCGTTGCCGCCCGCCGCATGCAGGGACTGCAAGCTCAACGCGCGCCGCAGCGCCCGAATGCCGTACCAGAGGAGGAAAACCGAGCCGGCGATCGTAAGAAGCGCTACCAGCGTGGGCGAATGGCCAAGAAGGCTCGCAAGGCCCGCTACGCCGGCAGCCATCAGGAGCAGATCGGCCAAGGCGCAGAAGACGACAATGGGCGCCACGTGCTCCTTCCTGATGCCCTGGCGCAAGACGAACGCATTCTGCGCGCCGATCGCGATAATTAGCGTGGCGCTGACCGCAAAACCAGTCGTGAAAGCGGATCCGAGCATAGGCCGGCGAGTCTGCTGGCGCAGGAGGGTTCACTCCAGTTAAACTTTCTGCGCTTCCCTAAGCACAGCTAAATCGACTCCCATGCTGGACTACGCCTTGCTGTCAGCGATTAGCGCGGTCGTCCGCGAGGGGAGCTTTGAGCGCGCGGCGCGGGCGCTCAATGTCACTCCCTCCGCGGTGTCGCAACGGGTAAAGCAACTGGAGGAGCGCCTTGGCGCCGTCCTCATCGTCCGCGGGCAGCCCTGCATCGCCACCGAGACCGGCCGCCTGTTGTGCAGCCATGTCGAGCAGGTGGGCATGCTCGAGCAGGATCTGCAAGGAGCGTTGCCAAAGCTGACGCAGGCAAACGCTGGCAACGGGCGCGTTACCCTGCGGATCGCGGTAAACGCCGACAGCCTCGGCACCTGGTTCATCGATGCGATGGCGAAGTTTCTCGGCGCCGAGGCGGTACTGCTGGACGTGGCGCTCGACGACCAGGAGCACACGGTCGAATGGCTGAGATCCGGCGAGGTACTGGCTGCGGTGACCGCGCATGCACAACCGGTTCAGGGATGTAACAGCATCTCTCTGGGCCGCGTGAACTACGTCGCGGTAGCCAGTCCGGCATTCATGGAAAGGCATTTCCCCGAAGGAGTGACGGCCGCCTCGCTCGGTGAAGCCCCCAGCCTTACCTTCAATCGCAAGGATCGGCTGCAATCGCAATGGGTCCGTCGAGTCTGCCGACGGGAAGTCGATATCCCGACGCACTGGTTTCCCTCGACCCAGGCGTTCATCGACGCCAGCGTGGCCGGCATCGGCTGGGGAATGAACCCCGCCACTCTGGTGAAGGAGCATCTTCGAACCGGGTCGCTGGTCGAGCTCGTACCCGGCCGCACTCTGTCCGTCCCGCTATATTGGCAGCACACGCGGCTGCAGGTACCGATGCTGAGCCGCCTCACCCGTGCCGTCATCGCAGCAGCCAACCAGGCCTCGCTCCAAGGCACGCGCGTCGGGCACTAAGTCCGTGATCGAGATGGGAGATTGGCGATGGCAAAATTGATTGGTATTACCGGCAGCTTGCGGCGTGGGTCCTTCAACACTGCGCTATTGCGCGCTGCGGTTCAGGCGATGCCATCCGGATCCGAGCTCGTCGCCAAGACCCTACATGGCATTCCACTCTACGACGGCGATGTCGAAACAGCCGACGGAATTCCGCAGGCCGTCGCCGCGCTCAAGGACGCAGTCGCCGCCGCCGACGGGGTCCTGTTGGTCACCCCCGAATATAACAATAGCATCCCCGGGGTCTTCAAGAACGCGATCGACTGGATGTCGCGCCCGCCGGCGGACGCCAAGCGTGTTTTTGGCGGTAAGCCGTTCGCGGTCATGGGCGCTTCCCCTGGAAACTTCGGCACTACGCTGAGCCAAACGGCTTGGCTTCCCGTACTGCGCACCTTGGGCACCCACGCGTGGTTCGGAGATCGGCTCATGGTCTCGCGGGCACCAACCATGTTCGACGCAACCGGAGCGCTCATCGACCCGGCAACCCAGGAGCATCTGAAGCGCTTCATGCTCGGTTTCGTCGATTTCGTGGACCGGTCCACCGCGGCACTCCGATGAGTCGGATCAGTCGGCGGCAATTTCTCGCGGCAGCGGCGGCACTAGGGGCATCGGCTGCGTGGGCCGGTGTGCGACCCTCTTCCTCACGCATCTCGTGGCACGAGCACCGCGATATGTACCCGGAGGGTGTAGCTTCGGGCGATCCCCAACCCGACAGTGTGCTGCTCTGGACACGCCGGCCCTTCGAATTGGACACGCAAGCGCGGCTACTCGTTGAAGTCTCGGAGGACGAGGCGTTCACACGCGTTGTGGCCACGGCACCCACCGTAGTCTCTGCGGCTGCCGACTGGACCTGCCGTGTGTTGGTCGGAAATCTGAAAGCCGCCCGCGTTTACTGGTACCGCTTTACCGATGAGAAGGGGCTTGGCAGCCGGGTCGGGCGCACGCTTACAGCGCCAGCGCAGAGCGACACGCGCCCGGTGAAGTTTGCCTTCATCAGTTGCCAGAACGCCAACCAGGGCGCGCAGAACGCCTATCGCCGGATGATCTTCGAGGACGAGCGCGCGGCGGAAGCGGACCGGCTGGGCTTCGTCCTGCACCTGGGCGACTTCATCTACGAGATCGTCTGGTATCCGGAAGATCGCCCGCAGGGCATGTACGACCGGCGCATCCGCGACATCGTTCGTTATGGCCATGGCGAGAAGATCGAAGACTTCCACATTCCGACTACAGTCGATGATTACAGGTCCGTCTATCGGGCCTATCTTCACGATCCGGATCTCCAGGACGCCCGCGCGCGCTGGCCGTTCGTGGCGATGTGGGACAACCACGAGTTTTCCTGGCGCGGTTGGCAGTCACTGCAGATCTTCAACGGCACGACCCGGCCCGCGCAGACTCGCAAAGTGGCGGCCCACCAGGCCTGGTTCGAATACCAGCCCGCGCGCATCCGCAAAGCGAGCGGTGCGTCGCTGGCGCGGTTCGACCCACCGCGGGTGGTCGATGCTCCGATCAAAAACTTCGACGCTCACGGTCTCGGCCAGGAACCTAACAATCTCGCCGCGCTCGGCAGCCTCACCGGCTATCGGGCCATGCGTTGGGGACGCAACGTCGAGCTCATCATTACGGACCAGCGCAGCTACCGTTCGCAAGAGCCGACCGGTCGGACGGAGGCGGCGGTTTTCTCGAGCAAGGACTTCCCCGAGCTCTTCCCTCAGGAGGCACTGGAGATCCTCGATGCCGGCCGCGCGTACGCAGGCGGGAAACCGCCCGATACGATCCGGTTCGGCAAGCTCGAGGTGCCTAACTTTCGCAAGGACGAGCCGCCGCAGACCATTCTCGGCGCCGAGCAGAAACAGTGGTTTCTCGACCGCCTGAAGACCTCCACGGCGACGTGGAAGATCTGGGGAAACACCACCGGGACCCTGGATTTCCGCGCGGACCCGCAGAATCTACCCGCCGGCCTCACGACGCCCTGGCCGGGCGCGGGGTTCGCGGGATTCGATGGGGGAGATCACAGCACGGCCTACGTCGAGCGCGCGGAAATCTATTCTTTCGTACGCGACCAGGGGATCACGGGATTTGCGACGGTTGCCGGCGACCGCCATAGTTTTTGGGCCGGACTCGCGGCGGCGACCCTGCCACCCAACAAGTTCGAACCCGTCGGCGTGGCCTACGTCACCGGGTCGATCTCCGCCCCGGGCCTCGTCGAGGCATTGGAGCATAAGTTTCCGCAGGACCATCCGTTGCGCGCGCTCTATATCGCCCAACGACCTGGAGATCCCCGGCCGCAACCGGCAGTCAACATGCTGCTCCGGCACGGAGTGCGCTCCTGCCTGGAATACCAGCGCAGCGGCGATGCGGACCGGGCGCGAGGCCTGTCGAACCCCGAGCTCTCGCCGCATCTGTCATTTCTCGATATGGGCGGACACGGCTACGCCACCGTGCGTGCGTCGAGCGATGCGTGGGAATGCGAGTTCGTTTGTATCCCGCGGCCCGTCGATCGCATTGCCCGCGACGATGGTGGACCCTTACTGTATCGGGTCGTCCATCGCACTCCACTGTGGAAGAAAGGCGAACGACCGAGGCTGGAGCAACGAGTCGTCGAGGGTAACCCCGAGCTGTCGCTTTAGAGCGCCGAGAGCGGGCGCCAGCAATGCCTCGCCCTGGCCGGAAATCCCCGGCAAGGCCGGCGAGGTTAAGCGGTTTGGGCGCTCTGAGGCGCTGGCGCTGCAAGCGCCGAACGTCGCCGCTGCTCCTCGTGCACCTGCTCGAGGGTCAGATGAGTGAGAGTCGCGACCACGCGGAGCACCGAATGCGTCGATTCGCGCGGCAACCGCAGCCCATGCGTCTTTTCCCAAGCGCGGATCCGCGCCTCGGGTGCATTGAACTCGGAAGTCTGCTCCGCCAGCTCCTGCTGCCGAAGCTCCGCCGCCTGTGACTGCTCGAGCGCCAGGCGGGACCGATAGTCGGTTATCAACTCGCCAGCGGGACCCGAAGTCGAGGAATGCGAGCTGAAAACCCAGGAGGAGGAAGTCATGAATGCCTACGGTAAGTGGGGCGACGAGGCGCGCGCCCTTCGTGGGCAGTGTGCGCTTCCCGGCGGCGGATTGATACCTTTACAGTAGCTCTCACCCTCTGATGCTGTATGGACGGCGCGGCCGCATCTCTCCTAGGCTTAGCGTCCGTTTAGCACTACCCCTATCCACGTCGTGAACGCGCACCCGCGTCCCTACTACTACCTGGAGAACTTCAGCCTCGCGCTCGACTGGCTGCAGAGCCGGTATGGAGAGCTGTTGTCCGCGCAGGAGCAGGCATTCATCCGCGACTTCGGGCGGCTGCCCACAAAATCGAGCGCGCTCATAGCGCGATTGATCACGCGTCAAGGCGATTTATTCCGGACCAGTAAGCTCGTCTACGCGGAGATCGGCTGTCCCAAGCGCGCCGCCGCGCCCTTGATCGAGCTTGGCTGGCTCGATCCAAGGCCATCGCTTTCCTTTCCGAATCTCTGCCGGCTGCTCAGAAAGCCCGAGCTGTTGAGCGCGCTCGCACTGGCGGGCAAGGCGCGATCGGCGCGCAAAGCAGAGCTGCTGACGCTGGTCGGCGATATCGCCGCGCAGACCCGACCGCTCGATGCGTGGTGGCCGGGCGCGCCCGACCAGGTGTTTCACGTGACGATCGCCCCACTGTGCGAACGCCTGAGACTGATGTTCTTCGGTAACTTCCGGCAGACCTGGTCCGAATTCGTGCTCGCGGACCTTGGCATTTTCCGTTACGAGAGCGTCGCGCTCGATGAAGCGGCGCGCGCGTTTCAGACCCGCGAGCAAATTGAGCAGTTCCATGCACTGTACCTGTGCCGCGAGCTCGTGCACGCGCAGGCCCCGCTCGATGAAGTCCTCGCGACACTGCCGCCGCCCCTGGAAAGCAGCGCCTGGATCGAGGCGAAGCGTTCGAAGCTGCTGTTCCTGATCGGCCAGCGGTGCGAGAAGGCGCGCGAGCTGGCTCAGGCACTGACGGTGTATGCGCAGTGCGGGCATCCGGAGGCGCGGATTCGCACGATTCGGGTGCTCGAAAAACTCGGACGTTGCGCGGAAGCCACCGAGCTTCTCGCGAGCACGCAAAGAGCGCCCGTCAGCGAGCTCGAAGCTCAGCAGGCGGCGCGCATCCTGCCCCGTCTGAAGCGCAAGCTCGGGCTGCCGGCCCAACGCGGACGCGTTCGGCACGGCTGGTCCAGTCTGGAATTGGAATTGCCGCGTCCGTTATCGCCCCACCCCGTCGAGCTCGTCGTCAGCGAACATCTCACCACGCCCGAGGCACCGGTGCTGTACGTCGAGAACACGCTGCTCAACTCGCTGTTTGGCCTTCTATGTTGGGATGCGATCTTCGCGCCGATCACCGGGGCCTTCTTCCATGCCTTCCACGCGGCGCCCTCGGACCTGCTGGACGCCGGCTTTCAGCGGCGGCGCGCCGCCCAGTTCTCGACCTGTCTTGCGCGCCTCGAAACCGGTGAATACCGGTCCGCCATCCTGAGCACCTTCGAGCGAAAGAACGGCATTCAATCACCTTTTGTGGCGTGGGGGCTGCTGACACGCGAGCTGCTCGAGCTGGCACTCGACTGCCTGCCGGCCGCGCATCTGCGCAAGTGTTTCGAGCGGCTGCTCGGGGACCTGCGTGCCAATCGCAGCGGTCTGCCGGACCTCATCCAGTTCTGGCCCGGGGAGCGGCGCTATCGCCTCATCGAAGTGAAAGGCCCCGGCGATCGCCTCCAGGACAACCAGATCCGATGGCTGGATTTCTGTGCCGGGCAGGGCATCCCGGTCTGCGTCTGCAAAGTCACGTGGCAGGCAGAGCCGTCTTGACGTACACCATCTCGGTGCGAGCCCTGTGTGAATTCACTGCGAAACAGGGCGATCTGGATCTGCGGTTTACGCCCTCGCCGTCCGCTCAGGAAGGAATGGAGGGACATGCGATCGTCGCCGCACGCCGGCGCGCGGGCTATGAAACGGAGCTCGCGCTGGAGGGCGAGTACGCGGAGCTGCAGGTGCGGGGTCGAGCGGATGGCTACGACTCCGCAGCCAATCTGCTCGAGGAGTTCAAGACCTACCGGGGTCATCTGGAACGCATGCCGCAAAACCACCGGGCGCTGCATTGGGCGCAGGTGCGCATCTATGGCGCGTTGTTGTGCCGTAAGAGAGCGCTGCAGGAGATTCGCCTGGCGCTCGTCTACTTCGACATCGCGAGCGAACGGGAGACAACGCTCATCGAGCACCACAGCGCCGAGTCGCTCGAGAGTTATTTCAACGCCCAATGCGCGCGTTTCATCGACTGGGCCCGGCACGAAACGGCCCACCGCACGGCGCGGGATGCCGCTCTCGAAGCGCTGCAGTTCCCGTTTCCCGACTTTCACTCCGGACAGCGTGAGCTCGCCGAATCGGCCTACCGGACGGTCCGTCGCGGCGGCGCGCTGCTGGCGCAGGCGCCGACCGGCATCGGCAAAACGGTCGGCACGATCTTTCCCGCCTTGAAAGCGATGCCCGCCGCGGGACTCGACCGTCTGTTCTATCTATCCGCGAAGACCCCCGGGCGACGTCTGGCGCTCGATGCGCTCGCACGCATCGAAGGGAGCCCTCCCCAACGCTCGCTGCGCGTTCTCGAGCTCGTGGCACGCGAGAAGGCTTGCGAGAACCCGGACAAAGAGTGTTTTGGGGAGTCGTGTCCACTGGCTCGCGGTTTTTACGAGCGGCTGCCTGCCGCACGCGCGGAGGCAGTCGAGCGCGCCCTGCTTGACCAGACATCGGTGCGTGAGGTCGCGCGCGCGCACCAGATCTGTCCGTACTATCTCGGACAGGAGTTGATGCGCTGGTCGGACGTCGTGGTCGGAGACTACAACTACTACTTCGACTCGAGCGCACCGCTGTACGCCCTCACGACGAGTTACCAGTGGAAAGTCTGCGTTCTCGTCGACGAGGCTCACAATCTCATCGAGCGGGCGCGCAAGATGTATACGGCCTCTCTCGAACGGACAACATTCGACGCCGTACAGTTCGCGGCTCCCATTGTTCTGAAGACCTCCCTGGCCAGGGTGGCCCGCGCCTGGAACGAGATGCTGGACGCCCAGACCGAGGCCTACCGCGCGTACGAGCAGGTTCCCGAAGAATTCCTGGGGGCCCTGGAACGGTCCGTGGCTGCGATCACCGACCTCGTGGCCGAACATCCTACAGCGCTCGCCGCCGAGCTCGAGGATTTTTACTTCGAGGCCATGCACTTTTGCAGGCTCGCCGCGGTACTCGACGAGGCCACATTATTCGATGTCACCCGCTCCGCGACGGCGCACGGCGCGAGTGACACGGGACAACAAGTCACCCTCTGCCTGAGGAATGTCATTCCCCGGCGCTTTCTCGCCCCGCGTTGGGCGGCTACTCACGCCGCGGTGTTGTTTTCCGCCACGCTCAGTCCACCCGAATTCCATCTCGATGTGCTGGGCGTGCCGCAAGACAGCCGCCGCATCGACGTCCAATCACCGTTCAGCTCCGAACAACTCTCAATACGTGTGGTGCGCTCGATTTCAACACGGTGGCGACACCGGGCGGGCTCCGTGCAGCCCATCGTCCGGCTCATGGCGGAGCAGTTCGCGGCCCGTCCGGGCAACTACCTCGCGTTCTTCAGCAGCTTCGATTACCTGCAACAGGTCGCCGCGGGCTTCGAAGAGCAGCATCCGGGAATTGCGGCGTGGCGGCAGGAACGCGGCATGTCGGAGCGCGAACGGGAGGGATTCCTGAGCCGATTCACACCTGATGGGCACGGCATCGGCTTTGCGGTACTAGGCGGCGCGTTCGGTGAAGGCATCGATCTTCCCGGCACACGGCTCATTGGAGCATTCATTGCAACGCTGGGACTTCCACAGGTGAGCGCCGTGAACGAAGAGATGCAGCGCCGCATGGAGGCGCGGTTTGGCGCCGGATACGAGTACACCTATCTATACCCCGGCTTGCAGAAGGTGGTGCAGGCAGCGGGCCGCGTGATTCGCACTACGGAGGATTGCGGGGTGGTTTATCTGATGGATGAGCGCTTCGCGCAGGCCGGCGTGCGCCGACTCTTCCCGAAATGGTGGAAGGTCGAGTCCGCCTGGAATCGCAGCCGCAACGTCTGATGCCCAGCCACTCAGGACGCCCATCTGTTTGGGGGCACCGTCGAGTCGCGGACAACCAGCTCGAAATCCAACAGCCGGTGCGGCACGGGATCGGGCCAGCCGCGGCGGCGTGGGGAGTGCTCGATGATGAGGTCGGTCGCCGTGCGCGCCAAAGCAGCCACTGGCTGACGGATGGTGGTTAGCTCCGGCCAGATCATCGATGCGACCGGAGCGTCGTCGAATCCGGCGACGGAGAGCTCGTCGGGGAGCGAGAGGCCCATGCGGCGTGCAACGGAGATAACGGCTGCGGCCGTGTCGTCGTTGCTTGCGAAGATGGCAGTAGGGGGTGAAGGGGAGCGCAGAATCAGATCGGCACAGACCAGGCCGTCCGCGAATACGGAATTCCCCGGCTTGACCAGATCGGTGTCGACCGCCGTGCCGCTCGCCTCCATCTCGTCGCGGAAGCCGCGATAGCGTTCATCCGTGGCACCGCGCCCCGTCTTCCCGAGGATGAACCCGATACGCCGATGCCCGAGCTCGAGCAAGTGCCGGGTCATCCGGCGCCCGGCGGCATAGTCGTCGATGCCGACCGAAGGCGAGTCGCTCGGCTCGAGTCGTGAAGCGATCCGCACGATGGGAATCGCCTTGTCGGCGAGCTTGCCGAGAATGACAGGATGGTCGCTCAGGGGCGGCAGAAGGATGACGCCTTCCAGGCGCAGCTGCCGCAGCAACGTATTCACCTGACGTCCAACGTCCGGGCTGTCGCTGTCCCACGGCTCCACCATGAGGTGAAAATCCGACTCGCGGCAGCGCTGCACCGCGCCTGCCTGGAACTCGCTCAGGTAGTCGCCCGGCTTGTCGCAAAACAAGCCGATCAGGAAGGACCGGTCGCCGGCCAGCCCCCGGGCATTGACGTTGGGCTGGTAGTCGAGCTGCTCGATCGCCTGCAGGATCCGGTTGCGCGTGTCGACATGCACTCCGGGCTCGTTGTTGAGCACGCGCGAGACGGTCTTGGGAGACACCTCGGCGAGAGCGGCGACCTCCTGGATGGTGACGTACTGGGACGGTATCGTCATGAGCCTTGCGCGGGGCCAATACTGCGGCTGGCAGACACCGGCTATTGTCCGCATTTGCCTGCGCTTTGTCGTCCCCGGCGTCGCGGGCCCGAATCGCTGTTAAGCTAAGTCACGGAAAGATCGGGCAAAACCGGGGGGATTGCCGAACGTGCCGACAGTGGGAGTGCTGGCCTTGTTCGACTGGGTGGTCGTTGCCACCTACACGGGCGGCCTGGTGGGCTTGGGAATCCTCGTGTCGCGGCGGCGGGCTCGTGCGGAGGACTACTTCCTCGCCTCGCGAGCGTCGCGATGGCCCGCGATCGGGCTCGCCCTGCTCGCCTCCAACGTCTCTTCCCCGGCCCTGATCGGCCTCGCCGGCGCGGCGTATTCCATTGGCATCTCCGCCTATGACTACGAGTGGAGCGCCGCCGTCGTGCTCGTGTTCTTCTGCATCTTCCTGTTGCCGTTCGTCCTGCAAAGCCGCGTCTACACCATGCCGGAGTTTCTCGAGCGGCGCTATGACCACAGGGCGCGGCTGTACTTCGCGGCGCTGACCCTGTTCCTGAATGTCTTCGTGGACTGCGCGGGAGCTCTGTACAGCGGTTCGTTGGTCGCCCGGCTGCTCTTCCCGGCAGCCCCGTTATGGTCGATCGTGGCGATTCTGGCCGGCGCGGCCGGCTTATATACGATGCTCGGCGGCTTGCGCGCAGTCATGTACACCGAATCCGTGCAGGCGGTGCTGCTGATCGTCGGCGCTATCACGATCGCGGTGACAGCCTTCGCGCGCGCCGGCGGATGGCATGCCGTCATGACGGGAGTCGACCCCGCGGCCCTCTCGCTCATCCGTCCGGTCGGCGATGCGGGGGTACCTTGGCCCGGGCTGCTGTTCGGGATCCCGGTGTTGGGCTTCTATTACTGGTGCACGAATCAATTCATCGTCCAGCGGGTTCTGTCGGCGAAGAGTTTGGATCACGGCCGCTGGGGAGCGTTGTTCGCCGGTTTGCTGAAGCTGCCCGTGCTGTTTCTGATGGTGCTGCCCGGCACGTGCGCGATCCTGCTGTTTCCTCATCTCGCGCAGGGCGACATGGTCTATCCGGCGCTGATGTTCAACTTGCTGCCGACCGGATTGCTGGGTCTGGTCGCCGCCGGCTTCATCGCTGCAACCATGGCTTCGGTCGCCTCGACGCTCAACTCGGCGTCGACCCTGATTACGATGGACATTGGCAGGCGCATCGCGCCCGCAATGTCCGAATCCCAGGTAGTTGGCATCGGCCGCATCAGCACGGCAGGGCTTCTGTTGGTCGCTGTTCTCTGGGCGCCGCAGCTGGCGCACTTCCCTTCGCTCTGGCAATACCTGCAAGCCGTGCTCGCGTATGCGGTTCCCCCGATCGTCGCGCTGTTTGTAGTGGGCCTGTTCTGGACTGGCGCCAACGCCACGGGTGCGGCGGCAACATTGCTCATTGGCTCGATCTGCAGTTTCGGTCTCTTCCTGACCAATGTCATCCTTCAGTGGACGCATCTGCATTTTCTGTACGCCGCGCCGCTCCTCCTCGCGATCGACGTCGTAATCTTCGTGAGCGCGAGCTTACTGAGCCCTCGACGGGGTGCACACATGGGCGACACTCTGATCTGGACGCCCGCTTTTTTCCGGGCAGAAAACCTGCGGCTGCGCTCGATGCCGCTCTGGCGCGACTACCGGATACAGGCGGTGCTGCTTCTCGCGCTCACAGCGTGTGTCGTGATTATCTTCCGCTAGCCCGACTGGAGGGCCTGGGCCTGCCGGCCCTGCATGGAAACGGCGACACAGTTGCGCCCGACAGTCCGCCTCTTCTTCCGCAGCCCGAGCCTCAGATCGCTTAATTATCGGGCAACGCGTTAAACTCAAAGGCGTGAGATCCCTCTGTGCCGGATGTGACGCGAATCACGCGCCCCGGCGCCAAATGCCGCGACTATTGCGTGCCTCTGCCGTAACACCATCCATGCATCTGATCGATTCACTACCCCGCCTGCTCTTCCCGACTCGCCGTCGCGGCCTCCAGTGGCTGAAGGAGCAGTTGCAGGCGCTGGGAGTGCGGGCACCCCTGTCGCCCGGATGTCTCGACGAGTTCGTCGCGAGTGCCGCGAAAGCGGCCACTCTCACGGCCAGCTCGAGCGAAACCTATGCGGCGTGTCTGCGGCGCGAGCTCGATGCGCGAGCACAGTTCATACACCTGTGGACCACTTCGGATGACAAGCTCGCGCGGCCTGAATGGAGCGAGTGGCTCGAGATCGCACGCAAACATCTGCTGCCGCGGTCCTGGAAGATCCAGCTGACGACGGCGACCGAAACCCGCCGTGACGATTCTTTCAAAGTGCCCGAGCGGCTCATCGTGAAGGGTACGAATGGCGCGCGTTCCGCACGTCCGCTCACCTCCGCGGACGATCTGCCGGGCGCGCAAATCCTCTCAGATCTCAAGCGAGCGGGCGACAAGTCATAGCGCGCGCTGCCGCATTCAGGCGCCGTTCACGCGGCGCTCAATACCTTTGCCCGCCGGTTGCGCCTCGAGGCGCGCTGCCGATGTTGGCGCGTGTCGCGAGCTGTCGCGCCGCACGAAGTTGTCACACTTTGGACCTGCGAGGCCGACGCCGGCGAAAAGAACCAAGGAGAGTTGCGTAATGATTGGATCGATTCCCCGTGCGGCGCTCGTGATGGCCGGCCTGCTCGTGATCCCGCTGGCTCACGCCGCCGATTGGACCGGAAAGGGACAACTCGGTGCGCTGCTCGCTCGCGGCAACGCCGATGCGACTTCGGCCGACGCGAAGCTCGATGTGGCGGAAACCAGCAACGACTGGAAGAACGCCGCCCATCTCGCCTTTCTATACGGCAGGAACGCCGCCTTTACGACCGCACAACGCATTGAAACGGCCTGGCAGACCAACTACAACTTCAGCCCGCACACGTTCGTGTTCGGCGCCTTCAACGGCGAGGACGATCGTTTCAGTGGCTTTACCTACCAGGCGACCCTCTCCACCGGTATCGGCTACAAGTTCATCGACTCGCAGAGCACCAGGCTCACGGGCACACTCGGCGCCGGTTATCGGCGGCTGCAGGCGGAGACGCTGGTCAAGGATCCGAACGGACAGGTGATCGATCGCATCAGGGGCGCCACAACCGGCGATGCCGTCGGCAGCGCCGGCGTCGACTACGCACAGCAGCTGACGAAAACGACCAAGCTCACCGACAAGTTCCTCACGCAGCCCGGATACACGAACACCGCCGCGCAAAACGACTTCGCGGTGCAGGTCGCCATCTCCGACAAGTTGGCGCTCAGCGTCGGCTACGGAGTGCGCTACAACAGCAACCCGCCGGCGGGTGCGAAGACGACCGACCAGCTCACCACGATCAATCTCGTGTACGACATCAAGGGTACGACGGCGCTTGCGAGCACGGAATAGCCCTGATCGGGTCGGAACAATGGCTCCCGTTGCTCGAAGACGGGCGTTCCCGGCCGACCGCATCGCCCGGGGGCACGAGGCTTGCTTCACGGGGGAAAAAAAACCGCGGGGATGGTCCTAGTTACCGCCAGCTGCATGACTTCAAGGCCCTATAATTGTCCCGTGCTCCCACAGCTGTGAATCAGCCGCCTATGTCGCCAAAGCCCGCCTGGCTGCCCGCATTCCTCGCGTTCGCGCTGCTCACAGCCTGCGGAGGCGGCGGGAGCACGCCCGCCGCAACGGATCCTCCCCCTTCTGCGCTAAACCCGGGAAGCCCCGCGACGCCCGCACAACGCACCGATGTCGTGACTTACAAGAACGATTCCGGCCGCACCGGTCAGAATCTGACGGAATCGATTCTGACGCTCACGAACGTAAACTCCTCGACCTTTGGCTTGCTGGGCACCCTCGCGGTAGACGGTAAGGTCGATGCGCAGCCCCTCTACCTTTCCCAATTGACCCTGGCAGGCGCGACGCACAACGTGGTCTTCGTAGCGACCGAGCATGATTCGGTGTACGCCTTCGATGCGGATACCGGTACGACGCTGTGGCACGTCACTCTTCTGCCCTCGGGTGAGACATTGAGTGACACCCATGGCTGCAGCCAGGTGACACCCGAGCTCGGTATTACCGCGACTCCGGCAATCGACCGCAACGCCGGCCCGCACGGCGCGATCTATGTTGTCGCCATGTCGAAAGACCCGTCCTCACAGTATCACCAGCGTCTGCACGCGCTCGACGTAACGACGGGGACTGAGCTGTTCAACGGCCCGATGGAGATCTCCGCCACCTATCCAACGGCGAGTGGGGGAACCACGAGCTTCGAGCCGGGGCAATACGCAGAGCGGGCGGCCCTGTTGCTCTCGAAGGGCATTGTCTATACCAGCTGGACATCCCACTGCGACATCCAGCCCTACACTGGCTGGGTCCTCGCATACAACCAGGCCACGCTGGCGCCCGCCGGTGTACTGAACGTCGGCCCGAACGGCGGAGCCGGCCCCGCGATCTGGATGGCCGGCGGTGGCCCGGCAGCGGACGCGGCCGGCAACGTCTATCTGCTCACCGCGAATGGTCCCTTTGAGGCCACTCTCGACGCGAATGGCTTTCCCAACAATAAGGACTTCGCCAACTCCTTTCTGAAGATTACGAACAATGGCGGCACCTTGGGCATCGGCGATTACTTCACCATGTCGAACGAAGCGGCCGAGTCCGCCGCCGATGCCGACCTGGGCTCGGGCGGCGGGATGCTTCTGCCTGACCTCACCGACGCCGGCAATGTCGTCCGGCATCTGATGGTCGGTGCGGGCAAGGACCAGAACCTCTATGTGGTCGATCGCGACTCCATGGGAAAATTCAGTCCGACCGCCAACAACATCTGGCAGCAGCTCAGTGGCGTCCTGCCGTCCGGCATCTGGGCCACTCCCGCGTACTTCAACGGCGCCGTGTACTATGGTGACAATGGGGGCACCCTGAAAGCGTTCACCATTGCAAACGCGAAGCTGTCCGCGCAGCCCACCTCCCAGAGCGCCACTCAGTTCTCCTATCCCGGTACCGCGCCCGCCGTATCGGCGAATGGAACGGCCAACGGAATCGTCTGGGCACACGAAAACACGAATCCGGCGGTCCTGCACGCGTATGATGCCGCCACACTCACGCACGAGCTCTACAACAGCAATCAGGCGGCCAACGGCCGCGATCACTTCGGCATGGGCAACAAGTTCATCACTCCCACCATTGCGGACGGCAAGGTGTTCGTGGGCACGACAACCACGGTGGCCGTCTTCGGACTGCTTAGGTAGGCCATCGCAACATGAAAAGACTCGCGGGGACGTTGGGGATGGTTTGCGGCTGGCTGCTGTCCGTGACGGCAGTGGGCAGACCGAGCGAGCACATGGAGCTGCCGGACTGGAGCAGGACGCCGGTCGAGGATCGCGATCTCGGCCACGGCGTCCACATGCTGGAAAGTTTTGGCGGCAACATCGGTGTGCTGGCCGACGAGGCAGGCATTCTTCTGGTGGATGCGGAATGGCCGCAGCTGCACGACAAAGTGGTCGCCGCGGTGGCCCACATCTCACCGAAGCCCATCCGGTATCTCGTGAACACGCACTGGCACTGGGATCACGTCGGTGGAGATGCCGCCTTCGGAAAGACGGGCGTGGTCATCTTCTCGAGCGAGCAGACGCGCAAGCACATTGCCGACGCCCAGAAGCAGAATGGACCGGCGGGGGAGCCCTACGCGCCTGACCCGGCCGGCCTTCCCGTCGTGACCATCGTCTCCGGCGTCAAATTCCACCTGGCCGGACAGACTGTCGAAATCATTCACGTGCCGCCTGCTCATACGGATGGCGACCTGATCGTGCGCTTCGTCGAAGCCGACATCGTGCAGACGGGCGATACCTTCTTTCATGGCTTCTACCCCGACATCGACCAGCCTCACGGCGGCACGATCGATGGAATGATCGCGTTCTACGACACGCTTTATAAAATGTGCGGGCCGCACACCAGGATCATTCCGGGCCACGGCCCGGTCGCGAATCGCGACGACGTGCGTGAGTACCAGGCAATGTTGCGCGAAGTCCGAAGTCGCGTCGCCAAGGCGGTCGCCGCGGGCATGACGGAAGACGCGCTCATCGCCGCACACCCGCTGGATGATCTCGATAAGAAATGGGGCGGCAATCTCATCAAGGCGCCCTATCTCCTCGCTATCGTTTACGAAGAGCTGAAGCCCCACCCCTAGACGCGGGGCCGGGGACGAAGCAGCCTGGTGAGCCGGGAAACCGTGCTGCACCGATCATTAAAACTATTTTCATGTTGTGGCCGCTCTGCGGGATACAAGGGATTTGGCCTACACTTTTCGCTTTTACACCGCTCCAGATCACGGACGCAGGGGACACCAACGTCTACTCTTGACCGCATGCGACCATCGGAAGAACAGCAACGGATTGAGCAACTGCAGTTGATGCTGGCGGCCGAACGCGAAGAACGAGCGCGACTGCAGAGCGAATTCGACTTGCGCAACTGTGCACTCGATGCCGCCGCGACTCACTTCATGATCATCGACGTGTCCCAGCCACGCTGGACGATCGTGTACGCCAACCGTGCCAGCTCCAATGCCCATGGTTACGAGTCTGCCGAGCTTTTGGGGCAAAGCCCGGCGATGTTGGTGTCGGAGGAGGCCAATACCGTAGCGCTGGAGCGGATTGCCCAGGCCGTGCTGGAAGGCACCAGCGTCCGCACCGAGCTCGTCGGGCGCCGCAAGGATACTTCAACTTTCTGGCTGGGTATGTTCATGGCGCCGGTGCGCAGCTCGGCCGGCGGCGTCACTCATTATCTCGCAATCGGAGCGGATATCACGCCACGCCTGGAGCAGGAGCGCGCGCAGCGCCAGCTTCAGGACCAGCTTTATAGCGAAATGCAGGAACGCGAGCGCATGGCGATCGAGCTGCGGCTGGCACAGAAGCTCGAGTCGATCGGCCGGCTCGCCGCCGGCATTGCCCATGAGATCAACACCCCGATTCAATATATCGGGGATAGCGTGTCCTTCCTTCAGTCCACCCAGTCGGATCTCGATCGCCTGTTGGCCACGTACCGTGCGGCCATCCGCCAAATGGGCGAGCAGACCTCGGCGCCAAGCCTGCTCGCCGCTGTGAAGGAGACCGAGGAGGCGCTCGACCTGGACTTTCTGTCCCAGGAGATCCCGAAAGCGTTCGAGCGGACGCTGCAGGGCGTCGAGCGGGTCGCGGCGATCGTGCGCGCGATGAAGGAATTTGCCCATCCCGATAGCGCCGAGCACAGTTCAGCGGACCTGAACCATGCGCTCCAGACCACGCTCACCGTCGCGCAAAACGAATACAGGTACAGCGCCCAGATCGAGACGCGGTTCGACGAGTTGCCCCCCGTGATCTGCGATGTCGGGGAGTTGAACCAGGTATTTCTCAATCTCATCGTGAATGCGAGCCACGCCATCGCCGAGTCGGGCAAGGACGCCGCGATGGGCCGCATCATCATTACGACGAGCGCCTCCGGCGAGGATGTCGTGATCTGCATTGCCGACAACGGCTGCGGCATCCCGGCGAACAATCTCGAAAAAGTTTTCGACCCCTTCTTCACGACCAAGCCGGTGGGCCGGGGCACCGGCCAGGGGTTGGCGATTGCCCGTGCCATCATCGCCGACAGACATGGGGGCAGCATCGATATCCGCAGTACTGTCGGCAGCGGTACGAGCTTCATACTGCGGCTGCCGGTAGCCGGCCGCTCCGCTGCGAAAACAACATGAAGAGCGTTCTCTTCGTCGACGATGAGCGCCCGGTACTGGACGGACTGCGCTCACGGCTGCATCGCCTCAACAGCAAGTGGAGCATGAAGTTCGTCGAGAGCGGCGCGCTGGCGATCGAGCAGATGCAGGACCAGCGGTATGACGTCATCGTCACGGACATGCGGATGCCCACGATGGACGGTGCGAAGCTGTTGGAATACGTGAGCGGGCACTGGCCGGAAACGGTCCGCATCGTGTTGTCGGGCTACGCCGAGCTCGAGCAGGCCATGAGTCTGGTGCCGCTCGCCCACCAGTACCTGAGCAAGCCCTGCCAGCCCCAGCAGCTCGAGAACGTCATTGAGCGCTGCCTGCTGCTGCACGGGCTGTTGAACGAGCCCCGGCTGCGGGCCATCGTCGGCCGCATCCGCAAACTGCCCTCGGTGCCGAGCCTCTATGTAGCTCTGCAAGCCATCATCGGGGACGAGAACGTGACGCTGCGCGACGTGGCCAAGCTCGTAGCGGCCGATTCGGCCCTCGCGGCACGGGTGCTGCAGATCGTCAACTCCGCGTTTTTTCGCCTGGCCAAGCGCATCTCGAACATCGAGCAGGCCGTGAGCTATCTCGGCTTCAAGGCAATACGCAATCTCGCGATGTCGGTGGAGCTGTTCTCGCGGTGGCCGGGCGGCGGCTGCGCCGGGCTCGACCTGGATCGGTTGCAAGTGCACGTTCATGCCGTAGCCGCTGCCGCCAGTGCGCTCACCGTCAAAACCTCGATTGCCGATGACGCCATGCTCGCCGGTTTGCTCCATGACATCGGTTACTGGGTCCTGGCCCAGGAATGTCCGGACGAGCTCAACAGTGCGGTCGCGCTCGCCAGCTCCTCGGGCATCCCACTGCACGCCGCGGAGACGCAGGTGATCGGCGCGTCGCACGCTGAAATCGGCGCTTACCTGCTGGGAATCTGGGGACTGCCCTATTCCGTGGTCGAAGCCGTGGCCCATCACCATCAACCCGGCCGCGTGACGCATTCGGAATTCGATGTCCTGTCGGCCGTCGTCATCGCTCATTCACTCGCGTCGACCGACGACGCGGCTGCATTCGGTACGGCTGTTCCGCCGGACCCCAGGATAGACGCAAGCTACCTGACCGCCGTCAAAGCGCCCTTTGATTGGAATGAAGCTCTGCGGCGAGTTGCCGAGAGAACCTAATGCAAGAGGTCAACATGAGCGTACAGGTTCGCCCCCGAGTGCTCTGCGTCGACGACGAGGCCCGGATCGTCGAAGGACTGGTGCTGCACCTGCGCAAGGACTACGAGGTTCATACGGCGCTCGACGGCGATGGGGCCTTGAAGGTCCTCAAGGAGATCCGCGGCGCCGCGGTCGTGGTGTCCGATATGCGCATGCCCGGCATGGATGGCGCAACTCTGCTGCATCAGGTGATGACCCTCTACCCGGATGCCACACGCATTCTGCTGACCGGCGATCCGGGACGCGACGCTGCCATAGAGGCGGTCAACAAAGCGCGCATTTTCCGGTTCCTCACCAAGCCCTGTCCACCGGATCAACTCAAGGCCGCGGTCGAAGCGGGCGTCATGCAGCACCGGCTGATCAACGCCGAGCGCTCGATCCTCAAGGAAACGCTCATCGGCTGCATCAAGGCGCTCATCGATGTGCTGGCGATCGCGAATCCGGTCGCCTTCGGCCGCGCGAGCCGCGTCAAGCGGCTGGCCATGGAATTCGCGGCCGCCCTGCAGTGCACGGACTACTGGCAGCTCGAAGCAGCCGCATTGCTCTCGCAGATCGGTTACCTGTCCCTGCCGGCCGAGCTCGTCGAAAAGTTGTATTTCGGCGAGGCGCTCACGTCCGCAGAGAAAACCCTGGCGGGCGGCGTGCCCGACGTGGCCATGATGGTCCTGGAGAACATTCCGCGTCTGGAGCCGGTGATGCAGATCCTCGCGGCCCTGAACGGGAACGACGAGCACATCAAGCGGCTGGGCGCTGGAACGATCGGCCTGGGCGCACGAATCCTGGGCCTGGTGTTGGAGTACGACACGCTCATCAGTCAGCGCCATTCGATGGAAGCGGCGCTCCAGAGCCTGCGCCGCCGGGCCTCGCGATTCACTCCGGAGCTCATAGAACAGTTCACCGCGCACCTCGGAGGGAGCTCCTGCCCGGACGAGTCGCGTGAGATGACCCTGAAGTCCGTGCGACCCGGAATGGTGATCATGCAGGATGTCAGGACTCATATGGGCACGCTGCTCGTGCCGCGGGGCTTCGAGGTGACGCCGTTGTTCGTCGAGCGGATCGTCAATTTCGGTCCGGAGCTGCTGGCGGAGCTTGTGAAGGTCATCGTTCCGGCAGCCAAGCCAGTCTCCGCCTGAATCCTGCCCTGGCAGTCCGGCTGACGGACAGTTGAATCCGACCTTTCGATCTGACCGCTGCAGACAGTCATCGACTGCGCAAAGGCCGATGACTTGACCTGTGCCCTGACGGTATCGAGCGGTCTGGAGCTGCGCTCAGGCCGGTTGCGGCGCCTGATGTGTAATACTTGTCTCACATATGGTTGCTGCAACCACAAGCCGGGCCTTGGCCGCGGCACGTCAATGGCTCAAACCGGCCGTTCACGTACTCCTTCGCTGCGGCGTGACGTGGCGGGATTTCGCCGAGCTGGCGAAGTCCGTCTACGTCGAGGTCGCGACCACGCAGTTCGGCAAGCGGGGACGGCCGACCAATGTGTCGCGTACCGCGGTGCTCACGGGTCTCGCGCGTCGCGACGTCCGAAAACAGCGCGTCCACCTGGAGGCCGCAGAGCCGGCCCTGACCGGTTATGTGACGAAGGCCTCTGTTGTATTGACGGCCTGGCATCTGGACCCGGAATTCCTCGATAAGAAGGGCAAGCCTGCATTGCTGCCCGTCGAGGGCGAGGGGCCCACGTTCGCGGGATTGCTGCGCCGCTGCGAAACGGGGGATGTACGCCCTTCGACGCTGCTCAAAGAGTTGCTGAGCTCCGGCGCGGTTCGCCAACGCGCGGATGGACGTCTCGAAGCGCTCGAGCGCAATTACATTCCACAGGCCATGGACGAAAAACTGATCCTGCTGTGGGGTACGGTTCTTGCCGATGTAGCCTCCACGTACGTTCATAATCTGACCCGGAATGCCAAGACACCGGCGCGATTCGAACGTGTGGCCGTGAACGATCGCGTCGCAGTCGCTGCGCTGCCGGAATTCCGGAACTTCCTGGACCGGGAGGGTCAGGCCTTTCTCGAGCGAATCGATGCGTGGCTTGCGGCGCATCAGTGCACGGAAACCAACCGTGAGCCGGCGACGCACATCATGCGCTTAGGCGCTGGTGTGTATCACGTCCAAGATTGAACGTCTGACGAGAGCGTGCCATGCAACCACATCTGGCAACGTCACTGAAAGCCCGATTCGTCAGTACGACACTTGCCGCTGCGTGTTTACTTCTCATGTGCACTGATGGCACGTCAATCGCCGGCATCCAGGGCTCGGGACGCAAAGTCCTCGCGGTCACCCTCGGTCGCATCACGGGATTCGGCAGCATTTTCGTGAACGGCATCGAATACGCGACTTCCGGCGCTCAGATCCGCATGGATGACCAGCCCGCTTTCGAATCTCAGCTACAGGTCGGCCAGATCGTCACGGTGAACGGTAACATGGACATTGGCAGTCTGGCCGGAACGGCGACCGATGTTGCCTTCTCCGGCGATGTGCAGGGGCCGATAGCGCAAAGCGACGCGGCGAGCCGCACGCTCCTCGTCCTCGGGCAAACAGTTCGGGTGAGCGACGAAACGATTTTCGGCGCAGACATCCAGCCAGCCGCCATCGAGAGCCTGCAGGCGGGAATGGTCGTGGAGGTCAGTGCCTTTGCAACTGCCGCGGGCGATCTGATGGCATCACGCATCGATCTGAAACCCGTCAGCGCCGGCCAACAGGTAAAAGGGAGGGTGCAGTCCCTCGATCCGGCCGCTCGGACCTTCCGGATCAATGCGCTGACGATCGACTATAGCGACATTTCCCCGGCCGGGTCGTTTGCCGATGGCATCACGGCTGCCGTGCAAGGAAGCCTCTCGAGCAGCGGGATGTTTCACGCCACCCGCGTACAAGTGTCCTCCGGAGCGGGCGGAACAGCGAACGAGAAGGGGCAGATCGAAGGCTTGATTACGACTTTCCATTCGGAGTCGGATTTCGAGTTGGGCGACCAACGGGTCGTCGCGGATGCCGCAACACATTTCGTCCTTCACGGCCAGGTGCTCGGGCCCGACACGGCCGTGACCGTACGAGGCACCTTCGACGGCGCGGGACTGCTCGTGGCCCGCAAAGTCGAGTCGAAGCCTGGGAGCTCCCAGATGGCGCGCGGACTGGTCGACTCGGTATCGCTCTCCAGCGGTACGCTCAATATTCTGGGCATAAAGGTAACGCTCTCGGGGGCGACCTCGGTCGAGGACAAATCGGCCCAGCGGTTGCGACCGTTCGGTTTGCGAGATGTCCGGGCGGGCGACTACCTGGAGGTTCACGGAATCCCAGGAGCCTCCGGCAGTGGACTCGTGGCGACCCTGATAGAACGCGAGCAGCCCGACAGCTCCTCCGAGCTCCAGGGTGTCGCGCTCAATGTCGCCGATTCCAGCTTCACGCTGCTGGGCGTGACGGTACTGACCAACGCTCAAACCCGTTTTGTCGGCTTCCCTGCCCGCGCGGGGGCCGCGGGCACGATCATGACAGACGCAGCCGGTAGTCTTGTCAGAGTCCAGGGAAGTCTGTCGGGCAATACTTTGATCGCCGCCGAGGTTAGCAGCGCGCGCTGACTAACCTGTAACTACAGCGAGCGCGCCGCTTGACCGTCATCCACGGCCGTTGGCTGCGATCCGTCGTACGCTCGCGCGCGCAGCAGCTCCAAAGCGGATTTGAGGCGGTGTCCAGGCTGGCGATGGCTCGACTCATGATGATCTCCGCGGACCACTGCGTGCGATCGCGGCGCCGGGAACAATTCGAAGCGTGCTTGAACCTCGGACAGGTCATGCCCCGCACCGGGCTACCACGGCACAACAGACCTGTTCGCGATCCCACGGCAGCGGGCTGCACTTCACCTCTTCGACGATGAACCCGGCCGACTCGAGCTCACGGCACAGAACGCGCTCATCGAGAAGGTGAATCGAGTCAGTCGAGCCGGCCCACTGCGCGCAGAATTGCGAAGCGTCCGTGATGTAGCCCGGCCACCGTAGCTGGGCAGCCACCCGTCGCTGGAACTCCAGCTGAAAGGGCTGCCAGAAACTGCCCAAGGGTGTCAGCGCACTGATGAAGAGCTTCCCATTGGGATACGACCAGCGGAAGAACTTGCGCAGCGATTGCTCCAACTCGCCCGCGGTGAGGCAGTGCAGGACTCGTGCGACATGGATCGCGGCAAAGTTTGCGGTCTTGAAGTCAATGTGCGGAAGCTGGCCGACGTGCGTCTTGAGTCTCGCATGCTGCACCGGCGGTACCTGGCTGCGAAGCCATTCCAACGCTTGTTCATCGGGATCGAACGCTACAAGACGGCATCCGCGTGCCACCGCAGCCGCCGCGGCAAGCCCATTGCCGCAGCCGATATCTAGACAGTCCCCTGCTGCATCACGCGCCCAGATAAGGAATTTCAGCGACAGCTCATCGAGCACGGGAGTCATCCCCGCCGCGGCGAATGGGGGCTGCGCAAGCTCGGGCCGCATGGACGCGGCATGTTGTTTCGCGACTGCTACGTTACAGCTCAATTCCCATCCCCCATAGCAAAGGGTTGACGACGATCCGGAGGATCAGCACTTGGCCCTCTTCTGTGCCCGGGACTACAATCACCATATATGAGACTAGCCGTCTCACAAGTAGCATATTGCGTGCCGCAGCGGCAACGTGGCCGCTCCGGCAACCCATGTTGCGAGCCTCTCCCCTAAGCCATCTTTGCAAGTGGCGACGCACCGGATGCCCATACTGCAGATGACCATGAACGGAAACTGGGAGCTGCGGCGCAAGGCCAGGGAAAAACTCCAGTCCGGAAATCTTCCAACAGCCGCTGCCGGAACCTGGGCGGGCGCAGGAAGCGGCGCCGCCTGCGCTTTATGCGAGCTGCCGATTCCTCACAACGACGTCGAGTACGAAATCGAGGTGAACGCCGCTGCGGGCGTGCAGGTGTTCAAATTTCACATGCGATGCCATTACGTCTGGTCCATCGAAAGCAGGCATCGATAGCACCGGGCCCACTCTCCATTTGGTGGCGGGTGCGCGTCAGGCACCTGCCTTGCTGGTTTGTGAGGAATGTCAGTTTGAACATGGGTTCCGCCACACGCCGATGAGCCGTTTTCTGGACAGCTTCGGACTCACGTCCCTTCTCGATGACCTACGCGCCGCCTACGAGCTTGCGAAAGAAAACCATCAGGAGGATTTGCAGGCGCGCCTGATGGGCGCCCGGCGCACCGTGGTGACTTTGTTACACCGTCACCTCGAACTGCACAGCGAGGTCATCGCACTTCAAGAGCAGCTCGCACAGGCTCGCGTGGACGCTGCTCCCGCCGGGTCGGCTCCCGAAGGCAAGCTCTACGTGAGCCCTGCTCTGCGCCAATCCAAGCAAAAAGTTTCGTAAGGAGCGGCGGCGTCCCAGCGGCGCGCCGCATCTCATTTCTCCGGCGGCAGCGGTGCCGCAGGGAATTGCTCGCCACTGGGAACGGCCGGAGTCGATGGGGAAGTGCCTCGCACTTCGGGCTTTGAGGCCTGAGGAGCTGGCGATTTCTCGCGTGGGAGCAGCGGCGGCAAAGTAGGCTGCTCCTCGGTGGGCAGCAGGGGCGCCGAGTCCCGTTTTTCCGCTTTGCGCTGCTCCTCTATCATGTAATTGTACTTGGCGCCGGTCTCGACGGCGGTCTGCAGGGGCGTGCGCAGAATTTTCGGGCGAATGAAGATCATGAGGTTGTTCCGCGTCCTGCTGTAGTCGCGAGTCTTGAAGAGCAGCCCGATCACCGGCAGGCTGCCGAGGAGGGGTACGCGTTGCTCGCTGCGGGTGACCGTGTCTGAAATCAGCCCCCCCAGTACGACGATACCGCCGTCCTCTATCAGGACATTCGTGGAAACGGTGCGCTTGTTGGTCGTGATATCGACGGTCGACACCGAAGTGGCGGCGACACTCGAACTCTCTACGCTGATCTTGAGCACCACCGAATCACCCTCCGCGGCGATCTGCGGAGTCACTTTCAGTATGGTGCCGACTTCCTGCCGCTGCACTGTCTCAAATGGACTCACCGTGCTGCTGGTGCTGGTGCCCGTCGTGGTGGCATACGAGCCGGTGATGAACGGAACTTCCTGGGCCACCTTCAGCTCGGCCTCCTGATTGTCCAAGGTGATGGCCGAGGGCGTCGCCACGATCTTGGTACTGGAGTCGCCGCTGAGGGCGCGCAGCATCGCTCCGAAATTGATGCCGTTCGAGGAGATCTTGCCTATTCCCAGGGTCGTGCCGGTCAGGGCGCTCGTGGTCGTGGTGGCGGTTCCACTGGCGATGCCTTGGACCGTGCTCGCCAGATCCACGAGCGAGGAACCGCCGACCGGCGCGACGAAGCCTCCAACGGGAATCTGAGTTCCGCTGGACCCATTCGACCATGCGGCCCAATTGACGCCGAGATCCGACGTCTTGTCTGCGTTGACTTCCACGATCACCGCCTCCACCAGCACCTGAGCGCGGCGAATGTCGATCTTGTCAATGATGTCCATGATGGCGCGCATGATCTTCGGCGGCGCCGTGATGATCAGCGCATTCGTCTCCGGCTCTGCCCAGATCATCGCATTCTTTTCCGCCTGCGCCTGCGGGGTGGCCTGCGCGCCGCCGGCGGCACCGCCCGTGGCAGCCTGCGCGATGCCGGTGACCTGCTCCTTCAGCTTCGGGGCGATCTTCTCCGCATTGGCAAAGTGAAGATAACGGATTTGCGTGTCCCCGCCTTTCTCCAGCGGAGTGTCGAGGTGAGCGACCAGCGCGCGGATGCGCAGCCGCTGCGACTGGTCGCCGCTGATCAGGACACTGTTGGAGCGCTCGTCGGCCACGACTTTCACCACCACGCCGCCCTCCGCGGGTGCCTGTTGGAATAGTGAGTTGAGAACACGCACGGTGTCCGCCGCGGAAGCGTTCTGCAGCTGCACGATCTCCACGCTCTGATCCCCCACCTTGTCTACCCGGCGTATGATACGGATGATGCGGTTCACGTTGCTGGCGCGGTCGGAGATGATCAT